>JBFHEL010000056.1:0-15970 GCA_041584155.1 Saccharicrinis sp.
CAAAAGCAACAATAGTAAGACCAATAACCAAATCGGAGACATGATATTTTCTTGCCAGAGTGGATGCACCATCAATTAACCAATTTGCCCCAAATATTAAACAGGCAAAGCCTATTGTAATAAAGAATATCAACAATAACATAAGTGATTTTTAAATTTTAGCAAACTTACAAATTTTCGATTAAGAAAGAATGAAGTGCAGAGAGTTAGCTATACTGTTATACTGAAAGTTGATAAAAAATTAGATAAGAGCATGTTTGCTGCTGTTTTTTTGATTAACTTTTAAGAAACAGAAGTTTGTAGTAGTAAATATAGCAATGTTGATGAATGGGTCAAGAGGCTCTGATTTGCTTAGTATATAACCCATCTTGGAAATGATATAACTGGAATTAATAAAAACCTTATACCTATGGATACAAAAGCAGTGCGATTATATGGAAAAAAAGATCTTCGCTTGGAAGAATTTGAGTTGCCTCCTGTTGGAGAGAATGAAATTTTAGCTAAAGTTATATGTACTAGTCTTTGTATGTCATCCTATAAAGCTGTGAAACAAGGTACTGATCATATGAGAGTGCCTGATGGTATAACGCTACATCCCGTTATTATTGGACATGAGTTTGGGGGTGAATTGCTTGAGGTGGGGAGTAAATGGACGGGTAAATATAAAGCTGGAGATAAGTTTGCTATTTATCCTGGCTTAAATCATCATGCGGGTCCGGTTGGATTGCAGAGTGTTCCGGGGTTTTCGTACCCTTATATGGGAGGTGGTGCAACCTATGTGATTCTTTCGAATGAGGTTATGGAATCAGGTTGTTTAATGTCTTATGGTGGCCCAGGTTATTATCCTGCTTCGTTGTCAAAATATTTGTCGCGCCTAATTGGTGCTATTCATACTAATTATCATACTATCCCGGGTTCGCCTGTGCATCAGATGGGTATTGCCCAAGGGGGTAAGATGGCTATATTGGCAGGAGTGGATTTCATGGGGTTAACAGCCATTAATTATATGTTGCATCGGGAGGACAGGAAGCCTTCTTTATTGGTTGTTACCGATATTGACCAGGATCGTTTAGATAGAGCAGCAAAGCTATATAGTGTTGAATACGCTGCATCTAAGAATATTGAACTTAAATATATTAATACGGCCATTTTACAAGATCCTGTTCTTTATCTAATGGAAATGACTGGAAATAAGGGATATGATGATGTTTTTGTGTTTGAGTATTTAGCTTCGGTTGTAGAGCAGGCCTATGGAATTCTGGGTTTGGATGGATGTCTGAATTTTTTTGCCGGTGTTTTGAATGCTGATATAAAAACGCAGATGAATTTTCACAATGGACATGATGTTTCTAAGCATGTGGTTAATGCCAGGGGTGGAAATATTGACGATATGAAAGAGGGACTGGAGCTCCTCTCTAGGGGTTTTGATCCGGCGGGGTTGGTAACACATATAGGAGGATTGAATGCTGTTATTGATGCTATATTAGATTTACCCAATGCTACCGGCGGTAAAAAGCTTATATATAATCATATAGAAATGCCATTAACACCCATTGAAAAATTTAAGGAATTAGGTAAAAATAATGCAGTATATTGCATGCTGGCTGAGGTGTGTGCTCAAAATAATGGCGTGTGGAGTGTGGAAGCAGAAGAATTATTATTGGCAAATGCTACAGCACTGAACTACTAATTGAAAAACATATATAAGATGATTTATTTAGCTGACACAGCAAATCTGAATGAATTAAAAAAATTGTTTTATTATTTTCCTCTTGAGGGAATTACCACCAATCCATCAATCATTGCTCATGAAAAAAAGACTTTGTCACGTATCTTACCCGAACTTATTGATATTGTAGGAGATAAGATGCTACATGTGCAAATGATTAGTAATAAGGCAGAAGATATGGTGCGCGAAGCCATTGCCTATAAAGTAAAATATGGTTTAGGGGATAATTATTTTGCTAAAATACCTGTTACAATAGAGGGTTACAGGGCTATGCCCATGCTTAAAGATAAAGGTATTCAGGTAACAGCAACGGCTGTTTTTACACAACAACAGGCTCTTATAGCTGCCCGTGCAGGAGCCGATTGGGTTGCACCTTATGTAAATCGGCTGGATAATATCTCCTCCCATGGTATTGAAGTAGTGGGTAATATTGTGGAAAGTTTGGATCGTTATGGTTTAAAGACAGGCGTGTTGGCTGCTAGCTTTAAAACTGTTGATCAAGTATATAGAGTGAGTATGATGGGGAGCCAGGCAGCTACCGTGGGGTATGATATACTCGAATGCCTGAGAAGCCACCCGATGACAGATACCGGTGTAGAAACCTTTGAGAGAGATGCTGAAGGATTATATGATGTCGAATTTTAGTTAATTTATCAATGCTGTGTATATCCTGGTATAGAAACAAAACAATTCTTTTTTGTGAAAAAAAACAAGAGGTTTTGAAAACCACTTTTGTGTAATTAACTATTATTCAATGGCTAACTAAAGTTTTTTGGGCTTATATATTACTTTTTTATAATCATTTTGGTTATATAACATCTTAAACTAAGACTAATGACTCTATCTATTGACTGGAAGAAACTACAAAATGGTTCTGATATCCGTGGTGTTGCTATGGAAGGAGTTCCAGGTGAAGCAATAAATTTAAGCAATGAGGTTGTTGAGAAACTGGGATATGCTTTTGCACGCTGGCTTCGAAAAAAGAAACCCGAGAGGCAAAAATTAACAGTAGCGATTGGAATGGATTCCCGCCTTACCGGACCGGTTTTGAAAAAAGCTTTGATGATTGGTCTTACGAATACGGGTATTGATGTATATGATTGTGGAATAGCTTCAACACCTGCTATGTATATGACTACGGTAGATAAGGACTATGATATTGATGCCGGAGTGATGCTTACTGCCAGTCATTTGCCCTTTAATAGAAATGGGTTGAAATTTTTTACGAGTGAGGGCGGTGCCAATAAAAGTGATATCACCGAGATATTGGATCTGGCTACTCAGCAAATTATAGAACCATTTGCTCCGAAAGGAAGCATTCAATATTTAGATTATATTTCCATTTACTCAAAGCATTTGGTCAATGCGGTCCGTTCAGGAGTTAAAGAAGGGGTCGATAAAATATACCCATTGAAAGGTTTAAAAATTATAGTAGATGCAGGAAATGGAGCAGGGGGTTTTTTTGCCGATAAGGTGCTTGTTGAACTTGGTGCAGAGGTAACAGGAAGTCAATTTCTCGACCCTGATGGCTATTTCCCTAATCATGTACCCAATCCAGAAGATGAAAAGGCTATGGAGTCTGTTAGTGAGGCGGTTAAACGTGAAAAAGCAGATCTGGGAATCATCTTTGATACCGACGTTGATCGCTCAGCTATTGTGGATAAACACGGAAACCCCATCAATAGGAATGAACTGATAGCACTTATCGCAGCGGTAGTTTTAGAGGAACATCCGGGTACTACCATCGTTACTGATTCTATTACTTCTGATGGACTGGGTTGGTTTATTAATCATCATTTAAAAGGGGTACATAAACGCTTTAAGCGGGGCTACAAAAATGTGATTAATGAGTCTCTTCGATTAAACCAAATGGGCGAAGAAAGTTGGTTGGCTATTGAAACCAGTGGACATGCTGCTTTAAAAGAAAATTACTTTTTAGATGACGGAGCCTTTTTGATAGCAAAATTATTGATTAAATTAGCGGATCTAAAGATGGAAGATAAAGACCTTTCGCAATTGATTGAAGTTCTGCCTAAACCCAAAGAAAGTAAAGAATATAGGATTAACATTCACACTGAAGATTTTACGACCTATGGTCAGCAAATTATAACTGACCTGGAGAACCATTTGGCCGATGGTTGGAGTATTGTTCCTGAAAATTATGAAGGAATCAGAATAAAATGTGCTCCAGATAAGGAGAATGGATGGTTTTTACTTCGTTTGTCTTTACACGACCCGGTAATTCCACTTAATATTGAATCTAATGTTGAGGGGGGTGTCGATCGTATAGTCTTTAAATTAAAAGAAATTCTAAAGAATTATAAACACTTGGATTTAACAATATTTAATTAAGTAATATTTTATAATGAATAAATTTATGATTACCATCGGATTGATTTTTCTTTTCGGTGGTTTTGCTTTTGCGCAACAAACAATTTCAGATGAGTCTGTAGTCTATAAAAAAACACCACAGGGTGATTTATCCCTGGAAATATTTTATCCGGATAATCATAGCAATGATCAAAGAAGGTCTGCTATTGTATTTTTCTTTGGAGGAGGATGGGCTGTGGGTGATCCTTCGCAATTTTATGAGCAATGTAAGTATTTTGCCTCCCGTGGAATCGTTGCCATTTCGGCAGATTACCGCATAAGTAAAAAACATAAAACCTCGCCTTTTGAATGTGTAAAGGATGGAAAGTCAGCCATCAGATGGGTTCGTGAACATGCCGGAGAGCTTGGAATAGACCCTGATAGAGTAGCTGCTTCGGGAGCATCTGCCGGAGGGCATGTTGCGGCCTGTACAGCTCTGATTGAAAATATGGATGAAGATGGTGAAGATTTAAAAATAAGTTCGGTGCCCAATGCCCTGATTTTGTTTAACCCGGTTCTGGATACTACCGAAAAAGGATATGGTAGTAGAAAAGTAAAAGGTCGGGAAACGGAGATTTCTCCCTGTCATCATATCAAACAAAACCTACCGCCAACTATTGTTTTTCACGGTACAGGCGATACTACCGTTCCTTTTGAAAACGCTATGCGCTTTACCAGATTAATGCAACAAGCCGGAAATGTCTGTGAGCTTTTCCCTGCTGAAGGTAAAAATCATGGATTTTTTAATCCGAGAATATTTAAGAAAACAAATACGGATGATTACTTTAATATGTCTATGTATGAGAGTGATGTATTTTTAAATCAATTGGGCTATATTGCTGGTGCTCCAACTATTCAGCCTTTTCAGGGTTTAAAAACAGAGATGGGGGCCTATGCGTGCTATACGCCTATTGCACCCCTAAGCTTTGGTGATCAGAAATTAACTACTGAAGTAGAAGTTAGTGTGGTGACTGCTGCTGAATTATTAGATGAAAAACCTTTGGTGTGGCGAAAGAACAGGTCCTTGTATATTAATCAGGAAGATAGTGTGTTGCTTGGCAATGGATATGCCATTGCTTATGTGAATAGTAAAAAAATAGAGCAAACAGCAATAAGTTCAACTGACTACCATGAATTACGCAGTGGTTTAAAGAATAGTATGATCAAGTTTACACGAAGTAAAAAAGGGTGCGTGGCTTTTCTTGGTGGTTCTATTACTTTTAATAATGGCTGGCGTGATAGTATTTGTGCTTATCTGCAAAAAAGATTTCCGGATACAGAGTTTGAATTTATTGCTGCAGGTATTCCTTCTATGGGTTCTACTCCTGGTGCTTTTAGGTTGGAACGTGATGTGTTGTCCAAAGGACCTATTGACTTACTTTTTGAGGAAGCAGCAGTAAATGACGCAGGTAATGGTATAAAAACCGAGGATCATATCCGCGGAATGGAAGGTATTATTCGGCATGCCAGAAATGCTAATCCTTCGATGGATATAGTGATGATGCATTTTGTGGATCCTTCAAAGATGGAAAGTTATCGGAAGGGCGAAGTGCCTTTGGTGATTCAAAATCATAATAAAGTGGCAGAACATTATCAAATTGCTACTGTTAATCTGGCTAAGGAAGTTACCGATAGAATAGATGCGGGTGAGTTTACTTGGGAAGATGATTTTAAAAATCTGCATCCTTCTCCTTTCGGACAAGGGGTGTATGCCCGTTCTTTAATTACGTTGTTAGAAAACGCATGGAAGGGTTATGTGGCTGATGATGATAAAGTAACAGCCTACCAACAACCCGTAATGCTGGATAAGGATTGCTTCTGTAATGGTGAATTGCTAACAGCGGCAGATAATGCTAAGTTGGCAAAAGGCTGGTATGTTGATGAAAGCTGGAAGCCAACAGATCATAAACGTACCCGATCCAACTATGTAAATGTGCCTATGTTAATTGGAGAAGGAGCTAATGGTTGGATGAAATTTGAGTTTGAAGGTACTGCCGTGGGAATTGCTGTGGCTGCAGGTCCTGATGCAGGAATCATAGAGTATCGTATAGATGGAGAGAAAAGTAAAACTTACGATCTTTTCACAAAATGGAGTACACAGCTCCATCTGCCTAAATACAATACTCTGTGTACTGGGTTAAAGAAAGGTAAGCATACCTTAAAAATAAGGATGGCAAAAGAAAAGAATCCACAAAGCGTAGGTAATGTTTGCAGAATCCGTTATTTTTATGTGAATAAGTAATTATAATGTGTGGTGAAGCTAACCCACATCTTAAATAGTATTTAAAGAAAATAATAGGTAGGATGTGGGTTTGAGTGATTTAAGTATTATTAATTTAATAAAAAAAAGAAGCGATGGTTGTTAGTAACGAAAAAGGAGAATTTCTACTAAATGATTATACTGAGGATGAATTAAAATACTTAAATCTGCTTGCCGAAAAATTTCCGACGGTTCAGGCTGCTTGCACCGAAATCATAAACCTTGAATCTATATTGAACCTCCCAAAGGGTACTGAGCATTTCCTGACAGATATACATGGCGAGTACGAGACATTTAGTCATGTGCTAAGGAATGCGTCGGGTATGGTGCGTAAGAAAATAGATAATGTTTATGAGTATACCTTAAGTGCCAAAACCAAGGACCAATTGGCAACTCTGATTTATTATCCGGAGGAAAAGCTTGAGATCATTACCAAAGAGGAAGAGGATCTGGAGAATTGGTACGCGGTTACCTTGCGCCGATTAATTGAAGTAGCCCGTGTTTCGGCTGATAAGTATACCCGATCAAAAGTAAGAAAGGCTATGCCCGTTGACTTTGCTTATGTGATTGATGAACTATTAAATGAACGCAATGCCAAAAAGGAAAAATATTTCGACCGTATTATACAATCTATTATCGATGTGGATCGGGCCAATCATTTTATTATTGCTATTAGTAAGTTTATTCAACGTTTACTAATTGATCGTTTGCATATTATTGGTGATATTTATGATAGAGGTCCCCATGCCGATAAGGTAATGGATGCAATTCAAAATCATCATTCTGTAGATATTCAGTGGGGTAACCATGATATTGTTTGGATGGCTGCGGCTACAGGAATTCGGGCCAGTATAGCCACGGTAATTCGATTAAGTGCCCGATATAATAATCTGGATACCCTTGAGGATGCCTATGGTATAAATTTGTTACCCCTGGCTACCTTTGCCATGAAATCCTATGAGGGAGATCCATGTAAGGCCTTTATTCCTGTTGGAACTCCTGCTGAAAATATTGGCTCTACCCATATTAAGCTTATCAGTAAGATGCATAAGGCTATTATGATCATTGAAAGCAAGCTTGCGGGAGAAATCATTCATAAAAACCCGGAAATGGAAATGGATGACCGATTATTACTCGATAAAATAGATTACAGCAAAGGCACTATTACCATTGATGGACGTGAATTACCATTAAACGACACTTCTTTTCCAACCATTGACCCGAAAAATCCCTATGAGCTTACAGCAGAAGAAAGAGAGTTGATAGAGAAACTTCGTTTTTCTTTTTTAAGTTGTGATAAGTTGCAGAAGCATGTTAAAACCTTGTTTTCAAAGGGGAGTGCTTACCTTACTTACAATTCAAACCTGTTGTATCACGGGTGTATACCTCTTGATGAAAAGGGAGATTTTAAGGAAGTTAATATCATGGGAGGTAAGTATAAGGGAAAAGCTTTGTGTGATCAGTTCGACCTGCTTTCTCGTAGAGCCTATTTTAACCGCGAACACCGTGAAAAAAGAAGTAAAGATCGAGATTATATGTGGTATTTATGGAGTGGTGCCAATTCTCCACTTTTTGGTAAAAAGAAAATGGCCACTTTTGAACGGTATTTTCTTGATGATAAAGAATCACACTATGAAGAAAGTAATACCTATTATAAGCTTCGTGACGACAAAGAAACCTGTTGCCGTATACTAAAGGAGTTTGGGCTCGATCCGGAGGAATCTCATATCGTCAATGGTCATGTACCCGTAAAAGTAACTAAAGGCGAAAGTCCTGTGAAAGCTGAAGGCAAGCTTTTTGTTATTGACGGAGGAATGTCTAAGCCATACCAGAAAGTGACAGGTATAGCGGGATATACACTAATTTATGATTCCTATAATTTAATTCTTGCGGAACATGCACCTTTTGAATCAAAACGTAAGGCTATTCAGAATGAAGTAGATATTGTTTCTACCCGTAATATGATTGAGCATGCAACAAACCGTATTCGGGTAGGAGATACTGATATAGGAAAAGAACTGCGTCAGCAGATTCAGGGTCTGAATCGTTTGCTTGACGCCTATAGAAAGGGTATAGTAAAGGTGAAGAGGGCATAAATTTAAATGACTATAGCCGATGAGGTGTTATAAGCTTATGCAGTATAGATCTTCTTTGTTAAATTTTAGTCTATAAAATAGCTCTATCTTAAGTGGTATTATTTCTTGATTTTTAGGGAACAATGTCATCTGTGAGTGGTGTTTTTTGTAAATATTGTGCTTAATTAATAACTGATTATAAATTTTTGATGTGAATTTAACCAAGACAAGTTGCAACTATAGTCTAAAGGCTATTAACTATTTATGTAAGCACAATAATCTTTATTAATTTTATGATTCGTATATTTATACGAAATAGTAAATGTTTAAAAAATTGATAAAGTTTGTATACTTTGTTTTAAATTTATTAAAGTTCCTGCATGCTTTTTAATATATTCGCAAATGAAATAATAATTTTAAAGTATGAAGCAGGCATTATTACCATCGATAAAATGGTGTTTAATTTTTATCTTTTCCTACCATAGTGTTATTGGTTTATCACAGAATCAAAAGAAGGAACCCGTATCCGAATTTGAGTGTACTATCAATTCACCGCAAAAAATTATAAAAGTAGCAGAAGGGCATTATTTTATTGATTTTGGTAAAGCATATTTTGGCAAGCTTATTCTGAGGGCTAAGCAAAACCAAAACGACACCCTTTTGGTCAGTATTGGGGAGAAATTATCGGGTAAATATACTTTAGACTCTAATCCCGGAGGAACTATACGATATCAGGAAGTTAAAATTTCTGGTCTCCAGATGAATAAAGAAGAAACCATACAATTATTTCCAGATAAAAGAAACTCTAATCCTCCGGCTATTCAATTACCTGATTCCTTTGGCATTGTAATGCCATTTAGATATTGTGAAATAGAAAATCTTCATATTCCTGTTGAAGATCTAATCATTCAACAAAAAGCCTACTATTACCAATTTAACGATAATGCAGGGCTGTTTTTTTCTTCTGATACTATTTTGAATCAGGTTTGGGATTTGTGCAAGCACACCATTAAGGCAACTACTTTTACAGGCTATTATATTGACGGAGATCGTGAACGAATACCGTATGAAGCTGATGCCTACATTAATCAGCTTAGTCACTATTGTGTGGATAGTATTTATTCAATTGCACGTAAAACAAATGAATATTTTATAGATCATCCAACCTGGCCTACCGAGTGGTTGTTACATACCGTCATGTTGTATTATCAGGACTATATGTATACGGGTGATGTTAGTCCATTGGAAAAATATTATGAGGTACTAAAAATACGTACGCTTCAGGAATTAGCCCGTGAAGATGGGTTAATTAGTTCGCAATCAGAAAAATTAAGCCCCGAATTAAAGAAACAATTGGGTTTTAAAAATCCTCAAACCCAGATTAAAGATATTGTAGATTGGCCACCGGCAAGAGGAAACTCAGGAAAGAAATGGCTTCCTGAATTTGGGGAGAGAGATGGATATGACATGGTTGATGTGAACACCGTTGTAAATGCTTTTTATTTTCATAATTTAGTTTTGTTGTCAAAAATTGCAGAAGTATTGGGTAATCAATCCGATGCGGAGTTATTTAAACAAAAGTCAGCAAAAGTTAAAGAAATGATAAATAATACTTTATTTGATGCAAAACGAGGAGTTTATATTGATGGGGAAGGATCTGATCACGCCTCTTTACATGCCAATATGTTTCCTTTAGCCTTTGATTTGGTTCCGGATGAATACCGAAACTCTGTTGTCGACTTTATCAAATCCAGAGGAATGGCGTGCAGCGTATATGGTGCACAGTATCTTTTAGAGGCATTGTTTAAGGCTGGTGAGGATTCCTATGCATTGCACTTAATTAATGATACAAGCCATGATAGAACCTGGTGGAATATGATTAAACTAGGCTCTACCATGACACTGGAGGCCTGGGATCAAAAATATAAGCCTAATCTCGACTGGAACCATGCCTGGGGAACAGCTCCTTTAAATATTATAACCCGTTATATGTGGGGGATAAGACCTCAATCACCCGGCTTTGCTACAGTTCAAATAAAGCCGCAAATGGGCGAGCTGACTTTTTGTGATATTAAAGTTCCAACCAACAGGGGTAGTATTATCGCCAGTTACAAAAAGAATAAAAAAAATAATAGTGTATTTGAAATTCAATTACCTGATTCTATAAAGGGCGAATTTGTATTGCCAAATCAATATCAGTTGCGAAATACAAGAAACTTTAAGTATTCAAAGGGTAGTATCCAATTGAATAAAGGAAAGAATGTGATTAAATTAAAGTATCGTTTAAATAAAGATTAAATTAATAGCTTAAAAATAGATGTTTATGATACAAAAGAAATTCAAAACAATTATAGCTTCAGGTTTGTGTCTGATAGCGCTTTGTTTTTTATCAGAAATGAAGGCACAGAATAATTCTTTGGAACCATTGATATTAGATATGGTACATCATAATCCAGGAGAAAAACCCTATCAATCGGCTTATAATAATCCTGCAGTGATAAAGGAGATGGGCTATAATGGGAAGGTCTATTTTTTATTCGAATCTCCTACGTTGGCAATTAACTGGGAATCAGTAGATAAAGATATTTTACCCAAGGGAACCCCAGATAGAAAATGGGTTGATAAGAAAGCCAAAGAGATTCATAAAATGCATGCCGCATGTAAGGCACAAAATATGAAAATATACGCCATGAGTGATTTGGTGTTGTTGCCCAAAAGATTAATAGAAAAATACCAGATTGAGGATACTTTTGGCGATCCCAATGATTCTTTGACAGAAAAATTAATTCGTGCACAGATCAATGAAATATTTGACCAATTTCCTGATTTGGATGGACTGGTTGTTCGAATAGGTGAAACTTATTTGCATGACGCTCCTTTTCATAAAGGATCAATAAAAAATAAAAATAGTGCAGAAGAAAGCATTATACCTTTAATGCAGATTCTTCGCGAAGAAATATGTGTAAATCATAATAAGGAATTGATATTCAGAACATGGGGTGCTTTTGATGTTAACATGGAAACTTATATGAAAGTGAGTGACGCCATTGAACCGCATGAAAACCTTGTGATTAGTGTGAAGCATTGTGAAGGTGACTTTCATAGAGCCAATGCTTTTAGTAAAGTGATTGGACAAGGAAGACATAAACAAATCATTGAGGTGCAATGTGCGCGGGAGTATGAAGGTAAAGGTGCTTATCCTAATTATATTGCCAATGGTGTTATTGAAGGTTTTGAGGAGCATCAGCGTATGCCTGAGGAGCAAATTAACAGCATTCGTGAGTTTACAGAGAAAAGAACTGATTTGTATGCCGGTGTATGGACATGGACCCGTGGTGGTGGTTGGGATGGACCATATATCAAAGATGAGATGTGGTGCGACCTGAATGCATGGGTAATGGCTCAATGGGCCAAAGATCCTAAGCAAAGCGAAGAAAATATTTTTAATCGTTATGCTGCAGAAAAACTGCACCTTAAGGGTGATGATGTAAAGGCTTTCAGAAAACTTTGCCTGCTGTCGGCCGAAGCTGTTGTGCGTGGTCGCAATACCACTTATCGCGATTTAAATCCATGGTGGACACGTGATCAGGGAATAGCCTGGCCTGGAATACCTAAAGATCCGGTTGCGCAAAAACGTAACCTGCAACAAAAGGATGAGTCCGTAGAAAAGTGGCAGAAAATTGTTCAGCTTGCTCAGTCTATTCAATGGGAGAACAAGAAGGTAAAAGAACATGTTGTAGGCTCTGCTAAATATGGATTATATCTCTATGAAATTTATCGTGCAGTGGTAAATATTGCCGATGCTGAGCTTAAAGATGATAAAGAAAGCATGAAAAAATGGATTGCTGTTTACGACAAAGCATGGACTGCTTATAATCAGTTGCCTAAAGAATATAAATCAGTTGCAACCCTTTATACCAAGGATTATAAGCGTTATACAAGAAACGCAGCTGATGATAAAGTGAATGAGCTTCGGGCAAAATTATAATTTATATTATAGATTATAAGTACAATACTCAAAAACTCCATGCCTGAAACAGGTATGGAGTTTTTTTGGGTTTGTATAATTACCTTTGCGATTTGTTTTATCGTTTAGTATAAGAAAGAAACTCTTGCCTGTCAATTTGCATTGAGCCAAATTAAAAACTATTAATATGTCCGTCAAATTGCCATTTTTTAAATGCGTAAAACTTTCGTAAAGCACTGATTTATTTGTGTTTTTATACAGTGTAGACAAGCGTATTTATTTATCATTTATCACATCAAAGTATTTCATCTCATATTTAAAACCAATGCCAGTATTTAAAATATTCCCTCTAAATTCCAAAGAATCATAAGGCTGCATTTCTGTAACCTCAAGTTCAAGAGTTAACTTTCTTCTGTATTTATTTATAATTTCTGCTTTAATGACGTAATCATAATCTTCACTCGTGCAATTCTTACAAGGTGAATAATGAGTGCTTATCCTTTTTTCTGATGTATCTAATCCAAATGGTATTTTTACAATATCTCCTATATTTAAATCTTTAAAGTCATTTTTATTTGCTTTATTGAATTCCTTTAATTCTCTGCTAATTCTGTCTAAACCTGGCTTGTTGGATTCAAAATCTCTATCGTAACATATACGGTTATTTTCAAAAAGTCCCATTTTCACTGCATCAGAATGAAGGATTGGTAAATTATTAAATCTTTTTTTACGAAGTCTATCAATTTTTCTTAAGGACATAAAGTCATAAATAACATCATACATCAATACAACCTCAACTGTATTACAATCATTTTTCAATCTAATATCAGTCCACTCCATACCTAAGTACCGAAACATCAAACTGTCCGTTCCTTGTGGAATTCTGATTTTAAATAGACCATCCATATCTGTTTTTCCGAGGAGTAAACTATCAGAGTCCCTAATATCCAGCATAGGTAATGATTCCAAGTCCTCAGAAATCACTCGCCCAATTATGGTTCGGGCTTGTCCATTAATATTCAAGTTAAAAAAAAGGACAGTCAGTACTAATAATATCGAAATTTTCATTTTTGCAGGGTGCTCTTATATAGTTGCCATTTTTTGCATACTTAAATGTATCTTATCTGCGTTTCGCTTCAAATATGCTCTCATAATCAACACTTCATGATGACCAATATTTAATTAAGCTTATTTCAATTTTAAAAGGGTACAAATTCTATAGAGAGTTAATCATGTATGATCTGCTCCATCACCCAATTTGTTCTGGCAGCAGTAATACCTGTGCTTATACAAAAGGAATCGTTAAGTATTGCTTCGTTTACCTGTTTAATCAGGTTGTACTGAATGTTTTCAGGATTTAGGTAAGGAAATTCTATCTTTCCGTCGTCGGTAACCAGCTGAATAGGTCGATGATCAAAAGCGCTAAATTTAATGGAGCCTTTTTTTCCAATGATTTCCATGTGATCTTTACTCGCGTTCTTGTGTGTGTTAAAACTCCATAAACCATTGCCAATAACTCCATTTTTAAATTTAAATGAAGCGCATACTGTGTCTTCGGCATCATACCACGAATTGTTATTGGAAGACTGACCTTTTACCTCAATCACAGGCCCCATTATAAAATCCAGAAAATCAAATTGGTGCGAAGCAAGATCATAAAAGATTCCACCACCGGCAATAGCTTTATTTACACGCCATGATTTTTCCTTTTCTGATGGCAGTGCCGAACGAGTCAAACGGATTTGAACAGCTAAAGGTTGACCAATTAGGCCTTCATCAAGTAGTTCTTTAACCTTTAAAAATCCGGGAAGTGTTCGTCGGTAGTATGCCACAAAAAGTGGAATGCCAGTTTGTTTGGAGACCAGATTCATATCTAAACATTCCTGATAAGTACAAGCCATAGGTTTTTCTACATAAACAGGTTTGCCCGCTTTCATGGCCATAATGGCATATTGAGCATGGGTAGAAGGTGGTGTTGCTACATATACAGCATCTACATGCGGTGATGCAATAAGTTCTGCAGCATCTGAATATACATATTCAACCTGGTGGCGTCTGGCATAGTCTTTTGCTTTATCGTAATCTCTTCGCATAACGGATGTCAAAGAGGCATTTTCAATTTTATGAAAAGCCGGTCCGCTTTTTTTCTCGGTTACATCTCCACAACCTATAATTCCCCATTTGATGATCTTCATGAATCTGTTTTGAATTTAAATAAGCTAAAAAGTGAATGAGTTTAAAAATAATCGATCAATATTAAACTTAGTATTGATAAAATAAAGCAAAAATTTTTACTTTTGGCACAAGTCTTATTCAAATATAATGAATTTTGGTACTTGATACAGATAAGAAACATAAAGTAATTAAAGAGGATTGTTTTTACGATATCATTGGAGACATTCATGGGTGTGCCAATGAGTTGGAAGAATTGTTGGAACGATTGGGTTATGTAAAAACATCTGAGGTGTGGAGGAATACTCAACGCAAAGCGGTGTTTGTGGGCGATTTTATCGATCGGGGACCTGATTCACGTAGGGTAATGCAAATTATCAGGGGTATGATGGAATGCGATAACGCCTATGCCATTCTGGGTAATCATGAGTTGAACGCCATTTTATATCTGACTAAAGAAAATGGTAAGCCTATTCGCAAACCCACAGAGTCGAGCCGAAGATTAATAGAAAAGGTAAGAAGGGAGTTTATTGATGAACCAAAATTATTGAAAGACTATATTAAGTGGCTTAGAACTTTGCCTTTGCATCTTGACTTTGGTGCTTTTAGAGTTGTTCACGCTTATTGGAATGATGAGTTGATTAATTTGATTGAAGAATACAGGCCTCATGGTAAGTTTAAAAAGAGTGCATTGAAACTGATGGCCAATATTAATCATCCGTTGTGTAATGCAATTAACAGAGTGACCAAAGGTATTGAATTTCGTCTGCCTGATGATTTGATTATCAAAGATTCAACTAATATTCGAAGAAATAATTTTAGAATTAAATGGTGGGAATCGCCTAAAGGAAAGACCTTTCATGAACTTAGCTATGGTAATAAATTTAAATTGCCCGATTATACTGTTCCTGAGCAAATCCTTTTCCCATTTCATATTTATGAGGCAGATGAACCTATGGTCTTTTTTGGTCATTATTGTATGGGTAAGGAGTTGCTAAACCCTAAATCTAATATTTGTTGTGTAGATGCCTGTATCGCCAATGGAGGAGCACTCGCTGCTTATCGCTGGAGAGGTGAGTCAGAGGTTAATTTGGATAATATAGTATATGTTCAGGCTAGTTATAGCGTTGTAAAATAGTCAGATTGACTTTTATATTAAATCTTACCTACAATTATTAAGCTTGCCTTTTTTTTCTTATTAATGGAGTTTGAGATAAGTCTATGGAATCGTTTTTGTTGTAAGGGGAGTAAATAAATAACGATTTTAATGAAATACTAAAGATTACAGCAATTAAACTTATTATTCAGATTATTCTGTTTCGCGAATCTTATTATATTTGTTTGCTAAAATTTAGGAATTTCTCCTAACACTGTTTTTATGCAAAAGAATTTTAAAA
>JBFHEL010000057.1:0-15478 GCA_041584155.1 Saccharicrinis sp.
CACAAATTTAATCATCCCCTTATCTGATTTAGTTATTATTCCTTTGTGAGGCAAAACCATTTCTATACCCAAATGTATAAAGGCAGAATAAAACAAGGGTAAATTGGCAAAATCCTTTTCTGTTTTATTGGTCAGTAACCATTTAGGGTCTTGAGGAAAATGCTTTAAAAAGAAAATATCAGGGTTGGTTAAAAAATAGGTATCGTCATAGTCCTGAATAAATTTTTTCAAGGTCTGATTATAACTTCCGGCGCCCCAGGTAACATCAATCAATCTCCATTCACCGTTAATATAAACCACATTCCAGGCATGATCATTTGATTCAGGAAATTTTCCTATATCGTTTAAACTAATCTTACTGGTTCCCGATACAATTTCACATGGTACATCCAGTAACTCGCATAACCTTTTAAACAATACCGAATAACCATGACAAACAGCTTTCTTACTTTTTAAAGTACTTAATGCATCCTTTTCAAAAATAGCTCTCTCTTTTTGCAGTTTTTCTTCCTCAGTTCTATAACTATATCGTTGAGGTTTCTTCGCAGAAGAGTATGCCTTAACATCATATTCAATATTTAGCGCTATCCAAACGTATACAGCAGCTACTTTATCCAAATCGGTATTATAATCGGAGTTAATTAGATTAGCTAATTTTTCACATTGACTAAATTTTTGAGGGTAACCGGAGACTGCTGACTTAACAGCAGAAGGCACCTGACTACACAAAACTACAGAAGAAAAAATAAATACTAAAAAAGAAATAAGCACAGTCTTCATCACCACAAAAAATTAAAAGTTACCAGATTCTAAAATTAGTTATTGCAAGCTAAGTTCCCAAAATAATACACTTATGCGATTTCACTTAACTTATAGACGACTATTTAGTGGATAAATAGCCATATTTTATCACATATTTATTTTTTTGTATATTCAACAGCTTATAAACTCAATCACAGATGATAATTTCAGCAACTGATCTTTATTTTTAATCTACGTAACAATGAAATTTTCCCTACAGTCTATCGCCATCTTGTTTCTATTATCTATTGTTTTAATGGGAATGTACAGTTATCCTTTATCAGAAAAAGATACATTGACCCAAAATATATGGGTAGAGAATCCTATTCCCCAGAACAGAGCCAATGAAACAATTACATTATCTGCGGAACTAATTAAAAAACTATTCCCAAAACAGGATACCAAATATATTGAGGTTAAGGATTTAAAAACAGATAAAATACTGGTTACACAATACATTGATTCTGATCAGGATGGACATATAGATGAGATTATATTTCAAAGTGATTTTTTGGATAACGAGAAGAAAAGGTTTGCCCTTACTGCAATAGACCAAGGCACATCTTTCCCTTCAAAGGTTTATGCTGCTTATGTTCCAACGAAAGTAGGCATGGATGATTTCACCTGGGAAAATGACTATATAGGCTATCGTTTTTATGGTAAAACAAGAGCTCAAAAACAAGGAACTGGCACAGCCATAGACATATGGTGTAAACGCTGTGCAACATCACTCACCCAGAAATGGTATGCTCATGAACATTACCACGATGACATTGGCTATGGAGCCGATCATTATACATCAGGTAAAAATCAAGGCTGCGGGGGAAGTGGTATATTGGTGGATGATTCTATTTACTTTTCAAAGGTGTTTTCTGACTGGAAAATTATCTCCGACGGACCAATACGTACTACTTTTGAATTAACTTTTACGGGTTGGGAAGTAGATTCCAGCCTGGTTGAAACCAAGAGAATCAGTTTAGATGCCGGTCATTATTTTAATAAAATAGAAAGCAGTTACCATGGCAGTATGGACTTATCAGGGTTAAGACCAGCCGTTGGCATCGTGCAGCACGAACATACCCAACACCTGATTGAAACCAATAAGGGACTCGTTGCTTGTTGGGAAGTATTGGCAGAAAACAATGGTGAGTTAGGTACTGGTTTTATTGCTCCAACTTGCGATATTACAGATATAAAAACACGCAACAGCCATGTCTTTAGCTTTTTACATCTCACTCCTGAAGTAAATACATTGTATTATACAGGTGCTGCCTGGAGTGAATTCGGATCAATTCACTCTTTGACAGACTGGAAAACATATATAGAGAATCAGGCTTTACAAATTCAATATCCGTGCATCATTACCTTTGACATTTAAATAAGGTATGGATGACACATACAAACATAAGCCCCTCATAGCTGAAGCAGATTATTGGGCATACAACCTCTACCGACTAAGCAGAAATACCCGATTACAATTGGCACTGTTCATTTAATCTTTGTAAAATTATAAACACATAACTATGCTTCAGTCTCTTTCTGCGATTGAGTTTTCTTTGCTGCAAGACCGGATATTTTTTTTGCCACCTGAGGCTCCACATTAATAAAACGCAATTTACATTTACTATGTTCAGCAATAGATTTAAGATCTTCTAAAATAGTCAATCCTGCTTTATCAAAAGCTTTAACACCCTTGACATTAAAGGTTATTTCGCGATGAGGCTTTACAATAGCCAGCATTTCGCTTTTTATGATCAGGCACTCTTTTTTTCCTAATTTCTCCTCATGACCTGGCAGAGAAACCAAATAATAGCCTTCACCTGTTTTGTTTATCGCAATCATTTGATTAACTTTTAATACATATTTTGATTGTCAATGTTTTACTCATTTTTCACTATTGCTTAGGTTTTTTCTTTTCTTTCAGCAAAGTTTGTTTTTCAACAGCAGGTTTTGCTTTTGAACGATGATAATGTTTTTCACTATCCATTATGAAATGTTCAGGCTTTTCAAGCACATTTCTTTTGCTGTTAGGCTTAAAAAGCAGTTTTTTTCCAGGCAACCCGGCAACAATGGCTTTGAGTATTTGACCAAAGAAATTACCTACAGAACTAATCAAGCTGCTATTCGATTTCATGGCATTGTAGTTTATATTATTAAGACACCGAACGAGTTAATGGTAACATACAATACAGGTGAATTTTTTTAAGCGTAAAGACCCCGATTATGATCAATAAGTTACCAATCAATAGAAAACAGTCTTAATAGAAAAATAAAAAAATGACTGGTACAATAATATTTTTGATTTTAGGCTTTGTATTATTAATTAAAGGAGCTGACTGGTTGGTTAATGGATCCGTTTCCCTGGCAAGGCAATATCATATTTCAGAGTTAGCGATAGGCTTGACTATAGTTGCCTTTGGAACATCTGCACCCGAATTGGTTGTTAATATCATCTCTTCTATACAGGGGCATACGGATGTAACCATGGGTAATATTGTAGGCAGTAACCTGTTTAATCTCATGCTAATATTAGGGCTTTCAGGTGTTATATTTCCTCTTACTGTAAAAGTAAAAACGATATGGAATGAAATTCCTTTCTCTTTAATGGCTGCCATTGTGTTATTTATATTGGCCAATTATACCTTTAACAAAGAAGACTCTCAATCATTAAATAAATCAGATGGTTTCATTTTACTGTTCTTCTTTGCTCTTTTTATGGTATATATTTTCATTAACCTTAAAAAAAGAGAAGAAACAATAGATAATACTTTCAAGGAGATAAAACCAAAGACATCACTATTCCTTATTATTATAGGCCTGACATTACTGGTGGTTGGTAGTCGTATGGTGGTTGACCATGCCGTTATTATAGCCCATTACTTTGGCGCCAGTGAAAAGTTAATTGGCATCACCATTATTTCGGCAGGAACCTCCCTTCCTGAACTTGTCACATCTGTGGTAGCTGCCTTTCGCAAGAAAAGTGATATTGCCATAGGGAACATCATCGGATCAAACATCTTTAATATCTTTCTGATTCTAGGCATAAGTTCAATAATCTCACCTATCTCGTATAACCTGTCATTTAATTTGGATATTATTTTCCTTACTGGAGCAACTATACTGCTTTTCATCTTTATGTTTAGCGGTAAAAAGTACAAATTAGACAGATGGGAATCCGCCGTCCTACTAATGGGATATGTTGGATACATCATTTATCTTTTAAAATAATATCATTTCTACTTTGATAAAAGCACTTGATATTATGCCGAAGTTCATGAATCTGTTAAGGAGTTAACTAACTTAATAACAAAATCATTAAAACAATCGGCATAAGTACTGTCCATATGATTTATAATCAACCAATAACCTCTTTAATCAGTCGCTGCTTATTGTAGAACGCTATGATATTTTCCATAAGTTCCTACCAGCAAACCAGACTATATATCCTTTATTAGAGGATAAATAGTATACATTATCAACTAAAATGTAAAATCGTTTAAGATAATTACAATTTTAATACTACATATGGTTCATAAGGCAAGGCTCTGTAAATAGCTCGTAGGTCATCCACAGGCAATTTAATGGTAATAACGGGTTGATATTCCTGTTTCTTAAAGCCGATAAATTGTTCCAGTGAGATCTTCATTCTGGAGAAAAAAAGATGCGAATAAAACCCGGCCTTTTTCCTTTTATCGTACCAACTTAAATTTTTCTCCTGCTCCAAGTGGATTTGTATCCCATATTCAATGGAGAGTTCAACAAAGGCAGGATTTTGAATCAGGGTATCAGGCTGCCAGGCATTCACTTCAGCTTCCACCGTGTCTTTAGGAGCCTGACGAACCACTATTGGTTCCTTAACAATAGATGCATAAATAGTATTCACTTGCAAAGGTTGAGAAAACAGCCTATAGCATTGTATTCCAGTGATTTTTTCAAAGAGCTTATCTTTATCAACGTAGCTTACTTTTGTCTGCTGTATAATTACTCCCCTAATACTCAAACAAACGCTACTATCACTTAGGTTAACAATTAACTGGATAGAATCATTATCAGAAAGCCTCAATAGTGCTTCCTTAAAACCTTTCTCACCAAGTTGTTTACTCATTTCCGGATGATAAAATACACTGTCAAATTTTTCCATAAAGACAGTATCCGTATCCACCAGATGATGCAGCTCTCTTATTTTGCCATAAGGAGCTAAGCCAATAGAAACAAACCAGGAGAATAGCACTAGTGACATAAGGATCAGCAGGCCACTTTTCCATGTATTTCCAGGAAAAACCTTTAATTTTAAAATCATGCTTTATATATCTGATGGATTTATTAATAAATATATACTTTGGATCCTACCTTTAACGACCTGTACACCAGTTCAAGATTTTCATCATTTAACCTTATACAACCATGGGTAACAGGTAATCCAAGAAATCTTTGATAGAGCGTTCCGTGAATTAAATATCCATGCCCCAGGCTCAAGGCATAGTCTCCCAAAACACCATATTCGAATCGAGAATTATCATTGAGTGGAGGCACAGGTAAGCCTTCTTCAACGAAAGCCCAATCTGGCTTTTTCCATACCGGAGACGTTGTTTTTCCTAATATCCGAAATTCTCCTTTAGGGGTTTTGAACATCCATTGCTGATGATCTCCATTTTTAAGCAGCACATAACTACCTGTGGAACATTTATCTTTTTTGATCACTTGATTTCCTTTGTATAAAACAAATTCATTTGAAGCACTATTGATAACAAGAAAGAAAGACTGGGGTTGTTTCGCATTGAGTTTTTTGTTGAGTATGCCAATCTCTCGATTCAGTTTTTCCTGGGCCATCATCAGGTCATCCAAATCCATATGGCAAGTGGTTTGGTTAGACACAGGAAGCCCCCAAATGATTAAACGAATTCCTATTGGAACAATTACAATAAAAGCCAGTGCACTGATCCATGCAATAAACTTTTTTAAAGACATCGTCCTGCTGTACTTTAATGAGATGATCTTTTTTTCAATCGTTAAAACCAAGCAGTATCCTTTGTCGGCCAGCTTTTTGACAAAAGCAATAAACCTTTCTACAAACTGTGCATTCATCTTATATCATTAGGTAGTTCGTTAATTAATGTTGTTGAACCTACAATAGTCACTTTAGTACCGATTGCACATACCTTAAAAAGCTCATCCATATCGCTATTTTTCAGAGCTATACAACCATCGGTCCAATCACCACCTTTACCACCATTTCCATGAATTTCAATGAGGTTGCCAATATGAGCATTCTGTTTCACCAATCCATTCATTTTATTGAGAGTAAAGCGTTGTTTATCTTGTTCATTAGGATAATCCAGTAATAACGCCTTGTGGTATTTAGTTTGTCCGTTTTGTTTTTTCTGTACTATTTTGTAAAGTCCTTCGGGTGTTGATTTGTCGCCCTGTTGTTTCTTATCTCCAATCCAATTGGCACCTATTTCAATGGCCAGGGTTTGGTGTCTTGTGCCGTCTTTATAGATAATCAGCTGACGATTAAATTTATCTATTATAAGGGCATAGGATTTATTTTTCTTTGACCAGGCGATGGTCTGACTCACCATCTGATTCCATTGGGGATATGCTTCAAAGTAATGACTTAATTTGGCGTGATAAAAGGTAAGATAATCGTTAACAACTATTTCGACTGAATCTAATTTTGATTTACAGCTCAGGTAATTCTTATTTTTAAACGCTATGAGGCTTTCGGCATACAGTAATTTACTTTTATTGTATTCCTCTCTATGTTTTTTGTCCATTGGGAAATTACCGAATAAATCAGTAAAGCGCTGTATCTTTCCTCCAATTTTATTAATTCTTACCTGAAGTAAATCTTCGGTATTATTGATAAACTTTTTTGATGAAGCAATGGCTATTTCACTGTTATGGGATGATTTTTTAGCCAATTCAGAAACTTTGGTATAATCTCTCAAAAGAATAAATCTATCATTTTGTTTATCCCATTCGGTCATCGCGGCATTATAATTATCCGAAGCTTCCTGAAAGGCATGTTTGGCAAATTTTAATGATTTCACGAGCTGGGCTTCTGCTAACATCTTACCTGCTCTCATCACCTCCATCTCCGGTGTTTTATAATTTCTACAACGATGAATGACGATACCTGCTAAAACCATGATGGCCAGGGTAACGAAAAACCATAATTTTATTTTCATACATCCGATGTCTGTTTTATAAAAAACCCCGATTCCGCTTTATCGGAACCGGGGCATTCTTATGCATTCATGAACCCCGACTATGACTTTTTCACTTTTACATTACCATTATATTTGGCTATAGCACCAGATAATTCGGCATTAATTGCAGAAGCTTTTTCTTTAGCAGCCAGTAACTTATCCTTAGAAGCAGCATAATCACCCGATTCAAACAAGGTGTTTGTTTCGTTTAATGTTGTTTCCACAGCATCAATTTCGCCTGCAATGGCAACCAATGCCGAAGAACCGCCTTTACCCTTAGGGGCTTTAAGAAGTAATTCTCTGTCCGACGCTACCAGCGCATTAACCTCAGCAATCATATTCTGAATTTCAGCTTTCAGTTCATCTTTACGATTCTCTGCATGTTGCTTCACTTCTTCTGCAAAATGAGCAACACCTGTTAATTCTACTTTTGCTGTTGAGTAGTTTTTAATAAATTTCGATTTTTGTGCTTCGATATTTACCATCACGCTGTTCATTGAATCCTGTAATACAACAAAATCTTCGTGAACATAAACGTCAGCACCAACTGACCGGGCTAGTTCTATAGCTGCATTGGCAGCATCTATCTCAGCCTGAGGAACATTTGAACAGCTTGTAAATACAAGAGCTGACAATCCTAAAAATGCAATACTTGCAAAAAATTTGTTTTTCATTTGTTTATTTGTTTAAAACTTTAATCTTCTTTCTTTATATAAATTTAGCAGTCAATTTTTCCTGCTACATTTTTTTTGATATTATGACGCACGATTTCACTTAGGTAACAGGAAAATAAAATATTTATTTTCAGTTCATACCAATTAGCCCTTAACACAATCATTCATCTAAGACAAAAAACTGCCAAATAGCGATATTTACAACATCTGACTTTCTTACGGAGACAGCTACTTTAGCAATTTTGGAGAGAAACAATATAAAGGAAATGCCTAATGCAATATCCTCTCAAAAATAAATAAAGAATAAAACAGTTTTGAAAAGTACTATTGACCAACAGACCTACCTGTAAAAGCAATAATTGTCAACAGCACAAAAGAAAAAATAAAACAAAAGGTTTAAATACAGACAATTAACTTACACTCTGGTTTTTGTCCGGATAAAGATCATCGCAATAGCTGTAGTTACTATACCCATCATTAAAGCACCTATAAAACCCTGTATTGCATAATTTTGGTAATTAAAATTTGCTTCCGCTTCTGCCAAGGTTGTATAATAGCCTAATTCAACCGAACGTTTTATTACATTAGGGAAATACTCGGGCGTAATAACATAAGAGGTGATCCATTGAGTGAAAGGACTTAAGAGAGCGATAAAGAGAGAAAGAAATATACCAGAGATCAGACCTTGCGTATAATTCATGCTACCACTGTAAAAGTGTTTCTTTTTATTTTTCAGTGCCATGACCATCACAACAATGGCAGGAATGGCAAAAAGATTAGTGAGGTAAAGATGATAGTCAATATACTTTCCGTGCAGTCCCGATATTTTTTCCAATACCATCCAAACCAATACGACTACAGAGAAAATTACTGCCCATTTAAGTTCTGTTCTAATATTTTTCATCGACAAACTATTTACATCTTCGTACACCTTCTTATTAAAACCACAAACCGGACTGTTTGTTTGCTAATTACCTACACAAAGACTACGAATTACTAGGCTCTTATTACACATGCACTCCAAAGAGATAACCCACAAAGGCAGAAATTCCCATGGCAATAGTCCCCCATATGGTAATTCGCATAATGGCTTTGATTATCCGGGAACCTCCTGTTCGGGCAGATGTGATGCCCAAAAGAATCATAAAAATAATAGTAAAACTATACAACCAGTACTCCATTCCTTTAACGGGAGCAAAAAGAACGGTCAACAAAGGCATAATACCTCCCATTGTAAAAGCTGCACCCGATGCCAAAGCAGCCTGAATAGGTTTTGCTTGTGTTATTTCGTTGATCCCTAATTCATCTCGTATGTGTGTCCCCAAGGCATCTTTCTCGGTCATTTCAATGGCTGCCTGCATGGCTGTTTCCTTTGTCAAGCCTCTCCTCTCATATATTTGAGCCAATATAAGCAACTCTTCCTCTGGCATTTCTGCCAACTCTTGTCTTTCTCTTTCAATATCGGCTTTTTCTGTGTCTGTTTGAGAACTTACTGAAACATATTCGCCCGCAGCCATAGACAAGGCTCCCCCCACAAGACCGGCAACAGCTGCCAGCACAATGGGTTCTCGTGTTGAGCTTGCTGCAGCAACACCTATGGCAAGACTTGATATGGAAATAATACCATCATTGGCTCCCAGAACAGCTGCCCTTAACCAATTGCTTCGGTGAATATAATGATTGTCCAGATAATTATCTATCGTAACTTTTTCCATTTCTATCTTTTATTTCAATAATGCCTAACTATTTACGTACTGCAGCACTCCTCTAAATAATCCTCATAAAGCAAACCCTCTGCTACAGGATTATAACTTAACAAAGATATATAAGATATACATACTTAATGTTATCAGACAGGGATTTTAAGAGATTAATATTGAACAAAACATTATTGAATACTTAGGGTAAGATTCTTTTTAAGACATCTTTTCAAATTTATTAAGTATACGAATATCATCCGCTATACCAATAAATACGCAAATCACAAAAGCAAACCATTCACTTGCTCCCCCTTAGTGAAAAAATATTCAATGAGGCAAACCTGCTATATTGGAAATATGAATAAACACAATATACGCAACAGCCTCTTTTTATCTCTCATAAATGGTTGTTAAAAGCGCACTCTCAAACATACTTGCCGGAGATATCACCAGTTCATCCTTTGGAATATGTTCTCCGTATCTCTCCTTCAGTTTTTGCATAACCGCTTTATCATCTAAATTAAAATCGTTTAATTTTTGAAGCCTGCCAACTTCAATATCTGCGGCATTTTTATAAATTTTCCATACTAACTCAGAACAGTATATTCTATTATCCGACCACTCAAAGAACAAATCATAGTCCTTTCCTCTGTACTTTTCACCCTCCTTTTTCATATTCTTTAAGATATCAGCTGTAAGTATCTTATCCGAATTCATGATTCTTTTCACAACAAAATGTCCATCTTCTCCCCTTTCAATCCACTCTATCAATGGAGTTAACTTAACAGGCTGAACAGCCTCATAGACAAAAACACTTCCTTTTATTTTATAAATAACACCCAGATGACTGTATTTTGAATTTGTTGCTATCTGAATGGCCTTACTTTGAGCTGATCTGGATGTTTGAAAAATGATATCTCCATCCTTTAGCTGTTTAAATAAAGGAGCATCATCAAAATCACATACCTTCTCTCCCTTTAAGGGATCAATTGTTTTTTGCATCAAAACAAATACCACTCCCAAAATAGCTATTGAAATGATAATGGAATTTCGAATTATTTTATTCATAATTAAACATTAGTAATCTGGTTCATTAATAAAACTGCAAGAAAAGAATAAGGAATGATAATGCATCGTTAAGCACAAATTTTATTTTGCCTTTAATTTATATTATGCATCTGGCTTTTAATATGAATTATTCTATAATATACAGGTCATATTCCATAATTAACAGCCCTTAAATTAAGTCTGTATCACAATTTCTTTTGATGGTTGGTGTATCTGAGATTGTCCTTCTTTTCTAAGTTTTTCCCTTTTTAAATACCGAAGATAAAAAAACGCGATAATCAATGCAAGAAAGCCCTCAATCAAAACGGTCCTTTGCACTCCTATGTAATGGGATACAGCACCAATCAATAAACTGCCAACAGGTATCATGGAGGATAATGCCAACAAATAAATACTAATCACCCTTCCCCGAAACTGATTAGGAACATGAATTTGAACAATTGTATTACTAACGGTTCTTACTGACATCATACCAAATGCGCCAACAGCAATAAACAGCAAAGCCAAAGGCAAAATAGTAATTTGCGAAAACATTGACAGGGCTACTCCAAACACTATAGTACTTATTGCCAAAACCTTGCCCAAATCAGCACCCTGCTTTAACGAGGCCAAAAATAAAGCGCCTAATAGTGCACCAAATCCAATGACACCATCAATAATTCCCAGGGTAGCAGCGGAACCATTAAAAACATCTTTGGCAAATACAGGAGTTAGTGTAACAAAAGGTAAAACCAATAAACTCATAATGCTTACAAAGGTTAATACTGAATTTACTTCCGGAGTATTTCTTATATAAGTGAGTGCTTCTGCAAATTCTTTTCTAAAGCTCTTTTCTACCTTTGGTTTATTTTGCGACTTAGGTAATTTCATAAGTAGCAAGGATAGAATAACGGGGATAAAGCTAATGGCGTTAAACCCAAAACATAAGGTATTGCTAAACTTTTCCAATACAAAACCCGCAATGGCGGGACCTATTAATTTTGCCAGATTAACCATCGACGAATTTAATGCCAATGCATTAGGCAGGTTGGTTTTATCAGTAATTAAATCGCGAATTAAAGATTGACGAGCGGGCATATCAAACCCATTAATAATTCCTAACACAGCACTTAGAATAATGATTACCCAAACAGCGAATGACTTAAAAAACACAATGGACAAAGTTAATAAAACGGCTTGTATTAACGACAGTATCTGAGTAGATAACAACACCTTATAACGACTATATCTATCAGCAACGATACCTCCATACAACGAGACCAATGCGGTTGGAAAAAGCGTAGCAAAGACCGATACGCCCAACATGAATTTTGATTGTGTTATTGAATATATAACCCAACTTACAGCTGTTTTCTGCATCCATGTTCCCATTAAGGAAAAAGACTGACCAATAAAAAACAACCTGAAGTTTCTATTTTTAAAAGAACTAAATGTATTATTAATCATTGAATTTACTTTGTAGTTATTAAAATATTTTGACCACTACAAATACTTCCACACTTTTAAATCATCTATTTATAAACCTTGTCATTTGAATTTATTCATCGAAAATAAATTCAAAAGTGTTTGTTTTTGGCAAGACCTTTTAAAAGCTAAGAGTTTTTTATACTTACACGCATCATTAATAGCTCAGCAACTCACTATCAATTCTGTCATATAAAAGTCATCAGCAACCACGCAAAGTAAAATAAAAGGAGCTTTCCTTGAAAAACAGAAAGTGCCCAAAATATTTATATAAATAAGTTGAAAGTATAAAGTAGAAAGCCTTTAAAGAACACAACTGATTGACCTATACAAAACTGTTTATCAGCAATATAACTCAAAACAATACTTTTATTGACCAATCTTTAAATTCTGCTTCATTAATAAAACAACATATCTGTTATTTAAAAGTTTACACTTGGAAAGTTAAAAATAGTTTAGCAGTCGTTGGCCTTTACCAATTGGTCATATACCATTGTGATTAAAATTGACGCTTACAAGTTTTTAATCGCCTAATGAGAAATAATAGCTACTAAATAAACCCCTATTTTCTTAGAATAAAATCAGTAAAGCATTTTCAATCTCTTTAACAAGGCAGTTAACGATTAATTACTCAAGCATATGAATAATAGGAATTTCTACTTTATTGATCAACGATTGTGAGTTATCTTTTAAATGCTGTATTTTTCTTACTACATCCATACCCTGAATCACTTTCCCAAATGCCGCAAAACCTTGTCCATCGGGATTTCTGGCACCTCCAAAATCCAATTCCGGTTGATCACCTATACATATAAAAAACTCAGAACTTGCAGTTCCCGGCTCTAATCGGGCCATGGATAAGGCACCATCTTTGTGCAAAACACCGGTCGTTTGGGTTGTTTCATGAGCAATGGGTGGGAAGGATGATTCATCAGTGTCATTACCTAATCCTCCCTGAATAACCTCAATTTTAACCTTGTTATCGGGCTGGTTATCCATTCTTACTACCCGATAAAAATGCAGGCCTTCGAATTTATTCTCCCGGATATATTTAATAAAGTTCTCACAGGTAACCGGAGCTTTATCAGGGTAGAGCTCAGCTATTATAGAACCAAACTCTGTTTTCATTTCAATTTTCACCTCTGCTTTTTTGGGTGAGGAACATGAAAGCAGAAAAACAGCTATTAAAACAAGTAAAACCTTTCGCATAATGTTTACTTTTTATTTCTTTTTATTCTGATACTGGTCTAAAAAAGATAACCCCAGTAGCCATTCAGCCTCTGGGGATACATTTTTTTTAAGCGTTGCAATATATAATTTAGTAATTAATCATACCATGTTAATAGAAACTACATGTTATAAACACCACCATTAATATCGAGCGTTGCACCTGTAATAAAACCATCGTATTCTGATGCAAGATATAACACCGCCCTTGCTACATCATCTGCATTACCTGCTCTTTGTATAGGAATACCAGCTGTTGTAGCAGCTGCCGATTCTTTTGTGGTATGAGTATTATGAAATGAAGTGCCAAGAATAAGACCGGGCGCAACGGCATTAACTCTAATACCTTGTGGTCCCAGTTCTGAGGCAAGTGCTCTTGTCAGAGTTAGTATCGCTCCCTTACTGGTTGAATAGGCCAGCGATCCCGGGTGGCCACCTTTACGTCCTGCCAGTGAAGCTAAATTTACAATACTACTGTTGTCATTTTTTGCCAGATAAGAGACTGCTGCCCTTGTCACAAACATCATAGAAGTGAGGTTGATATCCATTACCTTATGCCAGAACTCAGCCTCCATTTCGCTCAACATTTTACGTGCCACAAGCGAGCCTGCATTGTTAATCAAAATATCGAGCCCCCCTAATGCTTCTACTGTCTTTTCAACGAGCTTATTCGCATCACTTTCCTTGGTTAGGTCACCACTTATAGCAATAGCTTTTTGCCCTTTATCTGTTGCGTATGCTGTTAATTGATTGGCAGTATCAGCACTGGAAAAATAGTGTATTGCAACATTAGCTCCGTTATCAATAAAATGGCGGGTGATTGATTCACCAATTCCCTGAGCACCTGCGGTGATGAGAACATTTTTCCCCGTTAATTTTTCATTGTTTTTCATGCGTATAAATTTTGCTTTTAATGGCTACACGAAACGAGCAAAAAGGTATCATTCTCTGGATAAGAATTAAAGTTCAGCAAAGCCAAATCACTTGAAGCTGCTCGTTTCATATTATTCCGATATTAATAAAGTTAAATGATTATCTCATCTATTTTTATTCTAATTATTCAATGCCATTGCAAAAAAACACGGCAATAAAGATCGACAAAAATTTCAATCCTTTTTTCCTCCATCATCAATGATTATTTTCTTCGTCAGAATGCTAAAACAAATCATGATCATCAGATTATTTGAAAAACCAGAATCATCAGGGCTGCCTTCAAATTTATTAATTTGTTTTTAATTCTTTTCACTAAACCATATTTTCTTTGTATTCCTATGCTTACTTGTTCTTCCTTTCTGTTTTTTTAAGAGCCACCTACCTCCCTTTCAATCCATCATGCTTATCTCCAATTCATTTGAATAGGTAATTTCCGGGTAAATATTTTTACCAGTCCAATAATTTTTTTTCTCCTTCCAGGGCTTTAATTCCTGAAATTTCCTGAGAAACCTCAATAACACCCTTGTAACTTCGATGCTCATCGCGAAGCGCAAAATATTGAATAAAAATATATTCCTCTCTCATCTTAATCCAAAAATCAGCATGGTCTTTTTCTCCACTTCGAAAGGATGCTACTATTTGCTCAACCACATGTACACTTTCCGGAGGGTGACAATTACTTACTTCACGTCCTATTATAGCTGTTGTGCGCGGAAAAATACGCTTAGGAGGTGTTGAAAAATAGCAAACCCTGTTATTCTCATCCACAAAAGTAATATCAACCGGAAGATGATTAAAGATAAGTTTAATTTGTTCCACACTTACGCTCCCTGTGCCAAGATTTACTTTATTTCCTTCCCATCCTGTTGCAGCTTCATTATTCATGACAAGCGTAGGTTTGATATAAGGATACCCCAGTTCAAAACCTTCTCTATTCATCTTTTCCAACTGACTTTTGTTAATTGTAGTTAGAATATAAGGAAACAATATCCGTTCTTCCCTGAATTTTATGGCATGCATATGAAAAAAAAGTTCACCTACACATTTGTTAAAGATCTTGCTATCAATAAACTCTTCCTGTAACTGAGCAATAACCATTTTAATATTTCTACGAATATCATCATGAAACGACCACATGATCTGCAAACAGCGATAATCTGGCCATGTTTCTTCTATAACAGGGAAAAGAACATTTTCTTTAATAGTGTAATGTTTCACAAAAACTGCGAGTCTGCTAAAGAGATCTGCAAGTTGTTTTTTTAATTCTTCATTTGCTGTATCTCTGACAAAAATTTTAAAAACCGGACGGATATTATTCAATAACAATTCCATTTCATGGTTATTTTGTTCCAGCACACCCAGAAATGAATGCGGTTCTGGTTCAATCCTCACAAAATCA
>JBFHEL010000058.1:0-15435 GCA_041584155.1 Saccharicrinis sp.
CTCAACTACAGCAAAGCTGACAAAGTATACTCCTTCTGGATTATAGAACTTCCATGCTCTACTCATAATTTTATATTTAAATTTTTACGTTGCCGCACAGCCTGCTCCATACTACCGGAGATTACATCGCGTGCCATACTAAAATTAAAAACTTAAACTATAAAACAAAAGCCGCACTATTACTAATGCAGCTTCTATTGTTTTAGTTCTCATTATCACACGATACAATCGTGCGACAGCGGAGGGAATCACTAAGAAGATTCCTTTCTCTATATCCTAAAGAATAAACCCGGGAGCGAACGATGGTCACATCACGGGCTTAATAAAACATCAAATTATACTATTTAAAATTAAAATAAGCCTTATTAAGCGTTCGTTGAACACCGTGGCAATAATAACTGTGCATTTCAAGTGAAACGCGTATATGGCTCATTTTATTATGCAATCAGTAATAGCCTATTCAGTTAAAGAAACCGATTTGCTATTATCATCATAAACTCTGTCAATTAAAAGATGCCTCGGGTCGATGGCTGCTTTAACAGGTATGGTATCCAATACAAAAGAAAAACTCATTTGTGCCTGATCAATTTTAACCCTTTTCTCAAAAAGTAAATCTTCTTGCTGATCATCAGCAAAAAAACCGATATCAATCCAATCATCGATGCCAACTTTGGTTTCGTTACCAATGGTATCGGCCTTTATTTTATAGGATTCAATATCAATAGATGCCAGATATTTACCATTTTCCTGCTTTTGATAAGTTGCCTCCTTAACACGATTATCATAAAGGGTAATCTCTTTAAACCAATCATTAATTAAATATTTAAACGAATCGGGTACTTGAGGTTCTAAATACCTAATAAAATCCAATGAGGTAGGATAAGGCGGTTTTTTATATCTATATTCCTCTAAAAAGTTACGCATAGCCGTATTTACTTTTCCTTCGCCAATATAATCCTGTAAAGCATAAAGTATTAAGCTACCCTTTCCATAGTGGATATAATTCTGATTTTCCACCTTATATAAGGGTAATTCTTTATCCGTTTCACGGCTTCTACCTCTTAAATATCTATCATGGTCATATTTAAGAAATTCGCGCATTTTTGCTGGCTTTTTACTAATATGTTTCATTGTCATTAGCGATGAATATTCTGCCAAGCTTTCACTCATAAGCGTTGCACCTTGCATATTTGCACCAATAACCTGATGTGCCCACCATTGGTGAGCAATTTCGTGAGCAATTACCGCGTCAACAATATTATTATCATTTTCATCCTCAAGATTAATAATAAAACCTATAGATTCAGAATAAGGCATAGTTCCAGGGAACGACTGAGCAAAGGTAGAGTAGCGAGGAAACTCTACTACACGACATTGTTTATGATAATACGGTCCAAATTGCTCCGTATAGTATGTCAATGAGCGCTCAACAGCATCTAACATCATTTCTACATTTACTTCATGTTTTTTATCGTAATAAATCTCTAGGTCTACATCATTCCACTTGCGTTTAGCCACTTCAAATTTAGCTGATGTAAACGAAAAGAAATTTAACGATGTATGATCTACCTTATAATTATAATAATTTCTACCATCCTCTTTCCATTGCTTAATTAAAGATCCCGGAGCTATAGCTATCTGATCGCCAGCTGTAGAGATAACTGTTTCTACATTCATAAAATCTGATTTACCATCCGTTAGGTAATTAGCTCCACGGGCACATGAATCTGTTTGCAATTTAGGTACTCTACTCTTAAGTTTTAACCCATGTTTTTTACGTGTATTTTTATCACTAATCTCTGCATCGCTTGCATATCCCAGGGCAGGCAAAACCTGAAAGTTATTTAAAAATGAGCCATTGTTAACAATTCCTGTATTACTTATATTGTTTTCAAATCCTTTAGTTATATAACTTGTATTTATCTCAACATCTATAGTATCTCCAGGTTGTAAAGGAGTGTTCAGTTTAAAAATTAAATATTCCAGCTTCCTATCTTCATAAACTAAAGAGGCATTAGGGATTATGAATTCAGGATTCCACTTACTATCAAAACTGTAATGAATAGAATCGATAGGTACATTTGTTTGGTTTGTATATTTTAATTTAGCTGTGACTTTTACATCTCGTTTATATGGAAATAAATCAATAAAGTATTTAGCATCAACTATTTTAGGAAGCGGAACGTGCTCATATTTTTTATATTTTAATTCGTATTCAACTTGTAAATCTTCTAACTCATCACTGGTTTTATAAGTATTTAAAACCTGCGTGTTGTAAAAAACAAAACCTGTTACCAAAAGCCAGACAACCAAAACACATCCTGTAAATAAAGAAAACCCTTTAGTATATACTTTAGGCACCTTTTTAATTCGGCTTAGCAAAGAACTATCGGCTCCTCTCTTATAAATTACCGCCGAAAACAATACACATAAAAAAGCAAATAACAACCAATAAACCTTAAACCAAAGTGTTCCTTTTAATGCAGGGCCAAAGCTATTCATATCAGAATATATAACATGAGGTCCTTGTCCTATCTGAAGCATATTGGTTTGAATATCTAGTGCCATCATTATCAGTTCCCATATAAACAATAGCAGTATGGAAATAAAATAACCCACATACTTATTTTTTATCAGTGTTTGAACAAAAATCATAACACCACACCATGTCAGATAGATAGGTAAACTAAGATATAGAAAGTCAAGCAAATACAAGTCTAACTCTAAATGGGTATATCCACTGGCCAATTGATAGATCACCCCTACCAGAACAAAAGTAAAATGAATAAACGTAACTATGCTTACCAGCGATAACCACTTAGCCAATAACGATACAATGGTGGTATGGGATGTCGCATCCACAACTTCATTAATCCTACTTTCTCTATCGCGCCAAATCAACTCACCACTAAAGAAAACTAAAATAATGACAATAAAAATACTGGAGTTATTACTAATTAGGTCGATCATTTTATACGTCATCGGATAGGACTGTAATCCGAAATATTCAAACCCACCTACTAAGTTGGTGATGATTAAAATAGAACTAAAAAGAAATAAAATTTTAAAGGTGACACTACGGGTAATACTGTAAAAGTTAATTTGGAAGAAACTTACAAATTGTATCCATATACTAGCCCTATTGAATGATGGTGTAGCATCAGGTAAATGATCAATAAGTTCCTCTTCCTTTTTTTGTTTTTTTTGTCGCTTAACATTTTTATTTTTGACCTGGAATGAAAAACTAAAATAAGAGATACTTAAAACCACTACCCCAATAAAAATCCAGAAACTTCTATTAAGCAAAAGTAAACCGTTAAATTGAGGGCTTAAAGTATTTTTTTCGACAGATGTAAAGTATTTGGCACTTAATCCATAGGTTCGTATTCCAAAAGCATCACTGATTGCACCAAGGGTTTCACTTTCAAGATCGGAAAGCAATTCGCCGGAAACCATATAAGCTACAATAATCACCAGCGCACCCACAAAAGCAATTACCGTACTCTTCCATTTACTGGCCAGAGCAAAGATAATAGCTCCTGCAATAAACATATTGGGTAATATAAATAAGAGGTAATTATTAACAAAGGTTGCGATATAAAAAGAACCAAACCTATCGGCATCGACCCACCCCAGTATTGGCCCCAGGAACGACCCCAGGATAACACCGGCAAATACGCCTAATAAAGGAATGGTGGATAGAAATAAAGCACCACTAAATCTGCCAAAGAAGAAACCAAACTTACCTATGGGCGTTGAAAAAAGTATTTCATGAAAGCCATGGTTAAAATCTCTTAACGCAGCATTATTAAAAAATGCCGTAGCCATTAATAAACCAAAAATACTTAATATAGAGGTAAACATGGTGATTACAAAGGGAGCATTTCGGTACACGTTTCCTACCGAACCTCCGATGGTAATATTATCGCTAACGGTAGCTCCAAAAACCAGTAAGGTGATTAAAGTAAAAAAAATATACACCATTGGCTGTTTAAGTGCATTTTTTATCTCTGAAAATACAAAAGTTAAAAACATAATTGAGGGCTTAAAGATTAAACAATGACTGCAGAAGTATTAATTTTAGAAAAGAATACATCTTCAAGATTAGGACTCACTTCTTCAAAACCTCCATTGAGCTTACTATCGCTTAGCACATGAATAAGCGGTTGCCCTCCAACCATCTTATTGGATATTACAGTATAATCAGTGGCATATTGTTGCAGTTCATCGCGTGATACAGCTTTTTGAAAAACCCTTCCGTTTAACTCATCGATAGCATTTTTGGGTGAACCGAGATATATGATCTGACCAAAATTCATAATTGCCATATTGGTACAAAGCTCCCGAACATCATCAACGATATGTGTCGATAAAATAACAATTACCTCATTGCCCACATCTGCCAACAGGTTATAAAAACGATTTCTTTCTCCAGGATCTAAACCTGCCGTTGGCTCATCTACAATAATCAATTTAGGTTTTCCTATTAATGCCTGGGCAATACCTATACGCTGTTTCATTCCTCCCGAAAACCCCTTAACACTTTTGTTACGATTAGCATATAAATTAACCTTGTTCAGAAGATAATTGACTAACTCCTTACGCTCACCCTTTGAAGTAATTCCCTTTAAAACAGCAATATGATCGAGTAATTGGGCAGCTGTAATCCTGGGATAAACACCAAACTCCTGAGGCAAATAACCCAATACTTTTCTTAATTCTGCAGGTTGCTCAAATATATTAACCTCATTTAAAAAGGCAGTACCTTTGTCAGCCTCTTGCAAAGTAGCCAGTGTTCGCATTAAGGATGATTTTCCGGCACCATTTGGTCCCAAGAGTCCGAACATACCATTTTCAATGGTAATACTCACATCATCCAGTGCCTTTACGCCATTATCGTAAGTCTTGGATAAACCTTCAATTCTTAATTTATTCATATAGGAATTATTTTATGATAAGCATACAAAGATTATAAATTTTATAGAATAATTATCATGTTTATTAAACATCATAAACTATTCTTACGAAATTAAAAACTACTTTTAAACACTATAAGCCGGTAAATTGAATAGTGTTTGTGAAAAAAAAGTATTTTTAACCAGTTGATACCGATAAAATGAACCTTAAATATAAATGTAGGTGCAGACTTGGATATCTAATACCATGAAGTGAACACTTCGTATTATGCCGTGGATTAATGACAGTATATATAGTAAAACAATTCTATCTCAAAGGGTGTGGTTTGCGTATACCGTCTTTTGCATTTGAACTAATATAGTCTGGTTATAAGAATTGTACCATGAAATAAACCTAATTCCACAATAGGATAATAAATATCTCCTCAAATAAAATACACCTTATCTCAAAATAATAGGACACTATAAAGTGTGTTCCTATTAATTTATGAGTTAATTGTTGAATGCAGATAACCATCCTATTTACTTACAAAAAAGTAATCTAAGCTTCATTAAACTAGCGCCGGAACCACATATTTTTTTTATCAGCTGAAAAATTAGAAGAGTTAGAAACGAAACGCATATCTTCTATGGTATAGTAGGCCTTGGGATTATACTGCTTTACTAATTCAATAACATCACGAGTAACTTTCCTTTTTAATATAAGGAATACAATACCCACAGCACCGCTTCTTCCTTCCCCTACAACACTGGTAACTATATATCCCTTTTGCCGTAATACACTTACCAGCTCATCCACCTCTGAGCGAGTGATAATTCTAAGAAGTTCATATCCCATCGCAATCTTATTCTCAATCAGCATTCCAATATAAGTACCCATACCAAACCCGGCAGCATAAGCTATATAAGTCAGCCAATTATCAAGGTTTTCCATGATCCGGGTAATAGTAACAATCCAAATCAGTACTTGAAAAAAACCAATTATTGGCGCATACTTTCGAAATCCCTTAGAGACCATAATCACCCTTATCGTATCCAATGTAACATCGCAAATACGTGCCAAAAAAATCAATAGAGGCAATAGAAAATAATCAAAATAAATAGAATCCATATTTCCGGTTATAATGTTTTAGAGAGGGGTAAGTTACTATTTTAAAATTTACGGTAAATTTAAATAAACCTGGCTTTAATAAAAGTACAACTCGCCTAGTAGCTTATTATTGCCAACAATATAGATGAAGAATAAATATTTTGTAACACACATTAAGTTTATTAAATAACATAACCTACAATTCACCCAGTCATAAGATATATAAAGTGAAAATATTAAAACTGGTAGGTTAAAAATAGATTTCCGTTCACACAGCGCTATAACAAACCTATGATATACTGATGGTCAATTTCTCCAGTTTTATTTCATACCTGCACCTCTTTTTTCACTTGATTTTAAAAACCAATCAGGTACCTATAGAGCATCACCACAGCTAAAGAGAGTGCCCAAAATGGAATAAATAATCATTTTAGTTTAATATTCAATCTGTAATTGTTGTTCGCAACAAACATAACATATATATTTAGGCACCTAAAATATTAACCAAACCAAATAAGCATTACTATGTTGAAACAAGGTATAATTTTTCTTCTCTCTCTATTTTATCTTAGCCTTTCATCGCAGGATATACCCTCTGCCCTACAGGTAGAAAAATACACACTCGATAATGGTTTAACCATTTACCTGAATGAAGACCACAGTGCAACAGCCGTTATGGGTATGGTAGCTGTTAAAGGAGGGAGTAAGCGCGATCCCCAGGATGCCACCGGTGTAGCCCATTACTTTGAACACATTATGTTTAAGGGCACAGACCAGATAGGGACAATAAATTATCAGGAAGAAAAAATTTATTTAGATAGCATTGCCTGGGCTTATGATCAGCTGGGGCAAACTACCGATAAAAAAGAACGCGAAGCCATTCAGTTAAAGATAAATGCCTTATCTATCAAGGCAGCCGACTATGCCATTCCTAATGAATTTGATAAAATCATTAATAATATGGGTGGTGATCATTTGAATGCTTTTACTGGCTATGAATATATTGGATACCTGAATTCCTTTCCTGCAACAGAGATGGATAAATGGCTCGAAGTGTATTCGCACCGATTTATAAACCCCGTTTTCCGACTCTTTCAATCGGAACTGGAAACCATTTACGAAGAAAAAAACCGTAAGGCCGATAATATGGGGTCTGCATTTATACAAGACCTATTTAAAGAAATGTTCAATGGTACTCCTTATGGTGACCAAACCATCTTAGGTTCATCCGAAGACCTGAAGAACCCATCCTTATCCAGGATGAGAGAATATTTTGAGACCTATTACGTACCCAATAATATGGCATTAATACTAACGGGAGACTTTAATGCTGAATCGGTTAAGCCTTTAATTAAAGAAAAATTTGCGATCTGGAAAGCAAAAACACTACCGCAAGAAAATGAAATAAAAACAGAACCTTTCAAAGGAAGAGTTCAGGTAAATAAACGATTATTACCTATAAAAGTTGGGGTGCTGGGTTATCATACAGTAGCCCTTGGCCACCCCGATGAATTAACTTTAAGGGTTTGTCACCGCTTATTATCAAACTATTCATCAACCGGATTATTAGATGAACTGGTCAATGATAATAAGCTGATGAGTGCCGATGCCGACTGCATGAACTTTGAAGAATTAGGCGGAGATTTTATTGTGATGATTCCTAAAGTAGTAGGACAATCGTTAAATAAAGCCGAAAAAATGGTATTAGATGAAATAAACAAACTCAAAAACGGAGACTTTAGTGATGATTTATTGGAAGCGGTAAAACTCGAATTAATTACTCAAAACCAACAAAGCATAGAGGATTCCAGGTGGCGAACCTATGCTATTATGAATGCATTTGTTTATAATCAGGACTGGAAAGATAAGATGGCTTATTCCTCCAGAATAAATCAAATATCTAAAGACGAGGTGGTGAAAATAGCCAATAGATATTATGGTGATAACTACTTAGCCTTTTATTCGAAAATGGGATTCCCTAAAAAAGACAAGATAAAAAAACCTCCTTACAAGCCTGTTAAACCCAAAAATTCAGAAGAACAATCAACTTATGCAAAGCTATTGGAGGAAAAGGAAAGTGAAACAGTAAAACCCCATTTTCTTGAAGAAGGCTCTGATTTTGAGAAAGGACAATTACTTGATGGTGTGTCTTATTACTGTGTTAAAAATCCTATTAACCACATTTTTTCCTTAGACATTAAATTCAGCACCGGAACTAATGCATCCATTGAAGCTTTATTAGCTGCCGATATTTTGCAGTATTGCGGAACAAAGGACCTGCCCTATGCCGATTTTATGAAACAATTACAAAAGCTTGGTGCAGACTATTATGTTAATGCCAATCCAACCAACTTTACCTTAAGTCTTACCGGGCTAGAAAATAATCTGGAGCCAACCCTTAAACTAATTAATGACTTAATTAGCCATCCTGTTTTTGATGAAAAAGAAAAGCTTAAACTGGTACGTGAATATAAGCTGAACAAAAAAATGAATCGCAAGGATATTGATATAGAATTAAAGGCTATGGAAGAGTATGTCTTGTACTCCAATCAATCAGAATATCTGCTTACAAAAACGGCAAAGGATATTAAGGCCATGTCGGTTGATGATTTACTGGCGACCGTTAAAAATACATTACAAAAAGGCGCTGAGTTTCATTACTGCGGTCTACTCAATGAAAATGATTTCAAAACCCAGATCACCAATAATCTCACCTTTATAAATGACCTGATTCCATCCGATGAATATATGCTTAAATCGATGGCGTCGACAGACACAAATCAAATATACTTTCTGAACGATACAAAAGCTGTTCAGTCACACATTAATTTATTTGTTATTGCCAACGATAATGAACCCGCAGATAACTTAAACAAACAAGCCTTTAATGCTTATTTTAGTGGCGATATGTCTTCTCTGATATTTCAGGAAATTCGCGAATTCAGATCTTTGGCCTATGCCGCTTATGGATATAGCTTCTTGCCCTACGACAGGAGTAAGCCTGAATATTTTAAGGGCACCTTAGGTACCCAAGCCGATAAAACCATTGAAGCCCTCGGGGTTTTTACCGGACTCCTTAATGAAATGCCTGAAAAACCTGAGCGTATGCGTATCATAAAAAATAACCTGAAACAATCGATCAATAATAATCGTCCCGGATTTCGGTATATAACAAGAAATATTCCTTATTGGAAATATCTGGGTCTTGACGAAGATCCTAATAAGCTGCTTTATATGCAGACAGACTCCTTATCATTTGAAAATGTAAAAGATTATTACAACAAATACATTAAAAACAAAAAAATAATCATAACCATTGTGGGTGATAAAAAGAGGATAGACTTTGATAAGTTAGCTCAATTTGGAACAGTTACCGAACTAAAACACAAAGACATATTCAATTAATTCATATAAACTTAAATTAAACACCTATGAGTACATTCTTAGGCTTTTTAGTGCTTCTGGCGGGTGCAGCAGCATTTATTTTATCAAAAATTGAAAAACAGAATAGCAAAGTGCCTTCCTGGCTGAGAGGGACCACTAAAAAACATGCTTACATACTAATGTCTGTTGGTTTATTCCTGATGCTTTTACAATCATTATTCTTTTTTGCCGATAGAGGCTTTAATTATCTATTGGTTTCACCAACCGGAAAAATGAGTGCAGTAATGGAACAAGGTATCAAATGGCGCGGTTTTGCTAAAATTGATAAATGGCAAAAATATATCGATGTAAAAGTGGTAAGTGCAGATACTGAGTCGGATGTAGATGAGCTGGAAGGTGTAATGCGTCCTATCCCCATTCGCTTTATCGATCAGGTAACGGCCAATGGCCATGTTTCATTACGCTTTCAATTACCCGACGATGAAGACTCCTTTATCAACCTGGCAGTAAAATATCGTACCATGAGTAACCTGGTTAACAACACCATTATTCCAACTGTCCGCGAGCAATTAACCAATACCGGCTATATGTTTGCTGCCCAAAATTATATTTCCGGCGAAGCGCAATCATTTCGCCAAACATTTGAAGAACAGTTGAAAGGTGGTACCTATGCTGTAAATAAAATTGAGGTGAAAGACACTATTTACAATAACATTGAAATGACTAACACCAATCGTAGCATTAAAGAAATTCAGACCAGCTACATCGTTGAAAAAATATTGGAACATGGTATACCTAAAAGAATTCCTCATGAATTGTCAGAAAACAACATCATTGTTTCACAGGTTATTGTTGACAAAATAGACTTGGAAGCCACCTTTAAACAACGTCTAGAGGCCCAAAGAGACGAGTCGGCTAAACGTCAGCTTGAGCAGCAAATGATTGAGACAGCTAAAGCCGAGCAACAACGTATTGTAGCGCAAGGAGAGCGTGATAAGGCAGAGGAAAGAGTAACCCAGGAGAAAGAACAGGTGAAAGCACTAATTGCTATTGAAACCAAATTAAAGCAAGAGGAAACCAATAAAAAGCTGGCTGCCATAGCTCTGGAGACAGAAAGATTAAATGCTCAGAAAAAAAAGGTAACAGCCGATGCAGAAGCCTATGAAATCGCTAAAAAAGTACAAGCGGGTATTACTCCTGAAGTAAAATTGCAAATGGAACTCAATCGTGATATAAAGGTAGCTGCAGAAATTGCTAAAATAAGTTTCCCTCAAACCATGATTATTGGAGATTCTAAAGGAGGTACTCCTCTTGAAAGCTTAATCGGGGCAGCAATGGCTAAACAACTACAAACCAGTAAATAACAATCTATTATTTCTTGTTTTTTTCATAAAAGCACACAAAACAACTGACTGTTATACAGTGGTATAACATAAGTATAGAAACTACTATACCATTATGTATTCCTGATATGAAGATTTCGTATGTGAAAATGTAATGTGTCAAACACCTCAATAAATATCCGGCGAGCACTTTCAAATCGCACGCCGGATATAAAATACTATTATACTATGTTTTATGTCAATTAAATATATCATAAAACATTTTTTTGTAATATTGTATCTTCTTTCAAAATGATATATTTTAACAGGTAATACTCACATCATCAGTACAAAATAATCATCAGTGAAGAATTAATGAACTTTTTTAAATAAATCTTATGAAATACCAACAACTGCATGGTTTTATGGTGTTGTTATGTGTGCTTTTGATGACAGCCTGCAACAATTCCTCTAACGAAAAAGCTACCCTTACGGAAGTTAAATATAATCCAAAAGTAGCTGCCTTTACCTCGGGTATGGTAAGTAATCAGGCCGATATCATGATCCGTTTTTCAGAACCGGTCAGCGCTGCTGAACCAGGTAACGTGGCATCTTCAAGCATTTTAAAAATTTCCCCCTCAGTTAAGGGAGAAGCTTATTGGAACGACCAACAATCATTGGTATTTAAGCCTGCAGAAAAATTAAGTCAGGCAACTGTTTACAAAATAAAGGTGAGGTTGTCGCAGGTGTTTCCTGATGCTGAAGAAGATTTCGACTTCTCTTTTCAAACCATAACCCAAAACTTCAGGATAGAAATGGGCGAAATGCAGCCCTATCAACGCAAAGACCTATCTGACTATCAACTAAATGGAATACTGATTCTTTCAGACTTTGCCGATACCCTTGCTATTCATCAAATGGTTACTGCAAATCAAAAAAATGAAAAACTTAAGGTAGAGTGGTTAAATACCCAAAAACAAAATCAATATCCTTTTGTAATTCACCATGTAAAAAGAGAAAAAAGCGCCAGTCATGTTAAAATTGAAGTCGATGGTGGGCCCATTGGAGTTGATAAAGAAGATCAGGAGAAGGTTAAAATTCCCAGTATTAATGATTTTGAATTAACTACTGCAAGAACTGTTTTTTATCCCCGCCAGGGAATAGAAATTGTATTTACCGACCCATTAAATCCGGAGCAAGACTTAAATGGACTAATCACATTAAGCCCTTCGGTTGGATTTTCCACAAGCATTGAAAACAATATCATAAAAATTTCTCCCGATTATTCCATTACCGGAGATGCTTCGCTCATTATTCATGAGGGTATAGAAAATATTTTAGGAACTAAATACGATAGTCAGGAAAAGTTCAACCTTACTTTTACAAGTCTTAAACCTCAGGTGGAATTTCTTGGTAGGGGTACAATTTTACCTGAGTCAAGCGGATTGACGCTACCTTTTAAGGCAGTAAGTTTAAAGGAAGTACAGGTTAGGGTAATAAAGATTTTTGAAAACAACGTAGCTTCCTTTCTTCAGGTAAATAAACTCGATGGCGATTATCAGCTAAAAAGAGCAGGAAGATTGGTGTTAAAGAAAACCATTCCTTTAAATTCCGATAGAACCATCGACCTGAATAAATGGAATACATTCTCTCTAAACCTGAATGATCTTATTAATGTAGATCGTGGTGCTATTTACAGAGTTGAACTCCAGTTTACCCGTAAAAACGCCATTTATCCATGTGCCGATACACAAGAGAGCGATCAGGATGACTTCGCCTCCGATCCGGATAAAATTACCGAAGATGAAATAGCCTATTACGACAGTCCGGATGCAGAATCAAGCTATTGGGATAATGACTATTACTACTATAACAATTACGATGAAAGAGATAATCCATGTAGTGATGCTTATTACAACAGTAATCGTTATGCCAGCAGAAATATTCTGGCTTCAAACCTGGGGCTAATCGCTAAAAAAGGGAGCGACAAAGAGATGTTAGTTGCCGTAACGGATCTTAGAAGCACTGAACCATTACCCAACGTGGAGGTTGATATTTACAATTATCAAAATCAATTGATAAGTTCTTCCAAAACCAATAAAGAAGGGTTGGTGCGCATAGATGTGAGCAGAAAACCTTACCTGCTGATTGCAAAACACGAAAATCAGCGAGGTTACCTAAAACTGGACGAAGGTTCTTCTCTGTCCTTAAGCCGTTTTGATGTGGCAGGCCAAACTATCCAAAAGGGCTTAAAAGGTTATATTTATGGAGAGCGTGGTGTCTGGAGACCTGGCGACACCCTTTTTGTATCTTTTATACTTGAAGATAAGGACAAGACATTACCGCAAAAACATCCTGTTATCTTTGAGCTCAGCAATCCCAACGGGCAGTTGGTCAAACGAATGGTCAGCACAGCGGGAAAAAACAATATGTACCTGTTTAAGGTGGCCACCGATACAGAAGCCCCTACAGGAAACTGGATGGCTCGTTTTTTTGTGGGCGGAACTGTTTTTAGTAAGATGCTAAAAGTAGAAACCATCAAACCCAACAGACTAAAAATAAAAATGGATTTTGGAGCTGATAAACTTTCGGTGGCTAAACCTTATATCGAAGGGCAAATGGAAGTAAAATGGCTCCATGGAGCTGTTGCAGAGAACCTGGAAGCCAATGTTTATGCCACTTTATCTTCCATTCCCACTAAATTCAGTAAATACACCGAATATACTTTTGATGATCCGACCCGAAGCTTTTCAAGTGAAGAAGTAATGCTATTTGAAGGTAAAACTGATAATCAAGGGATTGCTCATGTGAGAGGTAACCTTGAAGTAAGCGACCAGGCGCCTGGTATGTTAAAAGCTTCATTCAGAACACGGGTATTTGAAAAGAGTGGTGACTTCAGCATCGACAGATTCTCTATTCCTTACAGTCCTTACCTATCATATGTAGGGGTAAAAATGCCCGTTGGGGATAAAAGAGGAATGCTGGTAACCGACCAAAAACATAAAATTGAGGTAGTAAGCGTAAATAGTGAAGGAGAACCCATCTCAAGAAAAAACCTGACATATAAAGTCTATAAGGTGAATTGGCGCTGGTGGTGGGAAAGTGATGAAGATAATCTGGCCCGTTATGTCTCCTCCTCTTCTGAACAAATTATTAGTGAGGGTAAGTTGAACACACAGAATGGCGTGGGTTCATTTGAAATGGAAGTAAAATATCCCGATTGGGGAAGATACCTTGTTCGTGTTTTTGATCCGGTAAGTGGTCATATCTGCGGCCATGTTGTTTATGTTGATTGGCCCGGCTATGCTGCTAAGCCTGTTGGTGATAACCCCGAAGATGTATCCATGCTCACCCTATCTACCGAGAAAGATAAATATAATGTGGGCGAGATGGCTCAGGTAAATTTTGCTTCTTCAGAGAATGGAAGAGCTCTGGTATCTATTGAGAATGGCTCAAAGATAGTAAAGGAATACTGGGCTAATACACAAAAGGAATTTACCTCTTTTGAGTTTGAAGTAACCAAAGAGATGACACCAAATATTTATGTGCATGTTACACTCTTACAAGCTCATGCTCAAACAGCCAATAACCTGCCCATCAGAATGTATGGTATTACACCTCTGCTGATAGAAGACGCAGAAACTCATCTGAACCCGGTTATTCAGATGCCCGAGACACTCACTCCGGAACAAAAAGTTAAAATTAAGGTGAGTGAAAAAACCGGTAAGCCAATGACCTATACCATCGCTATGGTAGAGGATGGTTTACTGGATCTTACCCGATTTAAAACACCTCAGCCCTGGTCCTATTTTTATGCCCGGGAAGCGCTGGGTGTTCGAACATGGGATGTGTACAATGAGGTTATTGGTGCCTATGGTGGTCAAATAGAAAAAATATTTAGTATTGGTGGAGACGGGGAACTTGAAAACAAACAAAATGACCCCAATGCCAACCGTTTTAAACCCGTGGTAAAAGTGTTTGGCCCATTTGAATTGGGCAAAGGCGATAGTCAGACGCATGAGTTTACCATGCCCCAATACATTGGTTCGGTACGCACCATGGTGGTGGCGCGTAATGAACAGATGTATGGTAACGCCGAAAAAACAACGCCGGTTAAAAAACCATTGATGGTGTTAGCTACCCTGCCTCGCGTACTGGGTCCGGGAGAGACAGTAAAATTACCTGTTTCGGTGTTTGCGATGGATGACAAGATTAAAAATGTAGAGGTGACCATTGAAACAAACAATTTGCTTCAGGTCAAAGAATCGAACAAGCGCACCATCCAATTCAATAAAACAGGCGATCAAATTGTACCATTTACCCTTCAAATCCCGGAACTATTAGGGGTAGGAAGAGTGAAAATAACTGCCCGATCAGGTTCAGAGACAGCCACAGATGAGATAGAGATCCAGGTTCGAAACCCTAATCCCCCAAGAATAAGTGCTATCAGCCAGGTGATTCAGGGTGGACAAACACTTGCTATACCTTATACCCTCTTTGGCCTGAAGGGAACAAACAAAGCCACATTGGAGATGTCATGTATACCTCCTGTTGATTTTGGAAGGAGATTAAAATATCTGTTACAGTATCCTCATGGTTGTGTTGAACAAACAACAAGTTCGGTATTCCCTCAGTTGTATCTGAGCAATGTAATGGAAGTTAGTGATGAGACAGCTGCTACAATAGAAAGGAATATCAAAGCTGCCATCAGCCGCTTATCCAC
>JBFHEL010000059.1:0-15330 GCA_041584155.1 Saccharicrinis sp.
ATGACCATTGAAAGAAAATTATAAACATATGAAAGCAATAAACATTCTATTATTAAGTCTGATTTTTAGCAATGTATTCTCACAAGAGATTCTAGAAAAAGAAGTCCAAACTGAGGTAAACGGAGTCACTGTTTTTCTTGACGGAGCGCAAATTGTTCGACAAAAGGTGGTCGATTTGCCCAAAGGAAAGTCCGTTATTAAATTTATTAATTTATCCCCTTTTATTGATGCTAAAAGTGTTCAGGTAAAAGCAGAGGGAGAAGTAACAGTTTTATCCGTCAATCATCAGCAAAATTATTTGGATAAGATGGAAAAATCAGCTGAATTGACTGCATTAGAAAAACGTTTGGAAACTATTGAGGATAAAATTAAATTAGAATATACTTATTTGGCAATTATTAAGGACGAGCTCTTGTTTTTACAGGAGAATAGAGATATTGGCGGGAAGAATGAACAAGTGAGTGTGACAAACCTCCAGCAAGCGTCAGATTTTTACAGCAATAGATTAACTTCATTGAAAATGAAAGAAATAGAGCGGAATAAAACGCTTAAGTCTTTAAATGAACAAAAAACGGATTTGCACAACCAAATAAATACTTTGACCAGTAAGAAAGAATATCCAACGGGAGAAATTTTAGTAAAAGTTGATGCACAACAGACAAAAAAATATTCATTGGAATTAACCTATTTAGTAGGTAATGCAGGTTGGTTTCCCTCCTATGATATTCGTGCAAAAAATATTAATGAACCGGTTCAACTCATCTATAAGGCCAATGTTAAGCAAGATACAAAAGTTGACTGGTCAAATGTTAAACTTAAGTTTTCCTCTGCAGACCCTAATGTGTCAGGTGTGGCTCCTGAACTCCAAACTTATTTTTTAAATTATAACTCTTTACCACCTACCTATAAATTATCTGCCAATAGTGTACGGGGAAAAGTAATGGATAATCATGGAGAAGCATTGCCAGGTGCAAATGTGGTTGTTGAAGGCACTACCATTGGAACAGTCACTGACTTTGACGGGAATTATTCCATTACCATCCCTAACCATTCCAGTCAGCTAACATTTTCTTTTATTGGTTTTACTTCAAAGACTTTACCCATATCAAACGCTGTGATGAATATTACGCTTGAAGAAGATGAAATGGATCTTGAAGAAGTTGTAGTGGTTGGATATGGTTCAACATCAAATGTATCGGAAGCTTTATCGGGTAAGGTAGCAGGAGTTCATATTGACAAGTCTATGAAAATTAGAGGAACAAGTAGCCTGGCTATACCAACAGCACAAGTAGAGAATCAAACAACGGTTGACTTTGAAATACATACACCGTATACTATTAAATCAGATAATAAAAATTATACGGTTGATATGGCATTTTACAATTTGCCTGCATTTTATCAATATTACTGTGTACCCAAAGTTGATAAAGATGCTTTTTTGATTGCTAATATTGTGGATTGGGAAAAATATAATTTACTGGAAGGTGAAGCCAATGTCTTTTTTGAGGAAACCTATGTAGGCAAAACGCTGATGGATGTTCGCTATGCATCCGATACATTGGAAATATCATTAGGTCGAGATAAAAAAGTATCTGTAAACCGTGAAAAAATAAAAGACTTTACTGATAAACAGTTTATTGGAAATAAAAAAGAAGAAACACGAGCCTGGAAAACCACCGTTAAAAACAATAAAAACCAGGCTATTTATATGATTATATTGGATCAGGTTCCCGTTTCTACAATTGAAGAAATAGAGGTAAATATCCAGAATATTTCCGGTGCTCAACAAAACTCCGAGACAGGAGAAGTGAAATGGGAATTTGAACTGAAACCAAATGATAAAAAGGAATTTGAATTAAAGTATTCGGTGAAATATCCAAAATATAGAAATTTGATAGTGGAGTAATGTAAATGCACGCATAAAAGGTAAATCTAAAAGCCCGGATAGTTCTGTTCGGGCTCTTTTTAATCAGTAACAATGAATAAAAAAAACAGCGTATTTATTGCAACAAGTTTAGATGGTTATATAGCTGATAGAAATGGGTGCATAGATTGGCTATATTCCATTCCAAATCCAGGTAACGATGACATGGGGTATATGGATTTCACGAATAGGATAGACGCTCTTGTTATGGGACGCAAAACATTCGAAACGGTTCTTGGATTTGATGTTGATTGGCCTTATCGTAAACCAGTTTTTGTATTGAGCAATAAGCTCACAGAAATACCCGAGACACATCAGGACAAAGCCTTTTTGGTCAAAGGTACCTTAACGGAAATTTTAGCGCATATTCACGAAAAGGGATATGAAAAATTATACATTGACGGAGGAACGACTATCAGAAATTTTTTAGAAGCGGACTTAATAGATGAGTTGGTTCTTACCACGATTCCGGTTTTATTGGGAGGCGGTTCTCCCTTATTTGCAGAATTACCGCATGAACTAAGTTTTGAGCTAAGGGATACAAGAATCTATCTGAAGCAAATAACACAACATTATTATCAGCGAAAAAGATAACATGTCACCTACCATAAAAGCTATACCTGTAGCTTTAAAATACCAGACCGATAAAGTTGAACCCGGATTAGGTGTCATAATTTTGTCATGAGCATTGAAAATGCCATTTATCTCTGGTACAATAGCAAGTATAAAGGGCAGCCCCTTATTGTGATACCAAAGGTTGTGATGTTCCGTGAGTACCAAGAAGGAGCTTTAAATAGGGTTAGCGTTATTCCTAAGGTCTTTTTATAAGGCTTTATATAGTCGCAGAGCATTAAGTATCGTATTTCCTGAAATAGGTTCAAACTCAATTCTTATCCCTTTACCATTAGTGACATTCAGCTCATATTTTTTTATAATAGCTTTCTCTGCTCCATATTGCTGGGTAAGGTTTAATTGGTATTCAACTATTTCATCATTGATTTTTACATTAAATACTCTTTGGCTTATGGCTTCTTGTATTTTTTCATCACCTAAGTTGTATGCTAATTCTTCATGTTCAATATCCGAGACCAATTCAGCCCATAATAATGACAGGGTATATTTTCCATCCGGAACATCGATCTTAAAGGCTGTTAGTCCCACCCGTTGGGACTGAAAAATAGGGTCGGTGTCTGTTCCTATAATATCCATATCTGCGCAAGGGAAGCTGCCGTATTTTGTTTTGCTGCGATAGGGTTCGCCTCCTATATATCCCCAACTATCCTGTACATAAGCTTGTTCAGGTATCCAAACAATATTCAACAATTTGTCCTCAAAATATCGTTTAGATCCTAATAAAATATTTACTTCAGTAAAAGGAAGTGATTTACTTTTTAGCTTAGCAGGGATCATTTTAAAGTCGATAATATTTTTGTCGCTATAGCTTTTACCATTCACTCTACTTAGAGCTTCCAGTATGTTTTTCCCATTGACAAAGGGGATATTCCAACATGCTTTGTAATCTTTTACCGGTTGTATACCCATGCTTTGTCCATTTAAGAATAGCTCTACTTCTTTGGTATTAGCATAAACATAAACTCTTTGTATGCATTTATCGCTTGTTTCAGTGGCTGTTCCTCCTCGTATTTTCCATTCTTTTTGACCAAGTTCCACAACCGGATTCTGATGCAGGAGCGCTTTATACAACAGATAATTGTCTTTTAATTCTCTGTCTAATCCTACAATGCCTTTACAGTTTACTGTGGGGCGAGCATTTCCTCTGCTGGCAGAATAGAAATCGGCTAAATTCCATATAGCTGCTCCTGCAATAAAGGGACGTTCCATAATGGCTTTTAAATAGTGCTCGTGATATCTGTTTCCATACTCTACTGTGTAGTCAAAGCGTTCGGGTTCAAATGAATGTAATCGAGCGTGTACGTCGGCACCATACTCGGTCACAATCATAGGTTTAGTTGGTAACTCTGCTCTGTGTTTATCTAAATATTTATCAAAATCAGCAAATTTACCTCCATACCATCCCTGATAGAGGTTCCAGCCCACTATCATGGGGATTTGTGTGAGCCTGGCATCCTTATATCTTCCGAAAGCGCCATGATTGGGAATCATAGTATAACGTGAAGGATCGGCTTTTCGTAAGGTATCTTCAATTTGTTGGGCCAATCCAGTTACATTTTTTACATAGATAGCATGACGTTGCTCGTCCTGCTTAAAAGGAGGCCGTAACAATACTTCATTCATATACGCCCAGATTATAACCGAGGGATGATTATAATTTTGATACACCATTTCTTTTGCCATATGAAAGCAGTTATCACTAAATGCCTGTGATTCGGTAATTTTATCTACAATGGGAATTTCAACGCTTGTTAAAATGCCAAGCTTATCACACATTTCTAATACAGTAGGATCTTGGGGATAGTGTGATATGCGAAGGAAATTTCCTCCCATTTCTTTCACTAATTGCACATCGCGTATATGCATTTCGTCGGGTAAAGCATTTCCAATCTCTAAATAGTCTTGATGACGATTGGTACCTATCAGTTTTATATGTTCTCCATTGATAAAGAATCCCTTTTCAGCAGAAAATGTAAACCACCGTAGGCCTAATGGTTGAATGACTTCATCCCATGTTTCACTTGTTTCGGCATCCTTAATTTGTACTGTTACCGTGTACAAATATGGATTCAGGGGCGACCACAACTTAGGTGTCTTTATTTCGATATTTTCACTGATTATTTGTTTGTGGATTTCTTTTCCAACAGTTATTTTTTTATTTGTGGTGCAAACAAGTTCTCCAAATTTATTATTAATTGTATAGCAGATATTTACTTTATTTATGGTGGATGATTCATTGGTGATTAAGCTACGTATTTTTATTGTTGCCTTGTCTTTTGATACATCAGGCGTTGTAATATATACTCCCGTTGAGGCATAATGACTATTGTCGAAATGAAGATCATTGGTATATACCATGTATACATCCCGGTAAATGCCTCCCCAAAAAGTATAGTCTGCCGATAAGGGAGGGATGTCTGCATTATGACGATTATCTACTTTAATGGCAATTGTATTTTTATGATTGTACCTGATCAAAGAGGTAATTTCAAAATTGAACTGTGTATAGCCACCCTGATGTTTACCTACATATTGACCATTTACATAAACTTCGGCTATTTGATTTACGCCTTCAAAGAATAAATAGCTATGCTGTTTTTCTTTTTCTTTTGAGATGTATATTGTCTTTCTATACCAACATACTTTTCGATCATAGCCTTTTACTTCATCAATGGCATCTAATTTATTCCAGGTATGGGGGAGAGTAATAGCCTGCCAGGTTGAATCATTAAAATTTTCGCTATATGCCTGCTCAATATGGTTTGGGAAAAACTTCCAATCCTCATTTATTGATTGCCTGACACGCTTGTGCTCTTGTGCCATAGCATTTAAAATAATACCTGTAAATAACAGCAGGAGATGCAGTTTTTTGTAGTTTATCGTTATTTTCATCATCCGTTTTGAAGTTTAGATAATAGTGTGTTAACTGCTTATTCTTTTATAAACTTAGTTTGATATACTTTTTCACTAGTACTTATTTGAAGTAAGTATATACCTGAAGGTAAGGTTGTCACAGATATAGACTCTAAGTATGGGGTTTCTTGCAAACAAATATTTCCACTTAAATCATAAACAACATAGTGGGCATTGCTATCTAAACTATCATTCAGATGCAATACATCATTTGTTGGATTAGGATAAATGGATAGCTTTTCAATTGCCTCTGTAGTTGAAATATTTGAAGCTGAATTTGATGAAGGATCGTATTCAAAAGGGCCTATATCAACAGTTGATCCCATAGGAACAGTTTCATTTTTAAAGTCAACTGAAGCTGTAAAAATGTAGGTTTCATCATCAATTCCGGCATCAATTGCAGGTGAGTTGGGATTTAGTTCAAAACTACTTAAGTAATCCGGATTTATTTCTCCTGTTGGAATACCATCTTCATTTAATAGAACATACCCTCCTATGTCATTTGTAGGTACTGTTCCATCAACAAAATAAGGATCGGTATTTACCAGATGAACATCATCAGGATACTCATTATTAGCAATACCGTAGTATAGATTATTCGAATAATTGCAACGTTCAACTCTGTAATCCGTCCATTCCACATCAGCACTGAAAATACCATTGTTATTTGTTGTATAAAAAATATTGTTATAAACCTGAGATTTTGTTGGGCCTGAAGGAGTTGCATCGGATAGATGTTGAAAAATAAGCTTGTTGCTATCTGAATCATCATTATAAATGAGGTTATTATATATAAAAGCATTGGTATTCTGGTTACAAATACGAATTGAATTATCATCATTATCTGCCAAAATATTATATCTAATAATGGTGCTATCATTAAATGAAGAATCGGTACTTCCGCCAGTTGTAATAATACCTCCATACTGATTATGATGACAATAATTGTATTCAATCAAAGTATTTTTCGTTCTGAGATCTGCGTCAATGCCTGCGCCATCATGCTGGTCATTGAGCCATTGTGTATAGCAAGATTCATTATAACGCCAAATGGCTCCGGTTGTTTTTGAGTTAAAACAGGCATTGTCAGATCCATCTCCATAAGAGCAATAATAAAATAAGTTATATTCCATCACAGGGTTTTCTGCTGTTCTGATAATTAAACCTTGTGAGTAGATTTGCTCAAAGCGATTTCGTTTAATACGTATACTTTTGCTAGGCACAAAGTTATGTACATAATCCTCATTTGAAGTACCCGCCTCTATATTGTCGCTCCAATCAGAGTCGTAATTTAACGTAGTCCAGTGCGATGAGTTAGAAAACCCGGTATTAGATACATTATAAAAGTAACATTGGTCGATTAAAACATCATCAAAATAGGTTTGTACATCGTCACCTCTTACTTCCATTAATATTGCGCTGGAACGTTTTTCATCATCGCTGTTCCCATAAACGCCACTAACCGTTCCATCGCTTCCGTTAATATTTGAAAAATCAATATTGGTAAATTCCAGGTGGTTGATTTTGCCATAATTGTCAGCTAGCACATAGATACCTCTGCGCAGATTATCCATAGAAGACCCTTGGTTTTGGATATCTAAATAGGATATTTCAATGTATTGCTGATTAAAAATGCTGATTATCTCATATACCGCTCCATCACCTTGCAAGCTTGGTTTATCTCCTGTTCCATAAGCACTAATAATAATTGGTTCATTCTCTGTACCTGATCCCTTAAACGATAAAGTTTGTTCTTTCCATATCCCACCTCTTTTTAATAGAATGCTTGAGCCTGGCGCAAAGGTTAAATCATTTAGTTTTGACATACTTTGCCAAGGTTTGTCTTCAGAAGTTCCATCATTAGAATCATCTCCACTTTCGCTATCAATATAAAAAGTTCCAGATAAGATTTCTGAAGTAGAATATGTGGTAGTTTCTGAGCCATAAAGTATTTCAGGCGAGTGATCAGAAGCTTCTTTTGAGTAAAATGAGACATAAGCTCCTTCATTTTCTTTGATTAGTAATGTAATATTTTTCCTGTTATTTGTGATTGCTTGATTAAAATAATCGCTAATATCAAATATGTTTTCACCAGTAGAGGAAATATTATAGATGCCAATTCGCTCATTGGAAGTGGGGTTATTATATCCTGATATCTCTGACTCATCCCACGTCTCATCTTCATCCAAGGCATAAATAGAAATTCGTGTACTTCTTTCAAGGCTATCGGCATAAAGATTAAGATAAACTTCTTTTAAGGGATCTGAAAATGAACTGATATCAAATTGGATATAAGAGTCAGTACATTTTTTACAAGAATTATCGTACTTTATGGCTAAACTGGTTTCTGAGCCATAGTTTGTTACATATTTTGTTGAACCCCAATAATAGGTATAGGCATCGGACATTGATGGTAATGAAGAATAATTTATTTCTTCTTCGATTATAACCAACTCAGGCATATTTGTCCCTGTTTCTTTACTGTTAAAAACCACATTTTTTTTGGTTAGTGTTGCATCTGCCAAATAAATACTTACTGTTCCATCGCCAGAAAACTGTTCTTGTACAAAAGAGGTGATGTCCCATTGGTAATAAATGCCTTCCGAGGATATAGTGGTGGAAATAATGGAGTCTCCAATACTTGGGGCCGAATCCCAAGTGACTGAAGTTTCATTCCAATCATCGGTGGTTTTGTAGGCAGTTATATCAAACGAATTGGAGCTATTGGCATATACTCGTAGAGTGGCACTACTTACGTAGCTAATGGAAGAGAGGTCGAATTGCAATAATCCTTTTCTACAGTAGCTTTCTGTTGCATTGCCTTTAATTCTAATTTCTTCACTTAAGCCGAAATTGGTAGTAGAATTATCTCCTCCCTGAATGTAGGTGTCTTGCGTTGGATTTAATATGGTTTGAGCTTTTGTGGTTATGGGGAGACATAGTAGTGCAATAATAGCAGTAAAGGTTTTAATAATTGTAAATTTTTTCATAGAGTAGATTATTATTAGGTGCTTATAATACGGTTAATAGCTTAGTTGTGTCATAATTTAACTGTAGCAATGAATGATGTTTTTAATGTTTAATTGCTTATTTGTAAGAGTGAGGATTGTTTTTTTGTATAAAAGTTACTCACTTCTATCTTTTTGCTGTTCCGACAATAGTTTAGTCATTTGATGGGCATATCTTTTCCCCATTTTCTTCTGACTTTTATTGTCGAAGTGAGTACTATCGATGGTGCTTGTATTTTTGGAACTAACTACTGCTACATGATCGATTTGCTGTGGTAAGTTGATAATCATCTGGTTAAAGTTAATCCGCGCTTCTTTATCTTCTGATAACTGTCCTGCTACAAAGGGTAAGTCGGGTTGATTAAACTCTTCGCGTAGAGCTTCAATTAGCGTAGTGATTTGTGGCATATATTGTTGATATTTGGAAGAGTTAGCTTCGCCTTGGTGCCAGAGAATTCCTTTTAGTTTGCCATCTTTCATAGCTTCTTTGGTACGTATGACTGCTTCGTTATAGAACTCAGATCCAGGTGCCCAAAGTTCAATTTTAGTTCCTCCTTTAGCATTTACAACCAGTCCAATAGGGTTTTTACTTGAGGATGCCATTTTTTTAGCAAAGCTGTAACCCGGATTTAATTTCTGTAGTTCGGGTTTCTTCCGGATTGATGAGTATTTATTTAATGGGTTGGCTGCTTTTTCCCATTTATTTGTTTTTTGACCTGTGAATAAATAAACATTTTGTAAGGTATCCTTATCCTGTTCTTCAATTGGAGCTCTACCTGCCATATTCGATTGACCTATTAAGAGGTAAATATCAAGGCTATGGGTTTGTCTGCCTGTATTTTTTATTTGATGTAAACCTTTACAGTTGGTAAAAAGGATGCATATGATACTAAAAAGGACAATACGTTGTAATATTTTCATTATAATTTTTCTTTAGTAAAAGTATTTCAGTAGTTGTTTGTTATAATTTATATAGATGGAGATTATGACTTAAAGTTTTAATAATGTTCAATATCATCATGTTAATGAGGTACAGCAGGGTAGTTATTTAAAATTTATGAACTCCAATGTTAGGAGGTATTTGAATAGTATTTCCAAAAAGATCAAACACCGGGCAATTATTTATTTGGGTTCCTGAATGAATGGCAGGAGAGTCGGCTAGAATCATAAAAGCTTCCGGAGTGGGTGTTCCATTATAATTGGTTAAGTGAAATAAAGGATTGGCATTGATTTGATTATGAGGGGTATCACCACTAAATTTCCCGTAGAATATATTATTCAGGAATTGGTTATATTTACTTTTTGAAAGGTCTATGCTGAGGTTTTGTTTGTTGGAATAGAATATATTATTTGAATATGTTGTTCCCGAAGGGTAGCCACCCCATTTTTTATGCCAGATTAGTTCGGCAGGTTTTGTATCGTCAGCATGATAAACCACATTATTGTAAATATGCGTATTTGAAGGAACTCCTGAAATGCGAAATACATGATTTAGGTTATTGGCAAAAATATTATAGCATATCTGCGTACCAAGGTTAAACCTGCTTTCATCACCTCCCTGACAGCAGACTAATACTCCTCCATATTCATTATCGTGGCTAAAATTATACCGTATAATGGTATTTTTACATCTGTAGTCGCTATCGAAACCACCAGCATCCACATCTCCCGCGTTATATTTGGTAAAACGAGCTTCGTTGTGTTGCCAGAGAGCATCGTTGCAATTAAAGGGAAAAGAAGTATTACCGGTGTGTTTAATAGCGCAATGGTCAAACAGATTATATTCTACCAAGGGTGATTGAGCCTCCCGGATAATCAGGGCATTGGCTCCTGTTCGTTCAAAGGTGTTATTTCTAATAATAATATTTTCAGAGGGTACCCAATTGGTATTTGTATCTGATGTTCTTTTATTCCAGCTTGACCGATTTGAAATACCTGTTCTGTCTACATCATGGATATAACACTTTTCGACAAGAAGATCAGAAAACCAGGTTCGTTTTTTATCTCCGGTAATTTGAATGAATAATCCTCCATTATCCTTATCAAAAATATTTCCGTTAACACCATGTATCTCCAGGTTTGAGAAATGTAGATGCTTAAGTTCTCCGGTATCTTTTGCTAAAACCAGAATTGCCACTTTATTGATTCTAGAAACAGTATCCTGAGGAAGCTCATTGCCCTCTGCCCAATAGTTGATATTGTGTAGTTCCCAATCAGTCATAGAAAGGGTTTCTTCAGATGCGTGATAATTACTGATTTCTACATTTTTAATTTCCCAATATTGCTGGTTTTCCAGCTTGAGTGTATAGCGCGTATGATCACCAGAAATAATAGGTGCTTTTCCTTTTCCATAGCAATTCATTACAATAGGATATTCGCCAGAACCTGAGCCATGTAAGGCAATTGAAGCATGCCATTGCGAACCTGCTTTTAGGTAAATGGATGTTCCGGGAAAGCAGGTTATTTGATTTAATAGAATAAGACTTTTCCATGGAGTTTCGGGTGTCAAACCATCGTTTTTGTCATCACCGTTTACTGAATCAAAATAACGAGGATTATCAATCATCGAGGGAATTTGGCCATTAACAGAGTGATTATTCTTACTGGAAAAGGAAATAATTGTGATAAAGAATAGGAGGACTAATATTTGATTTATTAAGTGTGTCATCATATGGCTAATAAATATTAACAAGAAACTCATCTTATATCGGGGAACGTAAGTCTTTTGAATCAAATCCGGTGCTTTAAAAAGAAAATATTTAAGCTAAACTGAGCTAAGTATTTTCTTTTTAAAGGTCACAGACAAAATTTCTGCATCAAGCACCGGGTATGGGTTGGTTTTACGCTTAAGGCTTTTAGCTTATATACCTCTTGGCTCTCTCCCTATTGATCATCTCAACCACATTGGTATAGAATCATTTTTTATCCATCCCTGTATTCTTTTATCAAGATTATCGGGTGTATATGCTGTTTTTCCAGCCGGTATGGCATCGCTTTTGGGTAGCCATTTTTTATGTTCTTCAATTACTTTTGCATAACGAGGGTCATTAGCTAAATTGATGTGTTCACCGGGATCCTTATCATGATTGTATAGTTCTTCACCACCATCTCTGTAATGTATATATCTCCAATGGTTGCTGCGGATGGAATGGTTTTTATAATACCAGGTACTCACCACGGGTTTTTCCCAGGTCATTTCAGGTTTTTTGATAAGAGGAGTTAAACTTGTTCCTTCCAGTTTTTCAGATTCAGGTAAATGACATAAATCAACCAGTGTAGGATAGATATCTAATAAACTCACTACCTGAGCGCACCTCTGGTCTTCTCTTTTTTCTCCGGGTATTTTAATAAACAGGGGAACGTGCGTGGACTCTTCCCAAAGGGCTTGCTTACGGAAATGACGTTTCTCGCCCAGATGCTGTCCATGATCAGACCAGAGTACAATGATGGTGTTTTTACCGTTAGGACTGTTTTCCAGGGCTTCCATTACCTTCCCAATCTGATCATCAACAAAAGAAACACAGGCGAGGTAGGAATGAACTAACTCAGGAAGAATTTCCTGTTTACTATTTACATCGAACCAGCCTCCTTTAGGCGTACTTCCATAGGCGATGGATTTTCCCATCATAGGAATGTCGTTAAATTCGTCTTCAGGAATATCAGGAACGATAATGGAATCCTTATTGTACAAATCGAAGTACTTTTGTGGAGCTGTATAAGGTACGTGAGGGCGAATAAAACCCACCGCCATAAAAAAAGGTTTATCCTGCTTTTGATTGATTTTATCAATGGCCCAATGTGCTATTTGTTCATCATACATTCCTTTCTCGGGTATCATATCATCTGAAAGAGGACCACCGCAAAGGGAATAAAAACGTTTAACATTTTTATAGTAGTTGTTGATCGTGTCTTCTCCATATAATTCAACCAGTTGACCTCCATTTTTTGGGAAAGGATAAAACATCATTCCCCGATAACCATAACCATTCTTTTTTATCGATTCTTCCATGTTTTTCCAGAAAGCAGGAGCATGTTCTGTCCAATAATCAGCAGTATGATTGGGATGATCAGATATGCCATCGTGAAAAACTTTACCAACAGCATAGGTGTTGTAGCCATTGTTTTTAAAATATTCAGGTAGCATCATATGATCTTTCATTATCGTATCGTAATTTTTTCTCATAGCAGCCGTAGAGGCATACCAACCTGTTGAAGAGGGATGTAAACCACTTAATAGAGAATTTCGCGAGGCTGTACATACTGCCTGTGAGCAGTGTGCGTTGCTAAAGGCTACTCCGCTTTTAAATAATTTATCTAAATGAGGGGTAATGGCTTGTGAATGCCCGCCCAGAGGTTTAATCCAATCGTTTAAATCATCTATAGAAATAAATAATATATTGGGTTGACTGATTTCATTTGTTTTATGGGATGGTGTACATCCTAAAAAAACGAGTAGGAACAAGAATAATCCGTTAATTATATTCATGGTGGTAGTTATTTTATTTTTAATAAATTCACTTTCGCTTAACTCATTTATTTTAATGCTATTGTTTTGCTGTGATGCTTTGCATCGTATCGCCGTAAATACGCATTTTAGGATGAATGACAACAGCTCTGAATTCGTAGCGTGTATTCTCTTCAAGGTTATCTAGCTGAAAGGAGAACTCTCCTTGCTGAGTTAACTCGGTCAAAGGAGTTGTTGTCCATTCTGTAGCATAAAGGTTTTCAACAAAGCCGGCATAAGGGCGATATTCAAAGGCAAACATTAAATTTTCATTATCGCCTTTATTTAAAAGTTGACCACTAAGGATTAAAGTATTGTTTTTTAATCTGGCGCTATTGGTTTGTACAACAGGCGGATCAAGTGCTGGTTCAATATTCTCCAATCTCACCACAACGGGGTTAGGCCATTTATTATTGTTGTAAATACGTTGTGCGCGTACCACAGAAATATGAAGACCATCATCCTTCATTTTAAAAGTAGATTTGGCATCGGTAGTTTTGTATTCAACTACTTTGTCGTTTTGCCCCAGAACGTATATTTTAGTTTGTGGCGTTGCTTTTACAGAGGTCAGGATAAAATCCTTGCGTTCACCCCTGGACCATCCCTTTTCTCCCTTGATGATGGCATATACTGTTTTCTTATCTTTCGAAGCTGTATACCAGATGTTGTTTTCGTGCAAAATAATCCAGGGGCGTACGTTTATTATGGCCTCCTGATTTATAAAATACCAGGCTGCCAGTTCGCTTAGGTTTCTTGACTCAGGATCTGGTATTTCACCCCAGGGATTCAATCCGATATTTAACAATAAATTCCCCCCCTTTGCACGCGTTTCAATGAACATATCAATCACACGGTCTGCCGATTTTAGTTTATCGTTGGTGGGTTTATATTGCCACTGAGTGCCCATAGTCACACACGATTCCCATAAATTATCATCGGCAACACCAGGTAGCTTTTGCTCGGGAGTGCTTATGGCTCCCCGGGTAATCACCAAATTGGGTTGTAAGTCCCAGGCAATTTTTTTACACCTTTCCTTAGGATGTCCGTCGATAAATAGTATGTCTATTGGACCATAATTCGAGAATAACTCGTGGGTTTGATTTTGTATTAAGTCATTGTATTTCTCTTTTATCTCATCACTTAAATGTAAGTTCCGTCTTTTAACCGTTATATGGTTATCAGATAAAAATTTGAAATCTTCGGGTGAATAATAAAAGCCAACAGCCAATCCGGCTTTACGCACTCCTTCAACATATTCCTTTAACAAATCCTTTTTATAGGGAGTATTGGTGATGTTAAAGTTCGTGGTTTGGGTATCCCACATACAAAAGCCTGAGTGGTGCTTGGTGGTAAAGACCACGTATTTCATTCCGGCAAGTTTGGCTTGTATGGCAATTTTATAAGGGTCAAAATCTATGGGATCAAATGTTTGTGGTAATTCATTAAAAAATCGTTTTGTATAATCGTCGGAAGCTCCTACCAAGGAATGACTGATAACAATCCCAAGTTGACTATCGAGGCTCCAGTGAATAAACATTCCAAAGCCCAAATCGCGTAACCATTCCTGTTGTTCCGGATCATTCCTATTGGCATCTTCTTTTTGTACACTTTCATCTAACTGCGCAAATATGTTCATTGATAGTAAATAGGCAGTGGCAAGGCATAGAAAAAGTTTTATAGGTTTCATTTTGTTTAATTTTAGATAGCTATTTATTGTCAAAATACTTTACTAAGCTATATGCCTGTAGGTTTAATTCTTTCATTTTATTCATCATAGGTATCCAGGGCGTATATTCGGCAGTGACTATTCCCTTATTGGCATCAATATTTGAAGGATCAACACCTGTGGCAGTGGGATCGTTATCCATATATTTAAAATAATGCCATCCCACACAATTTTTCGATTCAAGTAAGGCTAAAGTATAGTTCTGGTAAAATAATCCCCTATCTTCCTGAGTTCGCACAATCCATCCGGCACCACTTGTATTTCCCATGCCTGAATCTTCACCCTTGGTATAGTACTCTGTTACAATAAATGGTTTTCCGGTCCACTGAGCCCAGTTGGCTATTTGGGTTGAATCAGGTGTCCAATAATTATAATAATTACACGAGATGATATCGAGATGCTTGCCAACTCGTTTCATAAACTCGGCATGATTTTTTTCCTTGCTATAAAAACGGGAGCCAATGTACATATGATTAGGGTCGTATTTTTTAATAGCTTTGGATACTATGGAAAAATATTTTTCACCAACAAAGGCCATAAATGACTCTTTGTGTTCCTTTTTAATTGAGTCTTTTGATATGCCATGGTCTTTAAGCCATTGTTGCGCTGCCAGATGTCCATA
>JBFHEL010000060.1:0-15186 GCA_041584155.1 Saccharicrinis sp.
ACTTCAAAATTTAAAAGACAACAAACTTTATATTATTTTTTTCTTTTTGTCATTGCCACAAAAAGAAAGAAAAAAGTCTAGCCGTAAAGAATGCTCTCGCGCTCTTACCTTTTCTTTATTCTTCAATCCGGATAATGTCGCCTACCGCGACAAAGGACAAGCCCCCCGGACGAAGGATTCAAGGTTAAAGGATAAAGTATCTCAAGGTTAAAGGGAAAAGTTTAAAGTAATAAGGAGAATACAGAATGATCCCCATCCCGCCGCAAGCGGCGTACTTCCCCTTATCTTCAGGGATAAAGGGAAGAACCAAAGAGAATAGGAACAAGGATAAAGGATTTAAGGTTAAAGTGTAAAGTAAAAGGTTTATTTTGCTATTTGTGGAATACAAACCTATTTAAAGGATAAAGACTCCGGGTTTGGATTTTCGGCCTCAGCAACGCAGACGGGGACCCGTAGCTGCAATAATCAGAATTCAAGGTTAAAGTAATAAAGTTAAAGGGAAAAGGAACAAGGTTCAAGGAGTTGATATTTAAAACTCAATCTTTATTGATTACAACTTTAAGAGAAAACTCCAAAATTTAAAAAAAACAAACTTTATATTATTCTTTTCTTTTTGTCATTCCCACAAAAAGAAAGAAAAAAGTCTAGCCGGAAAGAATGCTCCCGCGCTCTTACCTGACTTGTTAATACAGGTCCTTGCAATCCCTTTAGACACAGATAAATTATTGTAATTTTTTTCAACCACAGAAGTACAAATGCTTCTGCGAAATCTTTCAATGCTAAAATCAAAGAATTTGGAAAGTAATTTAAGGTGTTGGGAAAATAAAGTTCTTCCTGTACAGATTAACAAAAACATATACTTGATAAACCAAAGCTAAATTCAGATCCATAAATTATATTAGATTTATTTATCCTATCTAGAAGAACAAACAAAAACACCTCTTCATTATTCATCATAACACCAAGTACACAACCAGATAAGGCCAATTTCACTATACAATTGCTATAACAATAGAAACAAACCTACCCAAACTACCCTTGGGCGAGCATTAGTAGATTTAAAAAAATAATAATAATTTAGTCGCAAACTACATTTTAACTTAATAAATTAACATTTTACTAATGAAAAACACTTTAATTGCAATTCTGGCATTTCTGCCAGTGGTTTTTTTAAACGCTCAAAAGACAGACAAAGAGAGTATTGGTTTTATGAAGTATGTACAATACCCATCCCAACCTCTTTCCAAAGAATTTAAAACATACAAAGTAGATGCTCGGCATATGGCAGAAGAACCTAATGTTTATGTTGAAGATGATATTCGCTCTAACTGTAAATTACAAGGATATAAAAAAATAGGAACTGACGAAGAAGCGGATTTAACATTATATGTAGAAGCATTTCCTTTACAACTGGGCGAATCCAGCCGAAGTTCCGATACGGAGGTGAAAAAAAATAAAGATGGATCTGAGAAAAGAACAACCTATCATACCTATTCAAACACCATAAAATTTCGTTACAAATATGCTTTAAAAGATAAATACAATGAAGTAATTGATGAAGGTGTATTACAGGGAAATCAAAAATTTAGCGGCAATAAATCAGCTAATGTCAAGTCGGCTTATTCTAGCTATAAATCGGCTATTAGTAAAGAAAAGAGTAAGCTGAGTAAATCGCAGTATAATGCCATAAATAACAAATTGAATCAAAAATATGGCTTTCCCATACAATCAATGAATATGTATGCATTCAAAATCAAACCGAAGAAATTTGATTATGATGAATTCAATGCATCCTATGACGCCATAAAAAAAGCCACTGATTTACGTAAGGAGTCACTTAAAGATACCTTATCCAATACTGCAGCATTGGATCAATATGAAGAAGATTTGAAAAAGGCAATACAAACCTATCAAAAAGAGATAGAACAATTAGAGCCTGACAATAAAAAGGCTCGGGTTAACACCAATGTTGCAGCAGCAGCATACTACAATATTGCCATAGCGCATTTCTTAATGGATGAGTACACTCAAGCACAGGATGCCTTAGCCAAAGGAAGAGAGCTGGAGAAAGGTATCGGGTTGGCGAATATAATGGAAAACCTATATGCCGACATGAACGCCAGAAAAAATGCTTATGACCAAAGTTTATTATAGTATACGGAAAAAATGAGGATGATAGCTCCGGCTATTTTCAATATAATATTGTGCGGCCTGATGACTCATCAGGCCGTATTTTTTTTCATGAAGATCGTTGAAATATTTATTTCTATTGTATCTCATACGGTTTTGAACTTGAAACAAACCTTATTCCATCGGAATAAGCAAGCAGGATGAGTTGTTTAGCAGATAAAGATACCCTAAGAATAAGAGATAGGGCTGAATAACTCCTCTTTATTTTGACTGCCTAATACTTGTACTTTTCCCATATCAAGTTTAAATTTACTATTTACTAAGCTAACATGAACGATATTTACTTAAATTGCCTGGGTAAAACTTAAATTTAAAACAATGAAAAAGATAAATTTTAAATGGTTGGCGCTGTTTCTATTACCCTTCTTTACCAGCTGTGGTTATAACAAAATGGTTGGCTTATCAGAGAGTGTTGATGCTCAATGGGCTCAAGTTGAGAATGTATATCAACGCAGGGCCGACCTGATTCCTAATTTGGTAAATACGGTAAAAGGGTATGCTTCGCATGAAAAAGGAACTCTCGAGGCTGTTATTGAAGCCCGTTCCAAAGCCACCAGTGTAAATATTAACGCGGAAAATTTAACCGAACAATCATTGGCTCAGTTTCAAAATGCACAAGGTGGTTTATCTTCAGCATTATCGAAACTGATGGTAGTGATGGAAGCCTATCCTGACCTGAAAGCCAATCAGAATTTTATGGACTTACAGGCACAACTTGAAGGTACAGAAAATCGCATTACAGTAGAACGCATGAAATTTAACAAGGCTGTCAGGGTATATAACACTAAAATTAAAAGCTTTCCTACGGTGATTTATGCCGGATGGTTTGGTTTTGAGAAAAAACCTTTCTTCCAGGCGGATGCAGATGCACAAAAGGCACCTGAAGTTGAATTTTAACTTAAAAGATGTTGTGTAAGATGATGGCAAAAAAGTTTTTTACAAAAGAAGAGCAGCAACAAATTGTTGAGGCGATTAAAACTGCCGAACTAAATACTTCGGGCGAAATAAGAGTTCATCTCGAAACAAAATGCCCTGGCGATGTGTTGGACAGAGCCGCATATTGGTTTGCGGAATTAAAAATGCATAAAACAGACTTACGAAATGGCGTGCTTTTTTACTTGGCCTCCGGAGATAAAAAATTTGCCATACTTGGTGACGCCGGCATCAATGCTAAAGTAGGGTCTGACTATTGGGCCAAAATAAAAGAGCAGATGGCAGCTGATTTTTCTGAAGGAAATTTTGCAAAGGGAATTGTCACCGGAATACTTTCTTGTGGGGAACAACTCAGTCAATTTTTCCCTTATCAATCCAATGATAAAAATGAATTGTCAAATGATATTTCATTTGGAAAATAGTAAGCTCCTAAACTAAAACGTATTCAAGATGAAGTATATTTTGATTTTGTTATTTATAGTGTTTTCGATAAACACATATGCACAACAATTACCTGAAATGCCCAATCCCCCAAGATTGGTTAATGATTTTGCCGGTATTTTATCGACATCTCAAGTCCGCCAATTAGAAAATGAATTGACGCAATTTAACAACCAGACTTCAACGCAAATTGCTGTAGCTATTGTTCCTTCTTTAGACGGCACTTCGGTTGATGATTATGCGGTTAAGTTAGCATTGAAATGGAAGATTGGCCAGGCTGGAAAAAACAATGGTATTCTTGTTTTAATAAAACCCAAAGTTGGAAACCAAAAAGGGCATGCTTTTATTGCTACCGGTTATGGTTTAGAGGGAGCAGTGCCCGATGCTGTAGCTAATCGCATTGTGAATGCAGAGATGATTCCTTCTTTTAAAAATGGAGATTATTTTGGAGGAATATCAAAAGGCGTAACCGTTTTACAGGAGTTAACCAGAAATGAATATACAGCCGATGAATACTTAAAAAGAAGTTCATCAGGCAATGGAAGCGTATTCATAATCGTTCTTTTAATGGTTGTTTTCATCGTCATTTCCTCTAAAGCTTCATCAAAGAGAAATACTTCCTATAGCAGCCGAGGCGTTAAAGGGAGTGCTTTACCTTTCTGGATATTAATGTCTGGTTTAGGATCATCCTCCCGAAGCAGCGGTGGGTTTAGTGGTTTTTCATCCGGTTCCGGAGGATTTGGTGGTTTTGGTGGTGGTAGTTTTGGCGGCGGTGGTGCAGGAGGTAGTTGGTAATACAATTTATAGCATTAAAAAAGAAGTATATAAATAGAATTATATAACTCATAACTTTAAAATAAAATTGCGAATGAAGCCTAACATTGTGGCTTTTCATTCGCAATAATTACCTTTCTTCTCAGCACTAAATAAAGAATAGAACTACTATTCTACTCTTTATTTAAATAGACCTCAATAACACCTGTATAACAGCAACATAACCACTAATCAAACAGTACATATATCAGCAGTCGATATTTCTTTAGTTTCTCCAGGTTACAAAGAGCTTATAAATTAGTAATGCTGCCTGTTTTTTATTAATCAAATACATTTTATTAAATTTTAATGCCTTTAACAGGTATAACATAAACCACCACCTATAAGGTATATCCTACTAAAACAGACCATGATTTTAAGAGTAAGCTTCTGGTTGTGGCACCATTAATTAACTCACGGGGTATTGCATATTTTACACCTATGCTGTACTTGTCCTTAAATTTATATCCTGTACCAAAATTCATATTTAATCTATTCCCAATGTCATAGCTACGACCTTCTATTGCCCCCTCAGGCTTGATTATAAACTCAGAATTTATTGGGAGCCCTTTAACTATTGCACCCTGCAGGTATAACTTAGAATCTAAATTTAAAAAGAAATAATGCTTAAACCCCAATTCAAGATCAATAGATGTATAATCAATAGTATAATAATATTCAGTCCAGTTATTGATAGACTCAAATTTTTCGAGATGACACATTAAGAGTGTTGGACTAAAAAACAAAGACAATTTATTATTTTTAATGGGCAAAACGTATTCACATTCAACACTAAAATTAGGTCCAACTTTGGCTGGAATATCTGTTTTTGGAATACTACCACTTTCATACTTATGTGTTGCACTTTGCAAAGCTACCCCTGCTTTTAAAGTTATGTTGAATTTTGGTGTTTTTTCTTTCGATTCATCCTTCACAAAATCAGGATCCTTACATTCATTATATCTATTAAACAGCTTTATTAAATCCCTTAAATAATAGCCAACTCCATCTATGTATTTATAAGTTATATCATCACAAACTAAATCTAATTTAAGCTGCCCTTTATAGGATTGATTTGTAAGAATTTGTTTCTTGTCATTGATGTAAGTTTTGAATATAAGTTGAGTAACTTTTTTTCCTTCTAGATTATAGAAGTATAACCTTAGCTGGGTTAAATTAAATTCATACAAATTAGCATGTCCTGATACAATTTGTTTTAAAAATACCGTATCTTTCTTAAATACAGGAACCCTTTTAAAACTATAAGCATCAATAGTTTGCGAAGATATATCATACTCTATCTCATGACGTTGGTAAATATTGGAACCAATAATACCAAATTCTTTTACCTCATTAATTGTTGCTTCCTGATAATCCTCTTCATTCAGGTTTGTTTTGTATAAAAATTTAAGTGGATTATTTTTCCAACCTAAATCTTTTATATAACAGCTTGTTTTATGGTCATTATTATCAATAAAATATCCTTTTTGATAATTTATCTGTGCAATAATATGGGTTGATAACAAAGTTAGGAAAATGGTAATTAAATAGGTTTTCATTAGGCATGCGGGTTTATAATAAATAATTATATTGTATTTTTTATGAATTGCTAAATATACACATTTGAACATAATAACAACTAAAACCCAATTATCAGCTAATCCTAATTTCTCAGACAAGTTATTTTAAACCACTATTTCTGCAGTTTCACCAAGCTGCAAAAACAGTTTTAAATGACAGTTGTTTTGCACAGTCGACAAACACTGTTGCCGGCAGGTTTGGGCAACCAGGAAATAAAACCCTTCCTCTTCAGAAAACGGAATAATATCTGTTATAGCATTCGCCAGTTTAAGCTTTTTAATTTGTTCAACCTGATAAGCAGAACAAGCACTCTTCTTGGCCAGAAGAGATAAAAATTCAGGATTGAAAGTCACATTTTTACTGTGAGTATCCATATGTCCTTCGGCTAATTTAACAGCTTTACCAAACATGATGGCCAGATTAACTTTTTTGAATCCTTCAGCAACGGCCAACTTCAATGTATCCCCTACCAGGTTACCAAAATGAATAAAGGCCACTTCAGGCAGGTGAGCAAACTGACTCTTCACTCTGTTCTCACTTCGTTTACCCGATGTTAAAACCAATTCAGCACACCCATTGCCTTTGGCTACCTTTATTTGCTGTTTAATACTGGCTAAAAAGGCATCGTTGGAAAAAGGCATCACCCTACCACTTGTACCAAGTATGGAAATCCCTCCCTCCACTCCAATACGCGGGTTAAAGGTCTGTTTGGCCAGTTCCTTTCCTTCGGGAACAAAAGGCTTTACTGCAAAGCCTCTCCCTACATCATACTCCCCAGAGAGGTGATTGAGCATAAGAGTAATCATTTGTCTGGGAACCGGATTAATGGCCGGCTCTCCTATGGCAAGCTGAAAACCCGGCAGAGTAACCACACCAATCCCCTCTCCTTGTTCAAATCGGATTATATCTTCATTCAGGATAGATAATTCACAGCCTATTTCTTTTCCATGGGTAACATCCGGGTCATCTCCGGCATCTTTTATCACAATACAAGAAGCGCTATCCTCCTTAAGAGACTCAGGAAATATGGTAAAGTACGCCTTCACTCCTGTCGGCAACTCCACCTCCACCTCATCGGGAAAATGGCCTCTGGCTAAGGCCAGCATACAAGCCTTAGCTGCAGCAGTTACACAAGTGCCTGTGGTAAAGCCGCTACGTAAATTACCTTCTTTTTTTAACACTGTTTTTTTTACCTGATAAAACAGCTTCAAAAAATCCTTGGGATGATCCACTACCTGATTAAACGGCAATGGAGGTCTTTGTACTACCCACAAGGGAATATTCAACTCATCAGAAGCCTGAACTTTAGTTTCAAAATACCCGGACTCACCGCTTTCCTTACTCAATAAAATCTCCGCCCGCGTAGACCTCGCCAGCCTAATCAGCTCTTTGGCATCTGCTTCCGGTTTCATGGGAATAACCTGCTTATTGGCTATTCCTGTTTCTTGTGCTTTTTGGCGACTTAATACCGTATCTAAAATGCGAAAATAGCAGTTACGCTGCTGACTAAGTGGTTTGAATGTAGAAATAGTCTGCACACCGGTTAAAGCCAATATATTTTGATAAGGACTCGCTAATAAAGCTGCTATCATTTCCTCATAAGAAGAAAAGTACCTTACTCTGGACGAATGAGGTGGCACAGGAAATATTCTTTCGTAACGAATGGTTTCTATACCCATTTCCTTAGCAGCCAGATAGATGTTTCTATGAAGCTGAACAGCAAAAGGATGTGCAGCATTAACAATCAGGCGAATATCATGATCTATACAGAAAGCTATGATCTCGTCCTTATCCATTGCACCGAAAATACGTTTCCCTTTTACCTCCTTATGCGCATCGGTTCGAGTAGAATAAAAATAGCTCTGCTGAATCGTATCGAATAAACGAGCTACTATTTTTCCTTCTGTTGTACCTCCAAAAACTAATATCATGCTTCTGTTACTATTTTTACATTTAAAACCAGGATGTTACCAAAAGCAGTGCTTGAATATTATCCCTGATAAGACAAAACCATATTCGAACCTGTTTGGATTGATTTTGGGATCCTATTAAATTTACCCAACTACCAACTGGGACGAATGCATTTTAAATCTATTTTCCTTCACGAAAAGCATGCGTAAAGGTTTTATCATACAGTTTGGAAACACCCGAACGATTATCGATGGCCTTACCTACCACAATCATGGTAGTCATTTTTAGCTTATATTTTTCAACTGTTTTGGCCAGATCAACTAACTGACAACGATAAATTTTTTCATCTTTCCAGGTCAATTTATAGCATACGGCCACAGGTGTTTCAGGCGGATAATGCACCAGTAAATCTGTTTCAATTTTTTGAGCAATAGATGCACTCAGGTAAATACACATAGTACTTTGCGACTGTGCGAGTTTATGCAACTGTTCACGCTGGGGCATTGGTGTTCTGCCTTCTCCACGGGTAAGGATAATGGTTTGAACCTCTTCCGGAATTGTAAACTGTGATTCTAAAGCTGCCGCGGCGGCCTGAAATGAGGAGATCCCCGGTGTGATATGATAGACCCATCCCAGTTGATCCATCACAGCCATCTGCTCCTGTATGGCGCCATAAATACAGGGATCGCCGGTATGCAGGCGCACCACAAATAAACCGCGGTCATAAAAGGGTTTCATGGTTTCTATTTGTGTATCCAAAGCCATCCCGGCAGAACTTTTCACTACACAACCCGCCTTAGCATAATGAGTGAGCTCCTCAGGAACAAGACTGCCTGCATATAAAATCAAATCTGCTGTTTGCAACATTCTTTTACCTCTCACAGATATTAACTCTGGATCTCCGGGACCTGCTCCCACAAACTCAACAAATCCTTTTCGTTCGTGATGACGGTTAATAGCGACAGCAAAAGTAAAATACTTATCTCCTGCTTTAGCTTTAGTTTTTTCAATCAGCAACTTATTGTCGGATAGATGCATGGCTGCGGCTTCAGCTACGCCATAGGTTCCTGTAATTTCACTTACTTTTTCAGATGGATGTGGAATATCGTACTGAGAGAGTACTTTATGATCTATTGCTAACAGGTCTTTATTCCATTGCTTACTAAGTTTAATGAAGGCCTCCTCATCCTTTTTAATATCAACAGTACCCATTGATGCCACCGATAAGGTGGAGACTCCCATTTGTTTTAGCTGAGTGCTTAAAACCTCCTCAAACTCCTCAAAAGGCAAGTCACGCTGACAGCCGACACCTAAATGAAGCACACCCGGGCGGTAAAAGACTGCTCTTTTTCCCAGCTCATGAACAAATGGTGTTACTGCAATGATTACCTCATAATCATCGCTATTTATTTCCCCGGCATTATAAAAAATATCCACATGAGCAGGCTTATGTGCTTCCATTTGTAATGTTCCCGGATCTCTTACTTCCAATAAAAGAGCTGTTTTTTTACCATTCACAAAACAAGCAGTTAGTTGAGTGAGATTCCCCTCACACTCTAAAGCCCAGTTATAGCGCTGAGGTAACAGATCTAAAGACCATAAACCAGTAGTATCGCTTACTGTTGTGATTACCGGCGTAGCTCCCAACATACGAGCTATCTTTTCTGCTAATTTGTTTGCACCACCCAGATGCCCTGAAACCACAGGCTGCACAAATTGACCGTTCACATCCATATTGATCACCGCAGGATCTGTCTTCTTATCCTTTAAATACGGAGCTATTTCACGCACACAAATACCTAAGGCACCAATAAAAATGAGCGCCTCATTTTTTTCCCAAAGATCTTTATATTCCTTAGGTGAACGAAGGATATCCGCTACCAACCCATTGTCTCGCAATCTAGACGCCTGTTCTTCTCCTCTTTTCGAGTGAGTTATAATTATTATCGACATTTTTTCGCTATTAAAATTGTAATTGGATTAAATTGATCTACAGTTATTTGCATGCTTTTACTAATCAAATATTCATGTTGATTGGCCCAGCTTAAAAATCCCTGTTTACTTTTTTCACTCACCGAATTAAATGCAATGATCCCCTCATCTTTTAAATAAAACTGAATTTCATCGAGCACCTGTTCCATTTTTCCTCCGTATCCGCCCAAAAAAACAGCATCCGGCTTTTCTATATTTGTCTTCACTGTCTGCACAAAATCTCCGATATAAAGTTCAATACCCGGTGTATGAAATTGTTGTGCGTTACGTTGAATGATACCTTCTGATTCTTGTCTTATCTCAAATGTTTTAACTTTCAGCTGCGGATATAGTAAACGGGCCTCAATGGAAACGCTACCTGTACAGGCACCAACATCCCATAACACTTGTTTATCCTGCAGCTCCATCAATGCCAATGTAGTTATTCGAATAGGCATTTTGGTAATCATATTCGGTCGTCCTTCCAAGGATTCAAAAAGATGTTCGGGAATACCCTTTAATGGTAATTGTTGATCTGTTTTTTCAAGAAAAAAACAATTAGGGTGTCGATAATCCAGATGAACAGCTTCTTCGAGACTTAACTTTAACACACGCTCTTCTTCTCCTCCTAAACATTCGCCATAATACATATTGTAATTCGCATAGCCAAAATCAAGCATTCTCTGTGAGATACTGGCAGGGGTGTTCTTTCTGTCTGTCAGAATACCCATTTTAGCTACTCCCTGAATAAGAGCCTTATCAAACTCCTCAAAGCTTCTGCCCGTTAAAGAAATGGTTTGAAACTCTCCATAGGCCAGCCCTATACTATGAGCCAGTATCTGCAAAGAATTAAAGGATGGGAACACCTCTATTTGTACATCGGGAAATTCTCGTTGTAAAGTGTTACCGATACCAAAAAATAAAGGATCACCAGAAGCAAACACAACCCAATCTGATTTGGTTATTCTTATTTCATCGAATAAACCAGTTAATGGCACGGTAATATCCTTCCAGTCATGACCTAAAGGCAAAAAGGGCTCAACCAATAATTTGTGGCGTTTTCCTCCTGCAAATTTCTTTGTCCCCTGAATAAGCAGGTGCTCCTTCTCTGAAAATTCAGGGATACAGTCTGATATTCCTATGATGACTATTTTCATTTGTTCGTAATTTCTCAAAACCCTTATAACCAGTGCAAATTACAGCTATGATCATCCCGCTTAGGCGGGACAGGTTTAGCACCCAATAACTTGCTCCGGCCATACCGGTTTCACGTGTTTAAATTTTATTTCTCATGGCCACATAGCCAGCCTCTAAAATACGGGCGAACCCACCAATATTAAGCATCTACCCTCCGCTTAGGCGGGAGAGTTTGTACGAGGACTATGCTCTCATGGAGATGTCATTATCTGCTAAAAAACTATACATACATACCAATCAAACTGTTAATTACTAAACTCCTTCTCCCGGGTGCATTTGTTCTGCTTCGTTCCAACTTAAAATGGCATTGATAATTGTTGCAGCCACATTACTGCCTCCTTTTCGTCCATTAACCAAAACCGATGGAACCTGAGGACAACCATATTTCAACTGCCACTTACTTTCTTTAACATTAACAAAACCCACAGGAGCAGCAATAACACCTGCCGGCATGGCTTTGTTAGTGCGAATGAGCTTCACCAGTTCCATCAGCGCTGTTGGGGCATTACCAAAGGCAAATATGGCATTGGGATGTTCTTCTACGGCGAGCTGAATACCCGCTTGTGTTCTGGTTATGTTTTTTTCTGCGGCCATATCTTTCACTCTTGGATCATCGAGATAGCATTTTATTTGCAGGCCAAGTCTATCTGCTATGGCACGACGAATACCACGGGTAACCATCGATACATCAGTAATAATAGCAGGAGGGTTTGAGGAATATAATTTCTCGTGCAGCTTCTCAACAGGGTTATTAAGCAACTCTACCAGGTTATTTAAGCCAAAATCGGCGGTAGTATGAATACAATGCAGTGCTACCCAGGTATGAGCCAGACTCTTATTGGTGACATCTATATTTTCAAGTATCGTACGAAAACTCTCGTTCATAATTCTGCGTCCCAATTGATCTGCATCATCACTCACTGATGCATAATAACCTCGCGGAGTAATCATCTTCCCTTCATGGGCAAAAGTCTGACTATTCCCAATTACGATAACGGTAAACATATCAGCCTTAGTAGTATCCAAATCGGTCAGCCGAATTACTTCTATGGTTTCGTCGGAGCGCCCCACATTACGTGCAATACCTACTGGCGTTTCGGGAGAACGCGCCTCTAAAAACAACTCCTTTAAACGCATTAACTGCCAAAACCGTCCTTTACTTAAGGGATTATATACAGCAGTTACAAAATCAGCTTCTGCAGCGGCCACAATACGTTTCTCTATTTTATCCCAGGGGGTCAACAGGTCTGATAAAGAAATAGAACAGAAATCATGCCCCAGAGGAGCCCCTAATTTAGCTGCGGCAGAAAACATAGCACTTACACCTGGAATGACTTCCAGCTCCACCTCTGAATGCAAAGCGGCTTTCATCTCCCACAGCAAAGGCGCCATTCCGTACACCCCTGAATCTCCGCTACTAACTACTGCCACTGTTTTTCCTTGTTCTGCACATTGAATAGCTTTTTCGGCTCGCTGACGTTCCTTTTTCATTCCGGTATCAATCAATTCCTTTCCCGAAACCAAATGCTCAATATGCTTGATATACGGACCATAACCTACTATGATCTCGGCATCCTGGATAGCATATCTGGCCTGAGGGGTGAGAAAAGTTTCATCACCAGGACCTATGCCTATACTATAAATCTTTTTACTCATAAAAAATTATTAATGAAAAATAAGGAATCTTACGAAAGGCCAGATCCTTAATGTCTGTTGTTGAAAACTGATGTTCTGTGCCTACTCTTTCGATATAAAAAAATGGTCGTTTACATTGCTTTAAAAACGCATACCAATCTTCAAGCACACTTATTTTCATCACCACCAGGGTAGCATTGTTCTGCAGTCCTATGGTAATTTCATCGAAGTTACCGGGGCGGGCAATGACTTTAAACTGCTTATTCCCTTCTACAATAGCTCGCTCAGCCTGCGATCCGGCTGCAATAAAAGCCGGTATGCCGGGAATCAACTCAACCTCGAGTTGATGCTCTTTTGCCAACTCTAACAAATAACCAAAGGTGCTGTAAAAAAGCAAATCACCTTCAGAAACCACAGCAACTGATTTACCTGCCTGGTATTCTTTATAAATAATATCAAAGGCCTTTTTATAATTCTCGGCCCTGTTTTTACCCGACATAGGAATATGTAAAGGCACACACGGAGTGTCCAAATCTAGGGCATCCAATATTCTGGCAGAAAAAGATATTTGATTCGTTGCCGACATATCCGTTGCCGGATAAAAAATAACATCGGCATTTTTCAAAGCCTTTAAACCCTTTAGGGTTATTAATTCAGGATCACCTGGTCCCAAACCAACTCCAATGAGTTTTCCCTGTTTTTTCATAAACTCAATTCTTTAAATAATTGCATCATCTTTTCTTTTTCGCCCAGGTATAGGTGCATATAGGATGCCCAACAATTCTTTTTTCTGAAAACGGGCATGTCTATATTTCGTCCTCTTGCTGTTTTTACTTCAAAAGCAGCACTTTCTTTTTCGTGGCTAAACAGCTCTGAATAATGAAACTCATGACCACGCAGCGTATAATTATCGTTGATTAATTCACGGTAACCCAAATGAAGTTTCATAGTAACAAAGGAGGTATCATAGTCAAAAACATCAGCCATTGCATATTCTTTCCCTTCCTTTGTAATAAGTTTTTTACCCAGATACATCATACCCCCACATTCTGCAATCAGTGCTTTTCCTTGCTCAATATGTTTTTGGATAGCCCTTTTCATAGCCTGATTTCCGGCTAATTTTTCTGCATAAAGCTCTGGATAACCTCCGGGCAGCCATACTAAATCAGCATCAGGTAGTGAGGTGTCGTTAAGCGGACTAAACTCAATTATTTCAGCCACAGCCTGCATGGCATCCCGATTAGCCTGATAGGAGAAATTAAATGCCTGATCAAAGGCCAGAGCAATCGTCATTCTCTTTTTATTTTCAACGGGCTTGGGTATTTGATACCTGACCTTACTCTTTGAGCACTGCAATAATAAATCTACATTCACATGCTTTTCTATTAACCCGGCTGCAAGCTCTACAATTTCTCTGTTATTACTCTCAGCGGGCAAATGCAGTCCCAAATGACGCGATGCAATAGACAAACGCTCATCGCGCGGAACATAACCCAACACCTTCACCCCTGCATCATCAGCAGCCTCTTTTAGAAACTGAAAATGCGATTCCCCGGCTACCTTATTAAAAATAACACCCGCCAGGTTTATTTTCTGATCAAAGTTTTTAAAGCCATACAACAATGGTGCAACTGAGTAGGCCACGCTGGAAGCATCAACCACGAGGATCACAGGCAAGTTTAATAAACGAGCCACTGCAGCTGAACTACCCTCATCCTTTTTTGCTCCATCAAAGAGCCCCATTACACCTTCAACCAAAGACACATCAGCTATAGCGGCATGACGAGAAAAAACAGATTGGACATGCTCTTTCTCTGCCATCCATAAATCCAGGTTATAGGATACCTTACCGGCTATCAGACTATGGTGCATAGTATCAATATAATCGGGACCACACTTAAAGGGTTGAACCATTAAACCTCTTTTTACCAGTGCATCAATGATTCCCAGGGTAATAATGGTTTTGCCTGAATTACTTTTAGGTGCAGCTATTAAAAAAGCTGATTTTGGTAGGCTCATGGTTATTTTTCGACATATTTAACATGTGTTGTATCTTCCACAACTGTTTCTGCAAAGGCGGTCATTCTGTTGAGCATTGCTACACTGCCCTGAATAATAGGATAAGCTATCGCAGCGCCAGTACCTTCGCCCAATCGTAAATCCAGATCCAAAACAGCATCTGCCTTCATCTCCTGAAGCATGATCTTATGACCTCCTTCTTTAGATGTATGGGCAAAAACAGCATAATCGTATATCTGCGGACATATTTTATAGGCAGCTAAGAAAGCTGAAGTGGTAATAAACCCATCGACAATGATCAGCATACGCTGCGCTGCAGCTTCCAGCATCCCTCCTGCCATGGTTGCTATCTCCAAGCCTCCAAAACGAGCCAGATTGTCTTCTGGTTTTTCGGCAATTCCATGTTTTTCCAAAGCTCTTTTTAAAACATTGGCTTTATGAGAAACTCCTTCGGGTGTTAAACCACAACCCGGACCGGTAATAGTTTCAATATCT
>JBFHEL010000061.1:0-14902 GCA_041584155.1 Saccharicrinis sp.
AAACGAACTGGTGCCGCTATGGTTAAAATAGCTATGGATTTATACAGAGAGAAAGTTATTGATGATAAAACAGCTTTGATGCGTATTGAGGCTAATAAGCTTGATGAATTATTACACCCTGTTTTTGATTTGGATGCCATTGGTAGTGCCAATGAGCTGGCAAAAGGATTGCCGGCTTCTCCCGGAGCTGCTTCAGGGCAGATTATTTTCTTTGCTGATGAGGCCAATAAATATGCAGATACTATCCTGGTGCGTATAGAAACTTCACCGGAAGATCTGGAAGGTATGTTGGTGGCTAAAGGGATATTAACGGCTCGTGGAGGTATGACTTCTCATGCTGCAGTGGTAGCAAGGGGGATGGGAAAATGCTGTGTTTCAGGTGCCGGTGCATTAAAAATTGATTATAAGGAAAGAATACTGAGAATAGAAGGCAAAGTGTATAAAGAAGGTGATTGGATCTCTTTAAATGGATCTACCGGTAAAGTTTACGCAGGTAGAGTGAAGACCAAACAACCTGATTTGGATGGTGACTTTGGTTCTATTATGGATTTTGCCTCTAAATATACACGTATGGCAGTGCGTACAAATGCTGATACACCTAAAGATGCAAAAACAGCATTGGGCTTTGGTGCCCAGGGAATCGGATTATGCCGTACTGAACATATGTTCTTTGAAGGAGAAAGAATTAAAACTGTGCGTGAAATGATTCTTTCCTCGAATGAAGATGGAAGACGCGCTGCACTGAATAAACTATTACCTTATCAGAGAGGTGATTTTGAAGAGATTTTAAAAACCATGGAAGGTTTTGGCGTGACTATCAGGTTATTGGATCCTCCATTACATGAATTTGTGCCGCATACTGAGGCTGCTCAGCAGGAAATGGCCAAAGAAATGGGTATTAGTTTGGCAGATGTGAAAACCAAGGTGTCCGATCTTTCGGAATTTAACCCTATGTTGGGCCACCGGGGATGCCGTTTAGGTAATACATATCCCGAAATAACTGAGATGCAGGCTCGTGCCATCATTGAAGCAGCGTTGAATCTTAAAGCCAAAGGAATTATTACTAAACCCGAAATTATGGTTCCGTTAATTGGTACAGTGGAAGAGTTTAGAATGCAGGCCGCTATTATCCGTTCTACTGCTGAACTTATTTTTAAGGAAAGAGGTGACAGAGTGGATTATTTGGTGGGAACAATGATTGAGATTCCTCGAGCTGCGTTAACAGCTAACCTGGTGGCTCAGGAGGCTGATTTCTTCTCGTTTGGTACCAATGACCTTACACAAATGACCTTTGGTTATTCCCGTGATGACGCTAATAAATTCTTGCCTATTTATATTGAAAAAGGGATCCTTAAACATGATCCTTTCCAAATTCTCGATCAGACAGGTGTGGGACAATTGGTTGAAATGGGAACACAAAAAGGACGTTCAGTTAAACCTGATTTGAAAGTAGGAATTTGTGGTGAACATGGAGGGGAACCCAGCTCTGTTGAGTTTTGCGATTCCGTGGGGATGAATTATGTGTCCTGTTCGCCTTTTAGGGTACCTATTGCCCGGGTGGCTGCAGCTCAGGCTAATATTAAAAAGAAAAATTAATTTAGTATCATTGTAATATTTAGCGAACCTGTATAAACGGGTTCGCTTTTTTTACGAAAACCTATAATGTAATATCATGACAAGAGAATATCAATTAAAATTTTGTAAAGTATGTAAAAATAAAGGCTTTGATACCCAACGAGGAATCGTTTGTAATTTAACCGGAGCCAGAGCCAATTTCCAGTATGAATGTTCGTCATATCAGGAAGATGAAGCTTTAAAAAGTAAAGAGCAGGAAAATAAGGTGATAAGAAATATCGCTTCTCAAAATAAACGTCTTGCTAATTATTTGTTAGATAGTCTGTTTATTATCTTGTTTAGCATTGGTTTTGGTATTTTTTTAGGTATAGTATTATCTATTATGGCTCCTTCTTCCCTTTATCTGTTGGATGAAAGAAGCAGGCTGATGGGCTTCTTTTTCAATTTTATTGTGAGTATGATTTATTTTGTCGCCTTAGAAGGACTAACAGGACGAACGATTGCCAAGTTTATTACTAAAACAAAGGTAGTGGACAGCGATGGCAATAAGCCTTCCTTAGGTGTTGTCTTTATGCGCTCTTTATGTCGCTTTATTCCATTTGAAGCATTTTCTTTTTTTGGATCAGATGTTTCAGGATGGCATGATACCCTATCAAAAACAACAGTTGTTAATGTAAATTAGGCTGAGATAGCTGTATAATCAGTTTCCATAGAGCTTCGTATGGTAATATCTCGTAACTGGAAAAGTAGTAAAGACGAAGAGTTTTTACTTGATGGTCAAATTGAGTCTTAAACTCTTCTGTTTTTTTCTGATTAAAATCAGATACCGCTGCTTTGCTTAGCAGATGAAAGAAGTTTTGGGTTCTTAGGCAATGAATATCCCGAAGATAGCGATGATAATAGGTCAGCATATTATTTCCCAGATTGTCGTAAGATGCTTTGTTTTTGAACAGCGCCAGGACTAGTTTGGTAATTTGTAAAATGATATTGTAACCGTATTTATCAGTTGTTATTGCTTTGGTCTGTTTGGTAAAAAACTCATTCGATAATTGAAGTTCAGGGGTGTTGTTTTGCCAGTTTTTTGCTGTGCTTATCGTTAAATACATTTGGTTGATTGCCCATATTGCTTTGTCTTTACTGTTGAGAAGTTCAAATTGTTTAGTAGCGTATACTTCTTGAATAATATGTTTTGCCGTGCTCCGTTTATTCATCTTAAAAGCAATGTTAAAGTGAAGTATTTGAATTTCAAACTTATCAAAAGCTCTGTAGTCGCATAGACTTAAACAGCTTACAATATATTTTTCTGCTGTATCCAGCTGTTTGGTCGAATAATAGTAATGTGCATATTCGTAGTTTAACTTTAATTTATGTTTATTTATTTTTAATGAAGGGTGCTCCCTGAGTAAGAGATCAAGCTCTTGTATTTGTTCCAGAAGTGGAGGATATAAATTACATTGTTTATATTCCAGTATTTTAATAAAGCAGAGATGTAGTTTTAAAAAGGGGCTATCGTATTGCTTCAGGTACTGCTGAATCTGTGTAGTATATTTCTGGCAATTACCCAGTGTTTGTGATGTTTGAGCATTGGTGTATTTTGTGGATGCACACAATAACTCCCACATACCTTTGCTCTTGATCATTATGTCTTGTAACGGAATTAACTCGTTTAGTCTGTTATGGCATTGAATTGTTTCGTTGGGGAATCCTTTTAATGCATAAATGGTTCTTAGTAATTGGGTGGCATTTGCTTCAAGATCAATCAGATAATGTTTGCTGGCTCGTGTTATTATTTTTGAGATAATCTTATAGGGGTTGTGGTATACGTTGTGATAAAGTAATTTTTTGGCGATAATCAATTTCTTTTCTTCTTGAAATTCAATTGTTTGGTAGTTATCGTTTTCAGGCTGTTTATTCTCCTGTAAAAAAACCATATCCGATAATTTTTTCACAAGATTTCGTTTTAGCATCAAATATTTTTTAGCGGATTTAGAGGAGCTGTATATGAGCCGGGCTGCTTCTTCATTGCTTATATTTTGATCAGCTATAATCAAATCATACAACTTCCTGATCTTTGATTCCGGAGGCAAAAACGAATTTAAATCGTTATTCTTATTTCTGGAAACAAGATAGCTCAATTCGTTGATTAAGTCCATTGTGATGCTTTTTTGAAGGGATTGGCAATAAATACTAAAAAAATAACTCTTTTTTTATTCCATAATTCAGCTTTGTTTATAAAGCGTTCCGGTATTTTATTACCTGCTATTACAAACTATTTATCAACTATTCAAAAACGACTATGATATCTCTGTCTGTATGCAGGAATTGCCATTGCATCCCTAAAATGATATTTATAGGGAATAAACATAACCATTTATTCTATGAAATCAATATCATTCATTTTAAAAAGCAGGATAGTCACGATTACGTTTTATTAATATTATTAAAATGTTATTTCGTCAAATTTAATTTTGATATTTATTTTACTTTACATTGATTTTTGGGAAAAAATTTTAAAAATTGGTGATGAGTTTATTTAATATTTAAATATGGAAAGATATCTAAATATATCTAAATATTAGGAAATTATGAGATTCTTTTATGATCAAATAGTTGATTGTAAATAATAGGGATGTTGATTTCCTAACCATGGTTAAATAGTTTTATGGTTTATTTTGAAGTTTACTTTAGTGCAATAACTGTAATAGGTAGTAAACATTAGTAAGATTATATTTGAGTTTCATTTTATTAAGTTTATCAATCTTATGAAGACTTGTTTACTAACCTGGATTAAGACAGGATTATTATTATGGTTATTAATTCCTACCCTAAATGCTTGGTCACAATCTGCAGCGCCTGAGGATTTGAGTGGAGAGGACTTGAAGGAGTGGCTAAAAGAAAATTATTACGACGATAAACATACACAGCTGGGTTATGATGGTTCAGATGGCGCCAGAGCTATGATGTATAACTATATTGATAATCATGATGGGGTAGTTACTTGTGTTTATTCAGGATATGAAGTGGAAACAGCCTACGGGGGTACTACTACTTATCCTGCACCTATAAACTGTGAGCATACCGTACCTCAAAGTTTTTTTGGACAGGATGAACCTATGAAATCCGACCTTCATCATCTTTTTCCAAGCTATGAAAACTGGAATAGTACCCGCTCCAATTATCCTTTTGATGATATTGATGACAGTAGTGCCGAAAAGTGGATGTATCTGGCTACCTCGGTAACGGAAGCGCCTTCGAGTAATATAGATGCTTATAGTGAATATTACAGTTCAACATTTGAACCACGTGAAGATCACAAGGGCGACTGTGCCAGAGCTATCTTTTACTTTTTCACCATGTATGCCGACAATTCATCCTTAACCTATGACATCAGTGATGTGGCAGATGTGAATGATTTGTATCAGTGGCATTTAAATGATCCTGTAGATGATGATGAATTGGCTCGTAATGATGCGATTGAAACCTTTCAAGGCGACAGAAATCCATATGTAGATTATCCTGAATATGTAGCTCTTGCTTTTGGCTTTGATGCGGAAGCTTCTGCATCGGCACCGATATCTCCGACTTTGGATTTATCATCTACAGAAACGGAAATAAATCTTTCCTGGTCTGATTTGTCCACTGAAACAGGGTATTATCTTTATAAATCGACTGATGCAAGTACATATACGCTTTTGGCCGATTTAGCCCAAAATACCAACTCCTATCAGGATGTAGATGTAGTTGAAGGTGCAAGTTATTATTATTATGGTAAAGCATATAATGAAGAAGGAACCAGTGCAGTAGGTAATATTGTTAGTGGAACTCTGGGAGCAGAATCTGATGATAGTGCGGCTGCCGACGATGATTCAGGTGAGGAAGATGATACAAGCAGTGGTGAAGGTGTTGGTAGTGCTAGTGCATTGTTTATATCGGAATATATAGAAGGATCATCCTTTAATAAAGCCATTGAAATTGCCAACTTTAGCGATGAGAGTGTCGATTTATCTGATTATACCCTTAAGTTAGCCTCGAATGGGGCTACGGATTGGAGCAATTCACTCACTTTATCGGGTACGTTGGACGCTGGTGATGTTTACGTGATATGTCATGGTTCTGCCGACGCAGCCATACAGGCTGAAGCTGATTTAACAAATAATACGGTTATTAATTTTAATGGGAATGATGCGATTGGTTTATTTGAATCAACAGATCTGATAGACATACTGGGTGAATTAGGTGATTCTGATAACTTTGCAAAGGATGTAACCTTGGTTCGTAAGTCAACAGTTACTTCTCCAAATACAGTTTACATAACAGATGAATGGGATGTGTATTCAACAAATGAATATGGCTATATCGGTTATCATTCTATTTTGTCCACAGCTATTGCTGATGGAGATATTTTTAATGCAGAGAGTGAGTTGAGTGCCACTGTTTATCCAAGTCCTGCCACAACTACAGCTACTATTCAATTGAATAGTGATGTTATAATGCAACAGGTAAATATAACTATAGTTAATATGCAGGGAAGTACTGTGTATTTCGCGAATTTGGATATAAATGATACTTCTTACATGTTAAGTGTAGATGTGTCAAGTCTTTCTTCGGGACTATATTTAATTAAGATTAATACGGAAATCAAAACGATAACCAGCAAATTACTGGTAGAATAGAATAAAATAAGGTTAGGTAGGGTTCTAAGAGGTAGGTGTTGACTGTAGGGTTGGCTCCTGCCTCTTATTGTTTTAGGTATCTGTATCCCATTAAAAGAAGGTCGTCTATCTGCTCGTTATATCCCTTCCAGTTCATAAAATGTTGCAATAGCATATCACCTTGTTTATTCATCTCTAAGGATGAGTTTTTAAGGATAACTTCCTTGAAAAGAGAAGGCATCATTTTTCTGTTATTTTCTCCTCCAAACTGATCCGGGTATCCATCTGTGAATAAATAAATACAATCGCCATGATGCAAGTGAATTTCATGCAAAGAAAAAGGAATCTGACGGGGATAAGAGCCTACGGGCATCCTATTGCCTTTAAAATCAATAATTTCATCATTTCTGACCAGGTAAATGGAAAGATTTGCACCTGCAAAATACATGATATTTTTATCAGGATCAATTAAAACCAGAGAAGCATCTAATCCATCGGAAATTTCCTCGGTGCCGGTAGTGTAAAAAGTCGATATAATTGTATCCCGCAATTTATTTAATATTTTATCAGGTTTATATGTATGCTCCACATTAATAATCTCTTTGATAAAGGCCATGCTCATCATGCTCATTAGTGCTCCCGGCACACCATGTCCAGTGCAATCAGCTGCCACAAGTAGCAGTTGGTTGTCTATTTTATTAGCCAGATAAAAATCGCCACTTACAATATCTCGTGGTCTGTAAATTAAGAAATATTCTTCCATCAGGGTGTCCAGAAACTCCTTATGGGGAAGGGTGGCATTCTGAATCCGTTGCGCATAATAAATGCTGTCTGTAATAGTGTCGTAAATATCTTCAATCGATTTTAAGTACCGGGCATTATCATCAAGAGATTTTTTGTATTTCAGTTGAGTAGATACTCTAACTTTTAATTCGTCAATATTAAAGGGTTTGGAAATAAAATCTACTGCTCCGGCATGAAATCCTTTCACCAGACTATCCGGATCTGATTTGCCGGTGATGAAAATAACAGGTATTTCCTTGGTTTTGCTGTTAGATTTAAGCATTGAACATACCTCGTAACCATTCATTCCCTTCATGATAATATCCAATAAAACGAGGTCTGGCTTATTGTTGCCACAGGCTATTTTTAATGCTTCTTCGCCACTATTGGCCACCATGCAATTATACTCTTTCAGTGTATCGCAAAGCACTAATATGTTTGCAGGAGAATCATCTACGATAAGTATTTTTTGCGGTTCCGGAGTAAACATGAGTTAAGTTTTATCTTTTTCAAGTTAAGAAAATTAAAGCACAGATGTAAGGGGTAATTTTACTATTTTTGCAAATCTTAATATAGAAAAATTTAAGTAACATTGATATATCCAGAGTTTTTTGAAGAAAAAATCCGTTTTGATCGGATTCGTGTGTTGGTAAAGGAGCATTGTTTGAGCTCGTTAGGAAAAGAACGTGTTGATGAAATGCGTTTTGTTACCTTGTACGATGTAGTTGATCGTTGGGTTAACCAAACCAATGAGTTTAAGCGTATTTGTGTGGAAGAATCATCTTTTCCTACCAGTTATTATATAGATGTAAGGGGTCCTTTGCAACGTATTCGTGTAGAAGGATTATTTCTGGAAGAAAGAGAATTATTTGACCTGCGACGCTCTTTAATGTCGGTAAGGGATATTGTTCGGTTCTTTAAAAATAAAGAAGAACAGAATATGTATCCATACCTGCGCGAAATAGCCTCCAAAGTGATGGTTTATCCCTATATTTTCGAAAGGATAGATAGTATCCTGAATAAATTTGGAAAGATAAAAGATAGTGCATCGCCTGAGCTAGCACGTATTCGTAACGAGATGGTGAAGAAACAGGGTAGTGTTTCACGTAAAATGGCCGCTATACTAAACCATGCCCGAAAAGAAGGTTTAGTAGATACTGATACCAATGTGGCTATCCGTGATGGGCGTGCTGTAATTCCTGTGCCTGCAGGTAATAAGAGAAAAATTAATGGTATAATACATGATGAATCAGCGACGGGTAAAACCTCGTTTATTGAGCCTGCTGAGATTGTTGAGATAAATAATGAAATAAGAGAACTTGAATATGCCGAGCGAAGGGAGATACATCGTATCTTACTGACATTTTCAGATAGTATTCGTCCTTATATCGATGATTTGCTTTTTTCTTACGACTTTTTAGGAATTATGGATTTTATTCGGGCGAAAGCTAAATTTGCCTTGCAGATAAAAGCCTGCTTGCCTGATATGGTTCACCATCCCGAAGTAAACTGGGAAGCTGCAATGCACCCGTTGTTGTATATACAAAATTCGGCAGAAGGTAAAGAGGTGGTTCCTTTGGATATTCAACTCAATAAAGAACAACGTATTGTGCTGATATCAGGACCTAATGCCGGAGGAAAGTCGGTTTGTTTGCAAACAGTAGGCTTGTTGCAATATATGTTTCAATGCGGATTGCTTGTGCCAGTGGATGAGCGCAGTACAATGGGTATTTATAAGCATATATTTATTGATATTGGCGATCAGCAATCTATCGAAAATGATTTAAGTACCTATAGTTCGCACCTGATGAACATGAAGTACTTCCTAAAGAATGGTGATCCTGAAACTCTTGTGCTTATTGATGAATTCGGAACAGGGACAGAACCTGCTTTAGGTGGTGCAATTGCTGAATCGGTGTTAACAGAATTTAATAAAATGGGCTTGAATGGAGTAATTACCACTCACTATACCAATTTAAAACATTATGCATCAGGAGTCGAGGGGATAGAAAATGGAGCTATGCAGTTCGATACGCATCAGATAAAACCCTTGTTTAAACTGGTGATTGGACAGCCCGGTAGTTCCTTTGCCTTTGAAATAGCCCGTAAAATAGGGCTGCCGGAAGACCTGCTGGATAGTGCCAAGAAACAAATTGGTGAAGACCATATTAATTTTGACAAACACCTGCGTGAAATAGCCCGTGATAAGAGATACTGGGAGAAAAAACGTGATAATATACGACGTAAGGATAAGCAGCTCGAAGATGTTTATGAAAAATATCTTGTACAGCTAGAACAAAGCAAAAAAGAACGTAATAGAATCATAGAAGAGGCGCGTAAAGAAGCTGAGGAGTTGATGGCTAACGCTAACAAAAGCATTGAACGTACCATTCGTGAAATTAAGGAGAGTCAGGCCGAGAAAGAAAAAACCAAGAAGGCCAGAAAGGGATTGGCTGCCTTTAAAGAACAGTTGGAAAAACCTGATACAAAACAAAAGCAAAAAATTGACCGTGAGATAGAGCGTATTAAGAATCGTCAGAAAAGAAAACAGGAAAAAGACCTGCAGCCAGATCGTGACTTGGAAAGCCCGGACGATGAAGCTCATATGGACATCCCTCAAGATAGAGTGGAGAAAATTAAAGAAGAGAAAGACGATGGCATTATTAGAAAGGGCGACAAGGTCAGGTTGGAAGGTCAGTCTCTGCCCGGTGAAGTTATGGAGGTGAATGGAAATAATGCTTTAGTGGCATTTGGTCACTTGATAACCAAAGTAAAGGTGTCGCGATTAGAAAAAATCAGTAATAAACAGCTAAAGCAGGCCATGCGCTCCTTAAATCAACTTAGCTTAGGAGCTAATTTAGCCGAAAAAGTGCGTACACGTAAGCTTACTTTTAAACCGGATATTGATGTGAGGGGTAAAAGGGCAGATGAGGCTATTGAGTTGGTAACTAGTCATGTAGATGATGCTGTGATGTGTGAGGTTTCAACGGTGAAAATACTTCATGGAAAAGGGAATGGGATTTTGCGTAAAATGCTCAGGGAAATGCTTAATACCATGCCGCATGTGAAAAGTTGCAGAGATGAGCATATTCAATATGGAGGCAGCGGTATTACTATTGTAGAGTTAGATATTTGATGATTATTAGACTAGGGTTATGTAAATAAGTATTTTTTTTATATGTTTGGATAGTAAACACTTAAAAGGTTAGCAATGATAAGTGAAACACAGGTGCTATTAATGACCGCTGCAGGAGCAGGTTTTGTTCATACCTTATTAGGTCCTGACCATTATTTGCCATTTGTTTTAATGGGAAAGGCCAGAAACTGGAGTATATCAAAAATAATGCTTTTGACCCTGGTTTGTGGTGTAGGACATATATTGGGCTCTGTGGTTCTGGGATTGGTTGGTGTTATGATGGGAGTGGGTCTCGAGAAGCTTACATTCATTGAGTCGGTAAGAGGTAACTTGGCTGCGTGGGGTTTAATTGCCTTTGGTTTGTTATATGCTATCTGGGGTTTACGCCAGGTGTGGAAAAATAAAAGTCATTCCCATATACATCTGCATCGCGACGGTATTATTCATCATCATTTACATCAGCATAAAGAAAGTCATCATCATATACATCAGTCTGATACAAAAAAATCAATCACACCGTGGGTCTTGTTTGTTATTTTTATTTTTGGGCCTTGCGAAGTGTTAATTCCCTTGTTAATGTATCCTGCTGCTCAAAATAGTTTTGCTGGAATGATGCAGGTAACTACGGTGTTTGGCGTGGTTACTATTTTAACAATGATGGGAATAGTGTTTTTATTAAGTTATGGTTTTACTTTTGTATCAACAAAAAAACTAGGGTTATATACCCATTTTATAGCAGGTGTAATGGTATTTATGTCTGGTTTGGTTATTCAGTTATTAGGGGTGTGATATTTATTATTTAAATTGATGCATTAATTTGCTTCCGGGAAAAACAATGAGGTATATTCTTTCTGTGATGTATATCACAAAAAATGCTAAGTTATCATTTTTGTTATGTCTTTGCTTTTGGATCTATTCAGAGGCGTATGTGCAGGCTCAGTCTGTGTATGGAGGTTTCGAAAAGATAGACAAATCCGATGGATTATTTCATACCAGTATCAGAACCATTTATGAGGACAGCAAAGACTTTGTCTGGATCGGTAGTTCGGATGGACTTATGCGCTCGGATGGACTTTTCTATGATATTTTCAGAAAAAACAATTCAAATTCCAGTACCTTAAGTGATAATACCATTAATTGTATTGTGGAAGATGCCAATGAGTATATATTTTGGGTAGGTACTTCTATTGGTGGTATTAATCGTTTCAATATCTCGGCTAAGGAAAGTGCTCATTATTATATTGAACCGGATTCGGATAATATTACAGGGATGGTTCGTATCAATGCTATTTGTCAGATTAATAAAAATAAATTTCTGGTGGGTACGCAATCCCAGGGAATGTATTATTTTTATCCTGAGCAGAATAAGTTTGTGAATTTTGAAACGACATTCAAATCCAGTTACGCGTTACCCAAAGTTATTCATCGCATTGTTACAACTAACTATTTTATTTGGGTCACTACCTCTAAAGGCCTTATTCAGTTTAATCTTCAGGGAGAATTTTTGAAGGCTTATTTTTTTACAGGTGAATCATTTTCAGATGTTCCTTGTGACCAGTCCTGCGATATCATGGATATTATGGAGAAAGATAATGATAATATTGTTTTTACTTCTAAAAATACCCTGTATCACTTTAATTGGCAAAGTTATACGCTGTCCAGATTGTTTGAGGCACCTGAAAATGTAAGACTAAATCACCTTTCTCAGGATGATAAAGGAGGATTTTGGATAGGGTCGTTTATGAATGGACTCTTTTATTTTAATAAAAACAATAGTGAGAAAGCGCATTATAATAAGGAAAATACTCATGGATTAATTCCAAATAATCAGATTAGTGATCTTGCTATTTGTCAGCATAGTAGTATTTTGTGGGTTGCTACCAAAATGGGACTATCGAAATATGATTATCATCAATCAAAATTTAAACAGTTTAATTTACCCCAGCTTAGTAAAGGAGAGGTTACTGAGGCGTATACTCTGGTAAAAGATACCAGCGGAGGATACTGGGTTGTATCAACAAATGGATTATATAGAAAATCAATAAACGATGAATATTTTTCAAGGGTTGATATAGGCAAAGATATTATTATTTATAGAGCGATAGTGGATGAAAATGCTAATTTGTGGTTTACAACTAACAAAGGGGTATTGACTTATCATTCTGATTCGCAAAAATATACTCTTCATACCTTTAATTCTTCATCATTGGATCACGACAGGTTAAATTATTTAACCGCTTTAACTGCTGTTGTGGATGATGATCTGTGGTTGTTAAGTAAGGTGGCATTAATAAAATTTAATACACATACCTTTGACTATGAGATATACCCCTTCCATACTTCAGGTCAAAATCCAATAAACTCTCGTTTTGCTACCATAAAGTATGCTACAGATAAGAAAAGCTTGTGGATGGGGAATAGAATGGGTGAATTGTTCAATTTTAATATTGAAAATAAGACATTCTCAACGGTTAATATCCGAAAGATGGTTAACGAGGATATTAAGAAATCCTGCATACTTCTTGATTTGAATATAAGTAAAGACGGTAAGGTGTGGCTGGCTACCTATGGAAATGGGTTGTTAATTTATGATCCTGTTAAAGATAGCGTATCCACTCAATTAGCGAATGGTATACTTGAGAGTTATGTTTATGGTATTGAGTCTGATGATAATGATAACTTTTGGATCAGTTCTAACCTGGGTATCAGCAAAGTTAATACCTTATCCTATAAAACTACGAATTATAGTTTAGATGATGGGACCTATTGTCATGAGTTTAATGAGATGGCACATTATAGATCTGCAGATGGGGATTTGTTATTTGGCGGGATAGATGGATTTATTGAGTTTAATCCTGATAAAGTATATGTAAATAATCATCAACCCAAGGTATATATCAGTTCCTATTTAGTTGATGATAAACCTCCTGTATTTGGTGATGAAAAATTTGAGGATGTTACTTACTATTCTGATTCTGTTATTACCATTACCAGTGGTTCCAAAATAAAATTTTATGCTTCGGTATTAAATTTTTCTAATAGTCTTAAAAATAAGATAAAATGGAAACTCGAAGGTTTTGATGAGGATTGGAATGAGAATTATTCATTTACAGCAATGGCCTATAATACATTAAAGAGTGGTAAGTATAAGCTTGTGGTTAAAGGAATGAATAACGATGGTATTGAAAGCGATGGGGAAGCCAGCTTAGAACTGATTGTAGAAGCGAAATTTTACGAAACCAATCTGTTTAAAGGTTTACTCGTTGCTATTATTGGGTTTGTTATTATTCTTTTAATTCGGGTAAGAATGCTTTGGCATATTAGTCAGGAGGATCTGTTAAAGAATAAGGTGAAGGAACAGACCGAAGAACTGACTAAGGCCAATGAAAGATTGGCTGTCTCGAAAGAAAAAATATTAAATCAAAAGACAGAACTCGAGATCCACAGAAATTATCTGGAGAATATTGTTGAGGTAAGAACTGCAGATTTAGAACGAGCCAAGGAAAAAGCTGAAGAATCAGATAAATTAAAGACAGCTTTCCTGGCTAATATGTCGCATGAAATAAGAACACCGATGAATGCCATTATTGGTTTCTCCAATCTGCTTATGACAGATGATTTTGCCCAGAATCAAAGAAACCATTTCCTAAATGTGATTAATCAGAGTAGCGAGTCGTTGCTGGTGCTTATTAATGATATTATTGATATCTCCAGAATAGAAACTGGTAATATTGAATTAATTGAACATGAAACCCATATTCCTACACTCATTAAAGAAATAAGCGATGAACTGTTGTTTGAAGAAAAGAGTAAGGACGTCAGGTTTATGCAGTTTTATGAACTAATTAACGAAGATTTGAGTATCTATATCGACAGGTATCGTTTAAAACAGATTATATCAAACTTGTTACGTAATGCCTTTAAGTTTACCCTGAAAGGACATGTGAAACTTACTGTTCGATCTGTTTCTGTTGATATGTTAATAAGAATGGGATTTTCGTTAAATGGTCAGGCTGATGAAGATACTTTTCATCCCATTTTATTTATTGTTGAAGATACGGGTATAGGGATAAGAAAAGAGGATTTGAAGTTGATATTTGAGCCTTTTCAAAAAGCGCAGGAGTATGATAAGGTATATAAGGGTATGGGTTTAGGATTAAGTATTGTAACTAATTTATTAAAGCTTTTCGACGGAAATATTCTGGTTAATTCAGAACCCAAAGTAGGTACCGAATTTTGCTTTTACGTGAATGCCAAAAGACTCCCTAAGTAATTGAAAATACTGAATTTTAAGTTCAAAACAGAAAAATAGCGCACTTTGATTACATATGGTTTATGCCATCAAATTCATTTGCTTGAATGTTATCCCATTGTGTAATAAAGGGTTCTTATCTGTGTTTCATTTGAATACTCCAGCATTATACCAATGTTTTATAAGGCTTATTTCTCTTTTAAAAGAGCATTATATAGCTATGTTTTATAGCAGTAGCTATTGTTAATAAAAACATCACTTCGGGTTATTGAAATGAAAAAGATGTGTGATAGTTGTGAAGTGTTTGACAGGGGATCTCAATAGCTTAATAATAATTATTTTTTCTTGTTAATTAAACTATAAGAAATTAACGAAGCACCAATGATTACCATTCCAATAATAGGAATGATCTCTGGTTTTTCATTGGGAATAAGTATCCAGCTTAAAATAGCTCCGAATATAGGGATGATAAATTTCCAGATGTTTAAATCAGATACCAATACT
>JBFHEL010000062.1:0-14500 GCA_041584155.1 Saccharicrinis sp.
TTTAATTTCATGTCGTTATTAAACAGAATATTTTTATTAATGTCAAATATTTTTTTGCTGATAGTTGACATTGTGAATGAATTTGCTCATATTTGCCTTACTGTCTTTAATTTTTGCTATGCTTGAAGGGAATTTCAGGTGTGAGGTATTCTCCTTGTATAAATAAGCTATTAACATGTTGTACAGCCAATTAGATCGTCATTTATTAAATTTTATGTAATTGAGATGATGATTCAAATGGTTCAGGGATTGTTGAGTGTTTTATAAATAACTGCTCTAAAACCCGATAGCCGTGTTCGTGAATTTAGTATACAACTTTGGCCTTTTCATTCGGCTTTAAACCGTGAATACATTATTAATAAACAGTAATTATATGAGAAAATTAGTATTGGGTATACTTACCCTGACAGCTATGAATTATTCAACAGCCCAAACGGGCAATGATAGTTTACCAGGTAACACTTCATTGCCATCTTCCAAGGAAGAATTAACCAAATTAGCTGCTCTTGAAGTAGATGAATACGCCTATTCGGTAGAAGATTATTTTCAGAAGCCTAAGCAGAGTGAATTTCGATTTTCGCCTAATGGCCAATATCTGTCTTATAGAGAGAAAGATGATAACAGTAAAAATCATGTGTATGTAAAAAATGTAGAAAGCGGAGAAATCAAAAGGGTGATTGAAGAGGGAGAAGAGTTGATCAGAGGATATGGATGGGCAAATGACAATCGTCTGATTTATGTGAAGGACAAAGGCGGTAATGAAAACTATCATTTGTTTGCTGTAAATTTGGACGGAACTAATCAGATAGAACTCACTCCTTATGATGGTGTTCGCGTTGGTATTCAGGATTTATTAAAGGATCAAAAGGATTATATGATCATCCAAATGAATAAAGATAACCCTCAGATATTTGAGCCTTATAAAATCAATATCACTAACGGTGAAATAGAAAAGCTTTTTGAGAATAAGGATCCGCAAAATCCGGTGAGTGGATATGATTTTGATAAAGAAGGAAATTTAAGAGCCTATACTCAACAACAAAATGGAACAGAGTATGTGCTTTATTATCAAACAGAAAACGAAGGGGTTTTCGAAAAAATAATCCAGACAAGCTGGCAGGATAAGTTCTATATCATTGGATTCGATTATATTACAGAGTATCCTCACGATGCTTATGTGATGACCAATATAGAAAACAATACCGATGAGATTGTTTTGTATGATTTAAAGAAAAAGGAAATCATTAAAAAAGTTTATGTTAATGATACCTTTGATATGGGCGGTATGAGCCGTTCAAGAAAAAGAGGTTATGAAGTTGATTATTTCTACTATACGGGAGAAAAATCTGTTGTTATTCCTGTAAGTGCAACCTATAAAAAGTTGCATGCAAAATTTGAGAAAGAATTTAAGGGTAACGATTTTGATATTGTTAGCAGTACTGATGAGGAGGATAAGTTATTGATTTATGTATCCAGCGATAAATTATATGGTATTTATTATTTATACGATGTAAAAAAGGATTCTTTTAAAGAAGTGTTTAACATGATGCCTTCCCTGAGACCTGAAGAGATGGCAGAGATGCGACCTGTGAAGTTTACTTCAAGGGATGGTTTAACTATTTATGGGTACTTAACAATTCCTGCAAATTTGAAAAAAGGAGAAAAAGTGCCTTTAATAGTGCATCCTCATGGCGGACCTTATGGTGTAAGAGATTACTGGAGTTTTAATCCTACTACCCAGTTATTTGCCAGTCGTGGTTATGCAACCCTTCAAATTAATTATAGGGGCTCTGGAGGTTATGGTAAAGAGTTCTTTTTGGCTGGGAATAAGCAGATTGGCAGAAAAATGTTGGAGGATTTAGAGGATGGAGTGGCTTATGCCAAAGGTTTGGAAATGATCGATGGTGCAAAAATAGCCATTTATGGAGCCAGTTACGGAGGTTTAGCTACTTTAGGGAGCTTGGTGAAAACTCCTGATCTATATACTTGTGGTGTGGATTATGTAGGTGTATCTAACTTATTTACCTTCGTAAAATCATTTCCGGCTTATTGGAAACCTTTTATGAAACAGTTTTATGAGCAATGGTATGATGAGGAAAACCCCGAAGAGAAAAAATTAATGGAAGAGGTTTCTCCTGCTCTTAATGTTGAAAAAATTACCAAACCAATATTTGTTATTCAGGGAGCCAATGACCCACGTGTTAATATTGATGAGTCCGATCAGGTTGTTGAAAATCTGAGAGCCAGAGGCTATGATGTACCTTACATGGTCAAGTATAACGAAGGACATGGTTTTCATCATGAGGAAAATAGAATAGAACTTAATAAAGCGATGATGGGATTCTTCTATAAAAACCTAAAGCAATAATGGATTGTTAAGTTTTTGTAGAGAATGATGTACCGGATTTAACTTACTGCTATCATAAAGAATAGTATAAGTTAGATCCGGTTTTTTGTTAATAGGTGCTATGAAGATAAGGTGCTGTATCTATTCCTATTTTGTAATAAGCCTTATTAAATATTGGTATCATGCTGATGCAATAAGGGGTGAGCATTTCAAGTGAAATAAAAATACGGTTTATTTTATCATACAATGGGTATAAAATCTAAATATTTCAGAGCTATACTTTATTTTTAACATGACATACTGTAATTATGTTTTACATATTTTTTATCTTGCTCGCTTAAAGTTTGTTTATTTGTGAATATTTACTGTTACAACAGTGGTTAAGGATAAATATAGTGTATGTAATAGGTTTGAGAGCATCTATAAAAGTGTTGGTTAAGATAAAAGAGTTATGGGTGACAGTGTCACTTCTGTTTGTGGTTCTTTCTGTTGTAAAGGGGCAGTATACTGCAAAAGTAGAGCAAGAATCCATAATAGACAAATCATTAACAGTCAGGCTTCACAGGGGTATTGTGTTGCCCTTTCATGATAGGATGGTTTATCTTATAAATGATTTTTCAAATGGAATAGAAGTTAATTATGGACGGCGGTCTTTTTCTGATACTTCCTGGGAAAGAGATTTTAATTATCCTGAATTGGGTATTGGTTTTTTTTATGCTACACTAGGAAATAACGAGGTATATGGTTCCGGGATGGCCTTATTTCCTTATCTGAATCAATTTATTTATCAGTCTTCTCGTTTTTCTGCAGAATATAAGCTTTCGCTAGGCTTAGGCTATGTAACTAAGATTTATGATCAGGATACGAATCCTTATAATGAGAATATTAGTACGCATTTTAATGCTTACATCGGATTGGGTTTTATGCTGAACTATAGAGTTTTGGATCATTTGTCCATCGAGGTACACTCGGCTTTAACTCATTTTTCGAATGGAGCGGCACGAAAACCAAACTGGGGGATTAATCTTCTTTCAACAAGTATTGGCGCTAAATACTACTTTAATACAAATACAAATCCTGTTATCGATAAAATACAGGCACCTAAAAGCCGCGAACATGAACTCTTAATTGTTGCAAGTGCCGGGCGTTGCCAAAGTTCATCCTATAACTCAAGCAAATATTTAAATTTGGGTATAAATATAAGTTATCTGAGGCATTTGAATTCAAAAAAAGCCATTGGAATAGGATTTGATCAGATTTATTCAGAGAGTATACCCTACTCCTGGATTAGTTTTTGGGGTGATGACTCCTATACCAGCTTTGGAACTTCCGATTATTTAGTGAGTAGCGTTTTTGTTTCTTATAATGTTTACCTGGGAAAAGCTTCTGCCTATGTAAATATGGGGGCTTATGTCTTTTCTAAAGTTGAACCGCCACAACCTGTTTATCCAAGGATTGGAGTTAGGTATAAACTGATAGATAGGTTGGTGGCGAGCTTGGGTATAAAGGCTAGTTTTTTTGCATCAGAGTTTTTAGAGTTTGGTTTGGGTTATAGTTTCGATTTAAAGAATAAAAAGCATGAATAAGTATTGTATAGCTTTTTTAATAGGAGTATTGGTTTTGCTGAATTCGTGCAGTTATATTGAGTTGTTAACTGCTGAAGGAGATATTGTGCAATACAAACAAGAAATAGATACTTTAAATAAAATTACCATTGAAGTGCCTTGTGAGTTGGTGCTATCTGACTCTCTAACAGATAAAATATGGATCTTAGCTTACGATTACCTGGTGGATGGACTCGATATGAATTATAGCGAAAAGCATTTGACGATTGATCATCAGGACTATGATGTGCTACAGGAGAGCCAGTTAATTGAGGTTGTGGTGCCAGGAAATCAAATTAACAGGATTACGGTGAATAATATTGCTAAAATTACAAGCTGTGATAGTCTTCAGATGGGAGACGTGGTATTTGTGATGGGGGGTAATGCTCAGTATTCTGAAATAGATGTGAGTATTGATTGCAATAAATTAAGTTTATATGCCTATTGTTATGGTAATATAGGAACTTATCAATTTGAAGGTAAGGCATATGAAGCAAAATATTTGATAGAAGGTAATATCTCTGTTTATGCTGAAAATCTGGAATGCAGTAATATAGATATTATCCATAAATCTTATAACGATTGTTATGTGAGAGCCACCGAAATACTTGATGTTGACTGTTACTCAAAAGGGGATACTTATTATTATGGCGATCCGGAGCTTGTGTTTACTCGTTATGACCTGGTAGACATGGAGAGTACAGGAGAGTTAATACATCTAAGTGATGAATAATATGTATGGTTGTGCTTTTATCTGTATCTCTTATTGTTTTGTTTGTGGGTCTAGTAATTTGCTAAATTTATTTAATGCAATTTTCCTGTGGTTTTTATCGTGCACACTGAGGTATCACATAATGATTATCAATAGAATAATGCATGTATAATAGAGTTCACAATAACCATCCTTTGATTATATGTGCAAATAAGATCAGAAATAAAATTTTGAGGTAGCGATATGATTTTTAATTTTAGAAAAAATTAATTTGACTGCTATGAAAAATCTTGTTGCTTCATTCTTATGTGTAGTCCTGTTACAGGCATGTATTCAGCCTAAAACGTCAGAAATAACTGTTGCATCTCCAAATCAGTTGTATCAATTAGTCTTCCGCCTGCAAGATAATAAGCCATTTTATCAGATAAAGAAACAGGATAGAGATATCATAAAAGCTTCACAATTGGGGTTTGAGTTAAAAAATGAGAAGGCATTAAAAGATCATTTTAAGATATTGGATATTAAACAGGAATCACACGATGAGTCCTGGGAGCAGATTTGGGGAGAGCAAAAGAAGATTCGGGATCATTATAATTTGGCTAAGATATTCCTACAGGAATCAATAGCTCCATATCGTAAACTTAATTTAATTTTTAAAGTGTATGACGATGGACTTGGTTTTAGATATGAGATCCCCAGGCAAGAAGGGCTCGATAGTCTGCTTATCACCAAAGAGCTGACCGAATTTAACCTTGCTGAGAACTATAGTACCTGGTTTATTCCCGCAAACTTCGAATCATATGAGATGCTTTATCAAAATAAACCATTATCCGAAGTCGCGTCAGCCAATACGCCAGTCACCTTTGAGTCTGCAGATCAATCGATTTTTTTAAGTATTCATGAAGCTAACCTGACGGATTATGCCGGAATGACTCTTAATAAGAAGAGCGGTGAGGAATTGTCGATGGTTGCTAATTTAGTGCCCTGGCCTGATGGGGTTAAGGTTAAAGCTAAAGCACCCATGCAATCGCCCTGGCGTACCATACAATTAGCTTCTACTGCAGGCGGTTTAATAGAATCATCGCTTATTTTAAATTTAAACGAACCAAACAAATTAGCCGACGTGTCCTGGATCCACCCTTTAAAATACGTAGGTGTTTGGTGGGGAATGCATCTGGGAACAAATACCTGGACCGAAGGACCAAGACACGGGGCAACAACAAAAGAAATGCATAAATACATTGATTTTGCAGCAGAAAATAATATAAATGCCGTGCTGGCTGAAGGATGGAATTCAGGATGGGAAAAATGGGGACAACCCAAGGCTTTTGATTTTGTAACTGCATGCAACGATTTTGATTTGGAGGATATCGTGGCATATGCTGCCCAAAAAAATATTGCAATCATAGGTCATCACGAAACAGGTGGAGATGCCCCATACTATGAGCTGCAAATGGATACGGCGTTTCAAAGATATCAGATGCTGGGGGTACATCATCTAAAAACAGGCTATGCCGGTCCTATTCAACCTAAGGGGCAATTTCATCATGGCCAGTATATGGTAAACCATTATCGTAAAGTGGTAGAAAAAGCAGCTGACTATAAATTGACCGTTAATGCCCATGAGCCAATTAAACCAACGGGTATGCGAAGAACATATCCGAATATGATGACACGAGAAGGCGCCAGAGGAATGGAATGGAACGGATGGAGCGATGGCAATCCTCCGGAGCATCATGTTGTTTTGCCATTTACCCGTATTCTGGCAGGCCCACTCGACTATACGCCCGGAGTATTTGATTTGTTATATCATAAGGCCGGTAAAAGAGTAAAGTGGAATGACCAGGATAAGGGAACCAGTCGTATCAATACTACTTTGGCTAAGCAGCTGGCTCTTTATGTTGTATTTTATAGTCCTATGCAAATGGCCTGCGACCTGGTTGATAATTATAAAGATCAACCAGCATTTCAGTTTATTCATGATGTACCTGTTAATTGGGAATATACAAAGGTGTTAAATGCTCAAATAGGGCAGTATATTACCATTGTACGCAAAGATATAAATAGTAATGATTGGTATTTGGGAGCAGTTAGTAATGAGAAGGGCAGAGAGTTACAGATAAAACTTGACTTTTTATCGGCTAACAAAAGATATAAGGCCGAAATTTATGCTGACACTGAAGATAGTGACTGGAAAACAAATCCGTACCCTATTGATATCACCACACAGGAAGTAAACCGTGATGATGTACTCACCGTGAAGCTGGCTCCGGGAGGAGGTCAGGCTATTCGTTTTAAGGCATTAGAGTAACTAATTCGAATAGCTATTGGGCTCTGAATTGATCGCTTCACTTTGGGATTAATCATTACTTTTAATATCTTTCAAAGTTTTAATAAACCAATACGAAACAAATTTAATGGAAATTATAAATCAAAAGGTGTATCCTAATATTGCTCAAAGTTGGGGAATTATAGGTATTGCTATCGTGGCACAAATTATTCTCTCTCCTGCTTTTATGGCTTTAAATGGGGTTGTTGGACAAGAAGTGGCTATGTTAATTTTATATGTTCTTTCAATGGGGGCTGCTTTTTCGTTTGCTCACTATATCCGTAAAAAGGAAACTTCCTTAAGCCATTATCCACTGCGAAAGGCATCTCTCAAAGTATTTATTTTGGTGGTGATATTAACCATTGCCGTTGGTGTTGGTTTTGTTGATCCATTGGCTAACTTAATTCCTATGCCGGATTTTTTTAAGGAGATGTTTGAAGCTATGGCAGGGAATAAAGGGGTGTTTTCGTTTATTACTATTGTAATAGCAGCTCCAATTTTTGAGGAATTAATATTTAGAGGTGTAATTCTTGATGGGCTATTAAAAAAATATTCTCCTCAAAAAGCTATTTTATTTTCGGCATTCTTGTTTGGCTTTATACACCTTAACCCGTGGCAGTTTATAGCAGGGATGCTATTGGGAATACTGGCCGGATGGGTTTATTATAAAACAAACAATCTGTTACTCTGCATTGTAATTCATTTTGTTAATAACTGTATATCTTTTGTTGTGAGTATTTTTATTGGCATTGATGATCAATTATCCCAAGGCTTTGCCGCATCATATGGAGGACCTTTACCTGCTGCTTTAATAATTAGTGGTGGTGTAATTGTTTCAGGTGTTTGTTTTTATTTACTAAAGCAGGAGTTAGGTTCCGGAGTACAGGTAAATCAGGAATAAAATACGTGTTTTTATCCTGAACCTATATTATTTTGATATGGACATTTTTAATTTTTTACCTTTAATACGTTCGTTTTTTAATAAATCCATAATCTTATGCACTTTGCTTCGTTCAACAGCCACAAAAGCTGAATGATCTAATACATCTATAATGCCCAGTTCGTTTTTTTGCAATTTACCTTTCTTGATAAATAAACCTACAATATCAATCTTATTCACCTTGTCTTTTTTGCCATGCCCTATGTAAATAGTTTGCCATTGAGGACTTTCAGGAAGTGGGTTTGTGGTGCTTAATGTATCAAAAGTGATGTTTGCCTCAATGTATTCCGGGATAGGTTCTTCCTCGGCCAGAATAAGATAGGCCATTCCTGAAGCTTTCATTCTGGCAGTTCGTCCGTTGCGATGGATAAAAACTTCCTTTTCTTTGGGTAAATGATAGTGGATCACATACTTAATATCAGGGATGTCCAGCCCTCTGGATGCTAAATCGGTAGTTAATAATATATGGTGACTGCCATTTCTGAATTTAATTAAGGCTCGCTCTCGTTCTTCTTGTTTTAATCCACCATGAAATATGTCATGTGCCAATCCCATGTCATTCAGATGACCACTGATTCTATCGGCAGCTTCGCGGTGATTAACAAAAACAACCATGGGTTCATTACCTAAGCGACAGGCCAATTGAAAAAAAGCTTCCAGTTTATCCTTTCCTTCTGAGCGAACAGCCTTTAAAGTTAAATTATCCTGAATTTGTTGTTTGGGCAAAAAATTAAGCGTTTCATAATCCTTGATACGAACAAAATCAGGTATCTCCTCCATTGCAGTGGCTGAGGTAAGGATGCGTTGCTTTACCCTATTCAGATCAGCTATAATTTCCTTCATCTCATTATGAAATCCCAGCTCCAGTGATTTGTCAAATTCATCTAAAACCAAGTGCTTAATATATGTAGTGGATATATGTCCTCGTCGGATATGATCGGCAACTCTACCGGGTGTGCCCACAATAACTTCGGGTGGGTGTTTCAGGCTGTTTCGTTCGGTTTGTATAAGGTGCCCTCCATAGCAACAAAGGGTTTTTAATCCGGTGCCTAAACTTTTGATTACCTGTTCTATCTGAATAGCCAGCTCGCGCGAAGGAGCCAATATCAACAATTGGGTTTGTTCTGTTTGTGCATTAATTTGCTCAATCAAAGGAAGCAGAAAGGCTAATGTTTTACCCGATCCTGTTGGGGATAATAATACCAGGTCTTTATGCTCATCAATAATTTTTATGGTCTCCAGTTGCATGGTATTGAGCATCTCAATGCCTAACTTCTTTAAATAAGTCGATTGCCTTTTGTTTATATTCATGATGCAAAGATAGATGCATAGGATGTAATCTTGACTATTTTATCTCTTTTTATTTTATATATACCAGCATATGTTAGTGTGTAATGCTTATTCTGCAAACAGATATCAGGTAATCATGGTATCTGTTTAATGGCTTAACAGTACTTTTATCATACGGCAATCCTTATGTCCTGATTATGTAGCGTATGTCAATTAGTATTCTATGTTTACAAACCTTATTTTGAAGTCTGTTTTACCACTAAATAGCAGTTATCATGGTGGCTTGCGGAGGATAATTTTATCCTGTGCAGAGAGAGGGTTCTTAAACAGAACGAAAACCAATTTGACGTACAAATCATTTTGCCTTAGTTGCATATTACGTGCATTATAACTATCTTTGCACCGGATTTTAATTAAATGTCTTAGAAGTAGGGGGCGGAAGTCCCCTATTTTATTACCTTTAGGCCATGATAACTAAGGAACAGATTTATAATATTATTGCAGAAAAGATTGAAGAAGACAACTGCTTTTTAGTTGATTTAAAAGTTTCTACAGGAAATAAGATTATTGTACAAATTGACAATATCGAAGGCATTACAATTGATTATTGTATACAAATAAGCAGACTGATTGAAGGGTCGTTGGATCGTGAAGAAGAGGATTTTGAACTGGAGGTTTCTACTCCGGGTTTAGGTCAGCCACTTAAAGTGTATCAACAATACGTAAAAAACATTGATCGGGAGGTGGAGGTTATTCCTTTGAATACAGCACCTCTTAAAGGTAAGTTAACCGAAGTTTCTGAGTCTGGTTTTACCATTGAGGAAGAAAAAAAGGTTAAGGTAGAGGGAAAAAAGAAAAAAGAGTTAAAAACATTTAGTCATAACTATAAGTTCGACGAAGTTAAATCGGTAAAAATTATTATCTCGTTTTAACAAGCTGACAAATATAAGGTCATGGAAAACATTAATTTAATTGATACTTTTTCAGAGTTTAAAGAATTGAAAAGCATTGATCGTGCAACAATGATCAGGGTGCTTGAGGACTCTTTCAGAAGCGTTTTAATCAAACGTTTTGGAACGGATGAGAATTTCGATGTTATTATAAATACCGATAAAGGTGATTTTGAGATTTGGAGAAACCGTGAGATCGTAGAAGATGATGAATTGGAAGACGATAATCTTCAGATATCTTTAACCGATGCAAAAAAGATAGATGCGGATTATGAGGTAGGGGAAGAAGTGACAGATGAGGTAAAGTTTCTGGACTTTGGAAGAAGAGCGATTCTAAGTCTTCGTCAGAATTTGTCGGCACGTATACTTGAGTTGGAAAAGGATAATATTTACCATAAATATAAAGACAGAATTGGAGACATCATCACAGGTGAAGTATACCAGATCTGGAAAAAGGAAATATTAATTCAGGATGATGAAGGTAATGAATTGATTTTGCCTAAGACAGAACAAATTCCTTCTGATTTCTTTAGAAAGGGTGATAATGTAAGAGCTGTTGTGGTGAAAGTAGAGATACGTAACAACAATCCGCTTATTATTGTGTCACGTACTTCTCCGGTGTTCCTTGAACGTTTATTTGAACTGGAAGTGCCTGAAATTTTTGATGGCTTAATCACTATTAAAAAGATTGTGCGTGTTCCGGGTGAAAGAGCTAAAGTTGCTGTGGAATCATACGACGATCGTATTGACCCGGTAGGTGCTTGTGTAGGAATGAAAGGAAGTCGTATTCATGGCATTGTTCGTGAATTGAGAAATGAAAATATTGATGTCATCAATTACACCACAAATATTCAATTGTTTATTACCAGGGCTTTAAATCCTGCCAAAATAAGCAGTATTAAATTATTTGAGGACGATAAAAGAGCGCAGGTTTATCTTCGACCCGAAGAGGTGAGTTTAGCTATTGGTAAAGGTGGATTAAACATTAAGCTGGCCAGCCAGCTTTGTGGTTATGAATTGGATGTATACCGTGAGGTGGAAGTAGACGACGAAGACGTAAGCCTTGATGAGTTTTCAGATGAAATAGAAGCATGGATTCTGGACGAAATCAAATCTATTGGTTGTGATACCGCCAAATCAGTACTTGACCTGTCTGTTGAAGACTTGGTTAAAAGAACTGATTTAGAGCAGGAAACCATAGAAGAAGTTATCAGAATATTGAGTGCAGAATTTGAATAAAACTATTATTTTTGTCTGCATCAGTAAATTATTAGCATTAACAGAGAAAATCATTAATTTCCAATATGGCAGTTGGTAAAACAAATAGACTAAGTAAAGTTGCACGAGAATTTAACGTGGGTATTCATACCATTGTTGAGTTCTTGCATAAAAAGGGTTTTGAGGTTGAAACAAACCCAAATACCAAGGTGACTGATGAGATGTATCATCATCTTGAGAGTGAGTATAATACGGACCTGAAGGTTCGTAAAAAATCAGAAGAACTGAGTAAGCAAAAAGCACAAAAAGAAACTATATCCATTGAGGATATCAGAAAGGATTTAGATACCCCACCTGCAAAAGAAGAGGTGCGCAAGGTAGAGGCTAAACCTGAAAAAATTGATATCCCTAAGAAGGAAGCGCCTAAGGTTCTGGGAAAAATTGATCTGGATAATTTATCGTCGAAGAAAAAAACGGTAGAGCCAGCAGCCAAAGAAAAAACCGTTGAGCCTGTAAAAGAAGAAAAACCTAAGGTTGAAAAGCCTGTGGAGGTGAAAAAAGTAGAAACAACTAAAGTTGAGGAACCTCAAAAACCAGCTGCCAAAAAATCAATTGAGGAACCAAAGGTTTTAGGAAAAATAGATATTGAAGCTATCAATAAGAAACCTCAGAAGCAACAACAACGACCAGTACAGAAAGACGTGACTGATAAGAACAACGAAGTTAATAAAGGTGGTAAGCCTGTAACTTCTGCCAAAGAAAAACCAGTACAGAAAGCTCCCGTAACAGAAACAACAAAACATTCTGTGCCTAAAGATACGGTAAAAAAAGACGCTCCTGTAGCAGAAGAACCCAAGTCCCAGGAAGCAAGTTTATTTAAACCTACTCAGGTTAAAAAACTCTCCGGACCAACGGTTGTAGGAAAAATTGAACTGCCTAAAACACCGACCAAGTCGGATAATAATGCAGACAAGAATAAGAAGAAAAAGAGAAAACGTATCCGTAAAGACAAGGAACGTGTTAATATAAATGAGAAGCAAACACCGCAAGGTGGTGGGGGTCAGCAACAAGGTGGCCAGCACAGACCAAAGCCTCAGGGTGGTCAGCGTCCTCATGACAATAATCAACGTAGTCCATACAAAGGACCGCGTAAAGGTAAACCGGCTCAGCATCGCCCTGTGAAAACAGAGGTAAGCGAGGAGGATGTACAACGTCAAATTAAGGATACATTAGCCAGATTAACAGCTAATAAAGGTAAGTCAAAAGCTTCACGTCACCGTAGAGATAAACGTGATGCAGTCAGCCAAAAACATATGGCTGAAATAGAAAAGGCTAACCAGGAGAAGAATGTGATTCAGGTAACTGAATTTGTTACGGTTGCCGAGTTGGCTACCATGATGGATGTTCAGGTAAACCAGATTATTGCTTCTTGTATGAGTCTGGGTCTGTTTGTATCTATTAATCAGCGTTTGGATGCAGAAACCATCTCTCTTGTTGCTGAAGAATTTGACCATACAGTTGAGTTTATCAGTGTAGATGTCGCAGCAGCTATAGCAGAAGAGGAAGAAGATGATGAAACCTTGATGGAAGAACGTTCTCCTATTGTTACAGTGATGGGACACGTTGACCATGGTAAAACATCATTACTCGATCATATCCGTAAGGCTAACGTAATTCAAGGTGAAGCGGGAGGAATAACCCAGCATATTGGTGCTTACTCGGTAACCCTTGATTCAGGTAGAAAAATTACCTTCCTGGATACTCCTGGTCACGAAGCCTTTACTGCGATGCGTGCTCGTGGAGCACAAGTTACCGATATTGCTATTATTATTGTAGCAGCTGATGATAATGTGATGCCCCAAACAATTGAGGCTATTAACCACGCTTCAGCAGCAGGTGTACCTATTGTATTTGCCATCAATAAAATTGATAAGCCGGGTGCTAATCCTGATCGAATCAGAGAAGAGCTTGCTAATATGAATTACCTGGTGGAAGAATGGGGTGGTAAATATCAGTGCCAGGAAATATCGGCAAAAAATGGAGTGAATATTGAGGATCTTTTAGAGAAGGTACTGCTTGAAGCAGATCTGCTGGAACTAAAAGCCGTTAAAGATAAAAGAGCTGTAGGTTCAGTTATTGAATCATCACTGGATAAAGGTCGTGGTTATGTCACTACTGTCCTTGTTCAGGCAGGTACCTTAAAAGTCGGAGATATTATTCTGGCCGGTAGCTATATGGGTCACGTAAAGGCTATGTTTAATGAGCGTAACCAAAGAGTGGAGATGGCAGGTCCTTCTGAACCGGTATTAATGTTAGGACTGAATGGCGCAGCTCAAGCTGGTGAGAAGTTTAATGTAATGGAAAGTGAGCGTGAAGCCAAGGAAATTACCAATAAACGTACTCAGTTGCAGCGCGAGCAGGGAATGAGAACCAAGAAGCATATTACACTCGACGAAATTGGTCGTCGTATAGCTATAGGTAACTTCCAGGAACTGAATGTGATTGTTAAGGGTGATGTGGATGGTTCTATTGAGGCATTGTCCGATTCATTAATCAAACTTTCTACCGATGAAATTCAGGTAAATGTGATCCACAAAGCTGTTGGTCAGATTTCTGAATCAGATATTATGCTGGCAGCTGCATCTAATGCTATTGTCATTGGATTCCAGGTTCGTCCTTCTATGGCAGCCCGTAAGATTGCCGAAAAAGAAGAAATTGATATCCGTCTGTATTCTATCATATATGATGCTATCGAGGAACTTAAATCTGCAATGGAAGGTATGCTTTCACCTGAAATCAAGGAACAGATTATTTCGTCTCTTGAAGTTAGGGAAACATTCAAAATTACAAAAGTAGGTACTATTGCAGGTTGTATGGTTAAGGAAGGTAAAATTAACCGTAATGCAAAAGTAAGATTAATACGCGAAGGTATTGTTATTCATACAGGTATGCTTGCTGCCTTAAAACGCTTTAAGGATGATGTTAAAGAAGTAGCTTCGGGTTACGAATGTGGGGTGAGTATAGCTAAATATGATAACATTGAGGTTGGTGATATTATTGAAGCCTTTGAAGAAGTAGAAGTTTCCAGAAAACTATAAGGAGCACAAAAA
>JBFHEL010000063.1:0-14245 GCA_041584155.1 Saccharicrinis sp.
CTTTGCATTTATCTTTAACCAATTTTCAAAATGCTGAGCAACAACAGGATGAATGATCTGGTTTAAAGAATTCAACAGCTTCTTATTCACAAACACCAGCTCTCCCACTTTTTTCCTGTTTAATTGATCATCGGTATAAATATCGTCCCCAAATAAATGCTTTACCCCTTTAATAATCTCAGGATGATGATCACTTAAACTTCTGGCTTGCTGATCGGCATAATAAACCGGGATGCCCAGGGACTCAAAAATCTTACAAACGGTACTTTTTCCACTTCCAATACCTCCTGTTATACCAACTTTTATCATGCTATCTGACTTTTTCAAACAAACAATCAATAAACAAAGGCGAATAATCAACCGATTCTATTCCCTTTGGCATATTAACAAGCTTCACCTTTAATCTGTCAGGCAGTTGTGCACCTGTATGGCTGCTATAATCCACTACAGCCGTAAAATCATTCGCACTAATGCTGTTAAACCTGCTTACGGCCACGGTAAAAGAAACACTAATATTAGCAGGAAAGCTTTTTAAACGCAAACTATCCGGCACATTCAAATCAGAAACCGGTATACGTAATATTTTCTCGGTGAAAGGTTCAACGGGAATATTTACAAGCACTCTACCCGGGTTATATACCAAATTATCATTTCCTCTAAGCGACATATTTCGCACCAGCGAATCACTAAGGTCTATAAATTTCTTATTTTCGGTATAGACAAAATTGGTAGTATCAACAAAAGATGCCGGGCCTGAAATCTCTATGCTATCAGGTTTTATCATAATATCCCCTGACTGATAATATTGTGGTTTAAAGCTCAACGAAGATTTAAACCTGACAGGCACACGTTTTCTCTGCTTTTGTTCGAGCTCCACAAACAAGGTATCCGGATAAATATCCAGTAAATCAATGCCATTAGCCAACTTATCGGCAAAAGATTTGTTTAAGTCTCTGGTCAGAACAAAAGCTCCATGCTTATTCTCTCCATTCATCCTTTTAAAAGAAGAAACCCTTAAATTTTCAGGACTTACAATTTTACCGATATGATAGGGCAATAATGTATATCCCAACGATCGAATTTTAAGTTGCACCTCTTTCAAAGGTTCTCCCAACATAATAAAATCCTCAGGATAGTCGCTGTATTTTACAGGATAAGAAATAGTTGTTGTATATTCTTTTCGCAGGGCATTTAAAAACCAAAGACCGGTAGAAAGGAGGAAAAATAAGAAAAAAACCAGCAAATCACGGTTCTTAATAATACTTGTCCAAACCTGCTTTAATTTAACAACCCCTTTGAGCAAGATATTTTTTATTTTTCTTGTTGCCATTAATCATAAGCATTAAACAATAAAAGCCAATAACCATCAAATATAGTTATTGGCTTTATAAAAAAAAATTATCTTTCGTAGCAATAATGTCAAATGCCTTTAATTACTTTTTGGCTTGAGCATCAGACATGTCCATAATAATAGCTGACTTATCAATCTTAATAACCACACCATTAGATATTTCCACATTGATATAAGTTTCTTTCACTTCAGAAACCTTACCATAAATTCCGCCGGTAGTAATCACTTTATCTCCTTTTTTTAATTCTTCACGGTACTTCTTAAGCTCTTTTTGACGCTTTTGTTGAGGACGAATCATAAAAAAATAGAATACTACAATAAGTAGTCCCATCATTATAAAAAACTGATATTGTCCTCCTGCGGGTTGCTGAGCTTGTAAAAATAATGCTTGTAAGTTCATCTTAAATTTGTTTTATCTAATTAATAACATTGGCTGTAACAACCAGTTCCTTTGATTTCTTTTCAATATTGGCATCGACTTTAATCACTTTATACTGATGCCCATGAAAGCCCTGAGTATTAAAGCGTACTTCTATTTCAGCTTTTTCATGAGGTAAAACAGGATATTTGGGATAATCTACAGCTGTACATCCACACCCAGGTGTTACTTTACTAATCAATAAGGGTTTATTACCCGTATTCTCAAAAATAAAATAGCAACCTACTGTTTCTCCTTCTTTTACATCACCAAACTGATGATATAGTTTCGAAAAACTAATATCTGTAGTACCTTCAACAGGGCTAACACTATCTGTTTTTTTTTGAGAGCTATTACAAGCCATCATCAAAAAACAAGCCCAGACACATCCTATACTGTATTTTTTAAGCATTATCGATTAAACCCTTGCCAACTTTATTAATTTTCTTATCCTCAGTTAATTGAATAATTGCCTTATCTAAAATACCATTTATAAAAACACCACTCTTATCTGTTGAATAGTGTTTAGCTATTTCGATATACTCATTCATCGACACCTTAATGGGGATATTTGAAAACTCTGTTAACTCAGCCAAGGCGATTTGCATGAGTACCACATCCATAAAGGCCACTCGTTCCAATTCCCAGTTTTTGGCATATTTTTCAATTAAATCACGATACTCCTTTTGATTAACGGCTGCTTTACGAAAGAGTTTTTTTACAAAATCACGATCTTCTTCGTCTTTGTATTCCCCCATTATTTCTATTTCTTCAGCCTCACTCATACCCTTTATTGTTTTCACAACCATACTGAGTACAAATTCTATTTCATCGTTCCAATAGATACTTTGATCTTCAAAAGTAGCATACAATGGCTCATAATAAGCAATTGTTTTTTCTAACAGCTTAATAATGAATTTTTTATCCACATCAAAGGTAGTCTCTGCACCTTCCATATAATCTTTATATTGCTGAGAACTGATCATTTCAGCATAAAGATTTTTTACAATCTCAGGATAATTAACCCAGTTATTCCCACTCTTTTCCCTGTACTGAGTAACTTCTTTACATTCAGCAAACTTGCTTAATACTTTATTAGTAATAAAACGTGTGTTTGGTTTTAACTCCGCAGCAGTGGCCATCTTTTTATTCTTTCCATATTCAATTCGCCCAATTGCATAATCCCTTAACTCCAGAATTAATAGAATATATAAATAGTAAAGATCCAATGATTTAGAAATGCTATGGAATAACTCTTTCTCAGAATTTTGTATGCTGGTTTCACTATTCTGATAGTGCGCATACAATACTTGCATCACCTTTACCCTTAGTAGTCGTCTGTTTAACATTCTTCAAAGAACTTTTTTATATTAATCACTGACGCAAAAATAGTTCTTTTTTTTATTGTCCACTACGAAAAAAGTTATTTTTACTTTTAACGGTATTTATACTTATTTTTAAACCCTCATCTACAATACAAAAGACACCTGTTAACCGCATAGCATAACATTACTTTATTATTTTTATCATAATTTTAAAAACACAAAATTTAAGCAACAGACTACCTAAAACTCACACACTTCACCCCATTATTCTTATCAATAGTTTTTTTTGTTCTAAAATTGTAGATTATTAAAAAAAAATTCCCATTTTTGAAGTACAAAGAAATCAGTGAATTTTTATCAAAATAATAAATTAATTGATAATGGAAGGATATGAGAAAAGAGACAGTTTAGAAAAAAACGATAGAGAAGAAATTTTTTCTAAAGCTGTACGAGCAGGAAAAAGAACTTACTTTTTTGATGTGAAGGCAACCCGCAAAAATGATTATTACCTGACGATTACAGAAAGCAAAAAGAAATTTGAACAGGATGGAGGAGTTCATTTTGAGAAGCACAAAATTTTTCTTTACAAGGAAGACTTTGATAAGTTTGCTGATGGACTGCAGGATGTAGTTGATTACATTAAACAAAATCAACCATTTATCGAAGATAACAAGGATGAATTAGTAGATAGCATTGGCGGTAACGAATATACTAATGTAGAATTTGAAGATTTAGCTGAGTAAATTTACGATAACAATATTTTTCAGGAAAGACCATACAAATAGTATGGTCTTTTTTTTTGCCTATTTCTCTGGAAGGGTGTTGTCATAATACTTTTTTAAGACCGCTTAGGTATTAAATCTCTATTGTGTTCATTAACGCAAAAGTTTTTAATGCAACAAACCTTCACCTGTATACATGAAGGATTCATTATGATGAATTGAAGAAGCAAAATACTCTCCTCGAAACTATTTTAATACAATTAACTAATATACAATAATATACATCAGAATCAATTAAGTAGTTACGATAATTACAACATCCTTAAAAATAAATCCGACAACTAACATACCCATCCGTTAATGGAAACATTATAATGGAAAAATACTCACCTTAGAATTAAATGAGAGGTTTTTTTTTTGCAGAAGATATACTTCATTTTGTCTAATAAAATAGACTTTCTAAAGAAGATAGTCTTTTTAGCTCTGCTCAGATTATACTTTTAAGCGATCTAAAAAATGAAGAAGAATGAAGAAATTACTTGTTATTGCCATATTTGCATTTGTTTCATCTCAAATATTCTCACAAAATAATACCATAATAAATCATACCATAATATTTGAAGGTTATTTATTTAGTGAAGACTCTATTCCTATGGAAAATGCACATATCATCAATTACAGAACTGCAGGTATAGTTGTAAGCTCCAAAACAGGATATTTTCGATTTGAGGTAGAAGAAGGAGACTCGCTTATGATAAACCACATATCCCTAACCCCAACTGTGATACATGCCAACGATAACTATAAAGAGGAAAATAATTACTATATACCTTACAAGCTCTACACAATTAGTGTATGTTTGGCTGAACGCTCTGATCATAAAGCAGAAATGGCCAATTTTAATAACAACATAGCTAAAGTATATAAATCGCTCGAAAGAGAAGGATTTAAGCATACAGATCCTCATTCACAAGGTCAACTGCCGGTGAATATGGGAATGGGGAACAATGTATCACTAAACCTATTAACTATCAAGGACTTAATAAAACAGGGAAGACGAAATAAATACATTTCATTTGATGATGAGTCCTTGTCGGAATAAGGTTATTGGGTTTTACTATTCTGATCAGATCTATATTTATCCACCATTTTCTGGATTTCATCAGACTCTAATTTCTTGACATTGGTCACAATAAATGATCTCAATAAAAAGTCGCCAAACTGGTTACATTCCTTAACCACCTCACTAAAGATATCTTTAATATTAATGGTGATAGGTAATAGGGCTGTAACCAACACCTTATCGTGTTCAAACAAAACACTCTCAGTCACTCCATCATGCTGTTGAATTACAAAATCAAGTTCTTTTTGCAGTAAATCCTCTTGCCATATTTCAAAAGAACAGTCTTCAGCAGCTACCATAACCACAAAATAGCGCAATTTATCCCCCTGTCCACCTAAGCCTGTAGAAATAAAAATAGGGGTAGTTCCCAATAACGAAGTCTCTAACACCATTCTGGATTCCTGCAAGGCCAATATAGACCACTGCAATAATTCTTCATCAGAATTTTCACGATACTTTTCTATGGCTCTGTAGGCTTCTGGATTGTCTAATTTAGCTAATCGGGAAAGAATATCCTTTTTTTGCTCAATTGTAATCTCACTATCCGATAACAAAGCTATATTCTTCAAAGCTATTTCTTGATCTTGTGAATCCTTTAATTTTCGTGAGTACTGAAAATAGGCCAGCTGAATCTCCATATCAACCTGACTTTCTAATATTGATATGGTCTTACTCCCACTTCTCAACAGTTCCTGTATCTTTTGATATACCTTATTAAACTCTAATTCTTCATCCATAACAATAATAATTAGTACAAATTTAATAAAAGACTCTCTTTAATTATACTTTTACACGAGAAAGAATAACAGAAAGAATATACAAACCTTTTTTAGAGTATAAAAATCCCTAAATATTGGTATTGGTGAAACAACTACATTATTATACTTTTGTTACCTTCTAAAAGGATATAAATAAATTTTACCCTTACTGAATGAATTTATCAGAATTAAAAACAAGCGAAGAAGGAATCATAGTTAAAGTCAACGGCTTTGGCGCTTTCAGAAAGCGCATAATTGAAATGGGCTTTGTCAAGGGTAAAAAGGTTAAAGTAATTAAAAACGCTCCACTTAAAGACCCTATTGAATATGAAATAATGGATTATAAAGTTTCACTGCGACGTAGTGAAGCATGCATGATCACGGTTATTTCCAAGGAAGAAGCCAGTAGTATGGTCTCCATTCCATTCGAAGGAACAATTACTGATGAGGTTTTAAAAGAAACAGCCTTCAGGGAAAGAAAAACCATTCATGTGGCATTGGTAGGAAATCCCAACTGTGGTAAAACCACCCTTTTTAATTATGTTTGCGGAGCTCAGGAGCATGTGGGTAATTACAGCGGTGTAACGGTGGATTCTAAATCAGGAAATTTTATTCATAAAGGATATACTTTCAATATTGTAGATTTACCCGGAGCTTATTCCTTATCTGCTTATTCACCTGAGGAGCTCTTTGTAAGAAGACATATCTTAAAAAATGCGCCTGACGTAGTTGTTAATGTCATCGACGCATCCAATCTTGAGCGAAACCTGTTTTTAACAACCCAACTAATCGACATGGATATTAAGGTTATTGCTGCCTTAAACATGTATGACGAACTACAAAAGAAGGGGGATAAATTTGACCATCAAAAACTTAGCAAAATGCTAGGCATTAGCTTTGTTCCTACAGTTAGCTCTAAAAGGCAAGGCATAGGAAAGCTATTTGATCAAATCATTGAAGAGTATGAAGACTGTACCCCTTCGCAACGAAAAGTACATATTAACTACGGCCAAACCATAGAACGTGGTATCTCCAAATTAACAGAACAGTTCAGCGAAGCAAAAATACCTCATAATATCTCTCCCCGCTTTCTGGCATTAAAACTGCTGGAAAAAGACCAAAAATTTCACCAGAAATTTCTGTCGAAACCGGTAAATACCAATTTAAAGGAGAAGACATTAAATATCATTCATAAAATAGAGCTGGATCACAACGAAGATACTGAAACACTGATAACAGATGCTAAATACGGCTTTATTGCCGGGGCATTAAAAGAAACCTACAAGGAATCACCAACTGTACGCGTACGTAAATCAGAAATAATTGATACCTTCTTAACTCATAAACTATTTGGCTACCCCATCTTCTTCTTTTTTATGTGGTTGATGTTTCAATCAACCTTCTCTCTGGGAGAATATCCCATGGGGTGGATTGAATACGGAGTGGAAGCTCTAATGAATGGCTTAGGAAATATCATGCACGAAGGTCCATTCAAGGATTTATTAATTGATGGGGTTATAAGTGGTATGGGAGGTGTTTTGGTGTTTCTGCCCAATATATTAATCCTGTTTTTCTTCATTTCCTTTATGGAAGATACAGGATATATGGCACGAGCAGCATTTATTATGGATAAGCTGATGCACAAAATGGGCTTACACGGAAAATCTTTTATCCCCTTAATCATGGGCTTTGGCTGCAATGTACCGGCTATCATGGCAACACGAACCATAGAAGACAAAAATAACCGGCTGATAACCATACTGATCAACCCTTTTATGTCGTGCAGTGCCAGATTACCTGTTTACATACTCTTAATTGGGGCATTCTTCCCCGAACATGCAGGAACCATCTTATTCAGCATCTACGGATTGGGAATTCTAATAGCCATTCTAATGGCTAAGATATTCCGTAAATTTTTATTCAAAGATAAAGATGCTCCTTTTGTTATGGAGCTTCCTCCCTATCGCATACCAACTTTACGTTCTACACTTATACATATGTGGAGCAAAGGAGTTCAGTATTTAAAAAAAGTAGGCGGTATTATTATGATTGCCTCTATCATCATCTGGTTTTTGCAAAATTTCCCTAAAAATCAGGAAATAGTTCATAAATATGATAGCCAGATAGCCAGTTTAACAGCTCAGCAACAAAAAATAGAGGCATCCAATAAACCAGATAGTATAAAATTGCGTTTAATAAATGAGACTAACGATAAAATAGAAATTCTTAATGTAGATAAAACAGCCGAACTTCAAACAGAATCATACATAGGAAAAATAGGTTTATTTATAGAACCAAGCATTAGACCATTAGGATTTGATTGGAGAATGGGTATTAGCTTATTAACAGGTGTAGCAGCAAAAGAGGTTGTGGTAAGCACAATGGCTGTTATTTACCATCGTGATGCGCAAAACGACAGAGAGACACCTGCTTTAAAAGAAAACCTTAAAGCAGCTAAAAACAGTCAGGGGGAAGCATCTTTCACTCCGGTTGTGGCACTTAGTTTTCTGGTGTTTATTTTGATTTATTTTCCGTGTATAGGCGTTATTGCTGTTATACGTAAAGAATCGGGATCATGGAAATGGGCATTATTTACCATTGGCTATACTACAGGTTTAGCTTGGATTATGTCGTTTATTGTATTTAATATTGGAAATTTAATCGTTTAAATATGCTACAGGAAATATTAATGTGGTGCAGTGTTGGTGGAGCCTTTGGGTACACTTTCTATTCTTTGGTTAAAATAATCCGTGATGCTTATTTGGGGAAAGGAACAGGTTGTGGCGGATCTTGCAGTGGTTGTAGTGCAAAAAAAGATCTGATGAAACAAATAGAATATAAAAATTTAAAACCAATAAAAAGTTAACAACCTATTAACCCAAAATATCTTTTATTTTTGCTTTTTTTGCATTATGAACTTACTGAAAGAACTACATAAACGCATTTTATCACTGATTATTCTGTGCTTGTTTTTAATCAGCACCAGTGGTGTCGTTCTTTTTTATCATTTCTGCCAGCATTCAAATCAAATGCTATACTCTGTATTCATAGATGAAACAGAAGATATGTGTGCGGAAAATGCACTGATTTGTGAAACTCCGCACCAGCATCACGATCATTGCTGCCAACAAGAATCAAAAAAACACCTATACAAAGAAGAATCCTGTTGTCAGCATCATCAAAGCTTTTTTAAAACAATAAAGCTTAACACTACCTATCTGGTAGCAGAAAAACTATCATCCCCTAAATCCACACAACTCTCTCTCCTATTCAGTACTTATCTGATTAAACCGCAGAGAGGTTTTAATCAGGAACTACAAGGAATGGGATTATCTCGGGATTTTCCACCTTCATCACCTATTTTTAACTTCTCTGGAAGGGATATTGCAACCTTTCATCATGCTTTAAAACTACACGCTTAAAATTATTTGAAGCTTTCTTAGCTACCCATTTACTTTTCATTTGTAAAAAAGCTGACGAAAGAATTCTATGCATAACTTTTGACTCAGGTATAGATTTATTGATTATTAGGAAATATAAAAGCCTATATCATTACAAACAGCCAAAAGTTAGCAAGAGTGGGGCGTTATACCATTGTTCAATTTATTGGTGTTATACCATATAATAAGGATAGAGCATGACAAGAAAAACACAAACAATACAACTTTTACAATGATAGTAACATTTTGTATTGGGTAAATACCTGCCATGCCAGACCTTTGGAACATAAATCACACCAACGGCAATAACAACCCGATATAAAACTCTAATCATGACACAAATAAGATAAGATAATCCGGGCTGAATAACTACCTAAGGCAAAGCCGAAGCTAAAAACCGGTTTTCACCCGGCACTTATCTTATAAACAGCATTACTTAATTAATTTTAAAGATGAAAACACTATATATAATTGTTTTTTCCATGCTTTTCTCTATTTCATCCTATGCGGCTGATATCAAAGGGAAAGTACTGGAAAAGAAAGACAAAAAGGAAATACCTCTTATAGGTGTAAATGTTTATTGGTTAGGCACAACCATTGGAACTACTACTGATGCCAACGGTCAATTTGAACTCATACAAAAAAGCAATCAACAATTATTAGTTGTTAGCTATGTGGGTTATGACAATGATACTATTCAGGTAAAAAACGATAAACCATTGACCATTTATCTGACACAAGGGAAAAACATAGAGGAAATCACGGTAAAGCACCGCCGTGCAGCCACTTCCATCTCTAAACTCAACCCCCTTTATGTACAACAGGTAGATGGTAAGGAACTGGAACGTTGTGCCTGTTGTAATCTTTCCGAAAGTTTTGAGACTAATGCCTCAGTAGATGTGGCCTATGCCGATGCTGTTTCCGGGGTAAAACAAATTCAGCTACTGGGTTTATCGGGCAGATACTCGCAACTATCTATCGCTAACATCCCCATTTTACGCGGAGCTGAATCGGCTTTTGGCATGGAATATATTCCGGGAACATGGATGGAAAGTTTGCAAATATCAAAAGGTTCTGCTGCCGTTAAAAATGGCTACGAGTCTATTACCGGACAAATCAACCTTCAATTAAAAGAACCATCAGGAACCGAGAAAATGCACCTATATATGTATGGCAACCAGGACGGAAAAGCTGAGACAACCTTTGGTTACGCATTTGATCTGAACGAAAAATGGAGCACCTCTATTATGGCTCAGGGAAGTGGTAACTTCCGTGAATTAGACATGAATGACGATGGTTTTCTGGATAAACCCACTGCCAGAATGGGTACTTTTATCAACCAATGGAACTATAAATCGGATAATTTCACTTCTAAATTTGGTTTTTCCTATCTCAACGAAAAAAGAGAAGGCGGACAAAAAGATTTTGATCATGATAAGCAACAGGATGAACAGTCGCTTTATGGAATCAATATTGAAGTAGAACGATTCAACGCCTTTGCTAAAAATGGTTTTATCTTTAAACGTGAGGCTACCAGCTTAGGAACCATCGTATCGTATAATTATTTCGACAGAACTTCTTTTTATGGGTACAACACCTTCGACGTCACTCAACAAAACATCTATGCCAATCTCATTTATCAGTCCTACATTGGTGATACCCGACATACCTACAACACAGGAATTAGTCTGGTTTACGATGATAACGATGCTACATTTAACGGTTCAAGGAATAATGTCGGATACACCGAAACCACCAAAGGAGCTTTTGCTGAATATAATTATATCCCCAGTGACAGATTCACCTTTATGGCAGGCTTAAGGTACGACTACAGCAGTTTACACGATGGCTTTTTAACACCACGCTTTCATGCCAAATACAATTTAAGTGAGCATATCACTTTTAGAGCCAGTGCAGGTAAAGGCTACCGCACTGCCGATGCCATCAGTGAAAACTCTAACTTCATGGCTAGTTCCAAAGCTTTTATTTTCGACCAAGAGATCAAACAAGAAGAGGCCTGGAACTATGGCTTATCCATGACTAATGAAATACCTGTAGGTGAGCGAAAAATTAATATAAACCTGGAATTCTATCGTACTGAATTTAAAAAACAACTGGTAGTAGATCTGGATCAAAACAGTCAGGAAGTTCACTTTTACAACCTGAACGGAGATTCCTATTCCAATATTTTCCAGATAGAAAGTAGCTACGAGCTTTTTAATCGCTTTGATTTAACAGCGGCCTACCGACTTAATGATGTACAAAGCACCTTTAATGGAAAACAGGATGAAGTTCCTTTTGTAAGCAAATACAAGGGTTTAATATCTACCTCATACAGAACGAATTTAGACAAATGGCAGTTCGACCTCACAGCCCAGTTTAATGGCAAACAGCGATTGCCTTCGACCGGAAGCAATTCAATAGAGAACACCAGATCAGATGAGTCGGAAAACTATATCGTACTACTGGCGCAGGTTACCAAAAACTACCGCAACTGGAGTTTTTATCTGGGTGCAGAAAACATGAGTGATTTCACTCAGGATAATGCCATTATTGATCCCGACAATCCTTTTAGCGACGAGTTTGATGCCAGTCGCATTTGGGGTCCTTTATATGGTAAAATGATATATGCAGGTATTAAATTTAATTTAAATAAAGAATAGAGCCTACCATAACATTACTTATTAAGCCATAATAGTATTTATTAATAAAAGACAACTTAATGTTCATTAAATAAACAGATTATGAAAAAATTAAAATTATTATTCGCAGGATTATTACTTTTTATCGGATTAACAGGTTTATTTGCCAAAGAAAAGCCCAAAGTAAAACAGGTAACTTATGTATGCACCATAGATTGCGAAAGTTGCAAGGAGAAAATCATGAAAAACATACCCTATGAAAAGGGCGTTAAAAAGGTGATTGTGGACATACCTACAAAAGAAGTAACCGTATTCTTCAGAGAAGATAAAAACTCCACCCAAGAGCTTGAAAAAGCAATTGAAAAGCTGGGTTATGAAGCTGACATAAAAAAACCTAAACAAAACAAAAAATAAAAAACTCCTGATGCCGCTAAAAACGGATCAGAAGTTTTTCTATCACTTAAAACTATCCTCTATAGTATTTATAATGCTTAGAGGATAGTTATTCTATCTGAACTCAAAACAATCCATATTTTAAGTATAATTATTGCATACTCATAGCAGGTATCTGCACTTCAGCAGCCGCTAACAAGTAATTATGAATATCTGTATTTTTAACAAAAGCAGGTAATGCTTCACTTCCTGCTCCAAACATAGCCAATTCTACAAAGTCAGCAGAATGGTTCATACCCGACCAATGCACAGAGATATACTTTTCCTGTATCTGAGCAAAATCCTTAAATGGCAATTTATAAGAATTATACAACCCTTCACTATTCAATTCTGAATAGCCTTTCAGGATGGATTTAGCATCTTCTTTACTTATATTGTAGCCTTGTGCATAATTTATTCTTTCAATTACATTAGCTACTGAGTCCTCTTTTTTAATCCCATGAAGAATCCACTCATTAGTATGTTTAAAATGATGAAACAAATCAAATTTTTCGTTTACATCTTTACTTTTTATCAATCCGGGGTTTGAGTTACCATGATCTGTAGTGATCACTACCAGAGTATCCTCTCTTTGTTCCGCAAATTTAATAGCTACCTCCACTGCCTCATCAAAAGCCATTTGATCATATAAAAGAGCAGCAGCATCGTTACCATGAGCAGCCCAATCCACTTTGCCTCCTTCTACCTGCAATACAAAACCTTCGGGGTGATCCTTCATTAAAGAAATAGCTTTTTCGGCCATTTCAGCCAGTGAAGGTTTTTCCTGAATAAGATTTTTATCGGATTGATGATCCAGTGCATATGGCATACCATCTTCATTAAATACACCCATAACAGGCTTATCACCAGCAAGTAGCATCATTTCTTTTTTAGATTGAACCAACTGAAAACCTTCCTGAACAAAATCACCAAAGATATTTTTCTTATCCTCTCTTTTGGAACCATCAAAATATTCTGTTCCGCCACCCATCATTACATCAAATTTCAAAGCAAGATACATACTCGCTATTCTATCCTGATGTCTTCGGTTATTTACGTTAATACTAAATCCTGCAGGAGTAGCATGAGTAATAGGTACCGTGGTTACACAACCAACTTTTTTACCCGCCTCCTTAAATTTTTGTAAAATAGGTTTATGCTTCGTTCCATCGGCAGCTACATTAAGCGAACCATTATTAACCCTAACTCCTCCACCCCAGGCAGAGCTGGCTGCTGCAGAGTCGGTAACAATACAATCAGCCGAAGCCGTATCCATCAAGGCCCTTTTTACTTTATTTTCTCGATATAACTTCAGCCAGGTACTCGACTTACCCAGTTTACGCTGCATTAATAAGTCGGCCATATTAAGTGTTCCCGTACTCATTCCATCGCTTACCAAAAATATGATATTTTTTGCTTTCCCCCTATTATTCTGTCCAATCGCACTTTTACATCCCGACACCAATAACGGTGATGCAATAGCACCTGAAAAAGCTGCCAGGAGCCCTGAATTAATAAAATCTCTTCTTTTCATATCGATCAATAATTTATCACTTGTCAAATAAAGTACAATATTACCAAATTATACCTATACTAGGTTGTTAATAAAGTATTAAGTTTTTGATGAATCAAAAATCACCTCACTCAACTCACCTCATAAACATCTTATTATCATAGCATAAAAAATAACACTACAATAAAATCATAACCTTTGCATTAGAGAAGTCTCAAAAGGGTCTTTTACCTAAAGTTATCCTATTCTTTCTGTCTACTAAGGTCTTTAAGCAACATCCAACTAATACTGCATCAGAATTAACACGCTAATAAGAAATATTTAAAAGATGATTACTGCCAGTACAATTCGAAATTAGTACATTACAATCATCATTTAAAAAGTATATTTATTTACCCTTTATTTTAAAAATTTATAAAATTAAACACTGTTATGCTTAACATTCCTAAACAAAATAAGTTTACTATACTGGGGTATTTTATGTAACTTACATGAAAAGAAGTAAAAGTTTCTCTCAATAA
>JBFHEL010000064.1:0-14187 GCA_041584155.1 Saccharicrinis sp.
CATAGGATTTTCTTTTTAAAAAACTTGCTTGTTTCATGTTATGAATAATAAGATCGATTTGTAGTTTTGGTAGTTATTGGAAAATTTGAGTTTATACAAGGCATAAAAATGAGGCATAACCTGTCCCGCCAAAGCGGGAGCCTAAGTTCTGTTGAGTTTTTATAACGCAGAATAAGCTCAAAAGAATGAAATTATAGCGCTCACTTCATGGTATTATTGGTATTAGAAGTGTGTGCAAAAAAAACAGACAGCTTTTTGTAGCCATCTGTTTTTGTATGTGTGATTAGGATATCATTAAATACCACTGAAATGATTCCTTTATCAATAACTAGAGTTTAATTATTTTTTCTCCCGAACCTATTCCATCTTTATCTATTTTTATAAAATAAATTCCCTTTGATATAGAACTTATGTTAATAGTTTCATGATCGCTTGTAATATTCATATTCAAAATAAGTGAGCCTATACTATTGTACAATCTCATTGATGTTCCCTTGCAGTTATCGATATAAAAATGATCATTAACAGGGTTAGGGTATACCTTGATATCCGCATTTATTATACTTTCATTTTCAATAGAAGTTGTTAGTTCATTAGAGTATTCAATAACTAATTCAGGCGTATTACTTGAATTTTCTTTGCTGTAAAAATCAACCCCGTAGGTGCTTACACTTTTGGGGTCATTAACCACAACCGTAATTGTTTGATCGTTGGCATATTCCTGGGCTGCATATGATGATATATCCCATTCGGTCCATGTTGATTTATTAGTTACCGCACTTGCTCGCTCATTAGTATAGGGAGGTTTGTTATTCCACGTTAAATCCTCTTCGGTCCAGCTATCATCAGTTACGTCATAAATACTTCTTTCATCCTCATAACTGGTTCTTTGGTAAATTCTTAGTGTTGCTGAAACAATAGGTCCGGGAATTGTACTTAAATCAAACTTTAAATAGGCATAACGACTTTGTGCTGCAGCTTTGGTAACCATTGTTGTTGCTGTGCCATAGTTTGTTGAAGAGGCAGCTTCTTTTACATAGGTATCGGCATCAGGATCTAAACTAACAGAACCTGAAATTGCATCTACAACAATTAATTCTTGTGTAACATTGGGAGCTGCATTGTAGGAGTCGTCACCATCTTGAGAGGCCGTAATCGTAGTTGTTCCAGTTCCAATTATATGTATTTTACTATCAACGATAGTTGCAACATTGGTGTTTGAACTTGAATAGCTGACATCTAAATTAGAGCTGGCAGTTGCTCCAGGATCTAAATCTGAACTGGTAGTAACTTGGTACGGAAGTGTAAAGAAATTAATTGTTTGGTCTTCCTTTATTGTTCCAGATTTTGTAAGAGTGAAATTATTGAGTTTAAAAGACTCAGAAACACCGCTAAAAGATATCTTTAAACTTTGTACTCCTTTGTTTATAACCACGTTATCTGTGATGGTATAATCTTGCCAATCTGTGTTTCCTGTTGAATTGGGGGTTCCAAAAGGAATATCCAAATCACCAGTACTATCTTCACCGTCAAAACTAAATTTCATTTTTCCTCCGGATTGAGAGGACGCATAGTTGATGGAAATACTATAATATGCTGTTTCAGGAATGTATATAGTGTAAGTGAGCCATTCTTCGGATTCTATTGAAGTTAAGTTATAACCGCCTTGATCACATACTTCAATGTCCACGTCTTGATCATTCCGATACTCGCCACCAGCATTGCCCGAACTCATATCATAATAGATACGATTTTGCCCACTAATAGGGTCGTAATCAAAATTCTCGGCTTCTATGGCTCCGGATATAGTGTTCATGGCATATTCAGGTAAGCCATCTGTGTCAAAACCACTAATAGGATCACCATAGCAGTAATCAGGACGACGTGCGGTAAGTGCTCCCCAGCCAAGCGCGTCATTTGACCAACCTGCTTCTTCGTATCCAGAGAGTTCTATGGCCTTGTCACGGGCTCTGGTAGTCCATTTTACTTCGTCGTCGGTTTTAAGTCCTCTGCCAATGTAGTGTGCAACCGGCATTTCAAATACATTTCTAATGCCGCTGAATTCACCTCTTCCATCAGGATTGATGGCTTTAGAGTACCAACGACCAGTTCGGTCCATTCCTTCCATGAATTCACCTGAAGAAACGCTTGGTTCCCACGAGCTTGTTTGGTCGTCGTAAGACTCTAGGTAAGATACATTGTATCGCATATTAAACTCAAGTCCCAATAGTAGCCTATCATCTTCAAAAGAATAAAGATCGTCTCCTTGGTTCCAGGCCATCTCAGCCATTGACGTAAGCAGTCCGATTCCAAAGGTGGTGTGTTGTTGGTCTCTTGAGCTTTCTTGACATTGACCAGTTTCCCATATGTAGTTAGTCATTACTTCGTTGTATCCATAATCAGCTTCAGTATATCCTCTGGTAATACTGTATGTATCTGAATAATCGTTTGAGCTTATTATCGCGTCACTTGTATTTGGACCAGAGGGATAGGCCAGGTCGTCAGATCTGTGTTCTAAACCTTTAATGTAGTTTAGTGCTCTGTCGTACATAATTTCATTGTCCAGGAATATTCCCATGGCCATGACGGTTCTCCAACCTGATAATCCTTGGTTTCCGTGCCTCACGGGGTCTCCCTGGTACGACATCCAATAAAATGTTGTAGTTCCTGTTGGTTCTTCAGTAGTAGAGTATCCGGGGTAGACTAGCATATCCTGAAATGCCTGGATATCCGAATCTGACCATCCATCATACGTGCTTTTAATCAGTTCAGCAGCTTCTATCATTATGTAACCAACACCACCACTAAGAGCGTCAGTTCCACCACTGGTAACTGATGTTAAATTCGACCAAGCAGTAAATATCTCTATGGCTTTTTCGGCATGTGCCGACTCTCCGGTAATATACCATAGGATGGCATTGTAATAGGCTGCGCGTATATCGCTATTCCAGGCACTGTAGTTGGTGCCATCGTCTCTACCTAGTTCGGTAAAGCTTTCATCGCCCAGAACGGTATAGTCAGAGCTTGATTTAGGATCGGCAACCATTTCTAGATAGGAAGAATACCACGGATCTATTTGTGCTTCTATCATATATTTCATTCTATCTAAATCACTTAATTTATGTGTGATACCTGGATGAATAAATTGAGCATTTATTGAACTTGCAAAGAGTAGGATGAATAATAACCCTATAAGTACAGGCAATACTGTTTTTTTTCTGTTTTTCATAATCATTGTAGCTGTTGTAAATTTATTTTTCATAGAGGTTTTGATAAAGTTTTATTTTATGCAAATTAGTTTTTTAAAAAGCTTTATTATAAGGTTATTAGACCACAAAATAGGTTGTATGTTGCATAGATGATTAGATGCTGCTTGGGAGAGTTATGAGTCAGGGCTGAGTGTTATTAATTAAATAAGTTAAACCCGGATTATGTGTTAGAACTTCGTCATGAGTATTGAAAATGGCATGAAACAAGGCTTTAGTGAAACCAGGCATAACCTGTACCGATTGCTTTCGGGAGCATCCTTCTGGTGAGTTGAGATAAAGCAACGAAATGACTTGTTTTGAAGCAGTGTCGGTGCGTAATAGATTTTCTAATGCTTATTGCGGGTTAAGTATGGGTGAGGGTATTTTTTTCAGGTTCTCTCAGAAAGGAGAAAGTATTGTATTAAAAAATACATGAGGATAAGAGAGATTTTGGAAGGTGGTGTAAAAAAATAAACCAATAGATGTAACTATTTTGTAGCAGGATCCTTCGGTACTGTAAAATGCAACATATATTCTATTTTTTGGTTTGGAGATACAATGGTTTCTTTATTCAGGCAGGTATATTTGTGCAGAATTAAATATTGAAACGCAATGAAGAATAGACTAATATTGTTTTTATTGATGCTGATTTCAATTCGGATTTCTGCATCCCATGTAGACACTTTATGGGTAGACAGTCCTTCGATGAACAAATCCTTACCTAATCTGGTGATAAAGCCAGATGCTTACGAATCTTCTAATGATGATTTTCCTGTGTTGTATCTCTTGCATGGAGCAGGAGGTGATTGTTATGACTGGTTAAGGAAAGTTCCTCATTTAAGAGAGTATGTGGATAACTATCAGTTTATTATCGTTTGCCCCGATGGAGGCTTAACCAGTTGGTATTTTGATAGCCCGGTTGATGAAAGCATGCAATATGAAACTTACATTACCAAAGAGCTCATAAAGGCTGTTGATAAGCAATACCGTTCCGTAAAGGATCGCTCAGGGCGTGCTATTGCGGGTTTAAGTATGGGTGGTCATGGGGCTTTTTATCTTTCTTTTAGGCATCAGGATATTTATGGTGCTGCCGGAAGTACCAGTGGTGGACTGGATATTTGTCCTTTCCCTCTTAACTGGGATATTGCTAAACGACTAGGTACTTATGCTGAAAATAAAGAGCGTTGGGAAGAAAATACCATTGTGAATATGATTTACTTGCTCGATGGCTCTGCCTTGGATCTTATTTTTGATTGTGGTGTTGATGATTTCTTTTACGATGCAAATAAACGGGTGCATCAAAAATTATTGGAAAGGAATATTCCACATGATTATACAGAAAGGCCAGGAGCCCATAATAATAAGTATTGGGCCAATGCCATTAAATATCAGTTGCTGTTCTTCTACAACTTTTTTAATAATAAAAAATAAATTTATCTCTATGCACTTTAAACGATTGACCTTGTTGTTTACGGTCATTATGACTACACTTGTTTTTGTAAATTGCACTAAATCCTCACATGATCAACATCCTTGTTTATACACTAAGAATGAAGATCGGAATGATATACTCTCAAAAATTGAAAATCACCATTGGGCCGGTGAAGCCTGGGAAAACCTGAAGCAGGAAATAGACCCTTATGTAGATATGCATTCGGCTGACCCGGAATGGATTGTCTCTCGTCTGGCCATGTATTGGAAAGAAGGTGAGCATTATACTCAGTGTTACATCAAAAATCAAAATTGGGATTACGGTGAAGGAAATGCCCCTGTGCCAACACTTCGCCTACCTGGGATGAGAACCTGGAATAATTATGTCAATGTTCCATTAAAGGACCGTATTCCTTTTAACGAATCGGGTGATATGTTGGGTATCGACCGTTCGAGCGGTGATAACACACCGGTTTTGGTTCCCTATAAAGAATCAGGACATATGATCACCAAAAACAACAGAGAAATACTCGAGTTAGCCGAAAAATCATCCTTTGCCTATTGGTTGACTAAAGATGAGAAATATGCCAGATTCTCAGCTGATATCTTTTGGGCCTGGTTATTGGGTACTTATTATATGCAGCCGCCTCTCGACCCTCAAGAGTCGACAAATGGCCCCGGAGGCTATCAGCCTGGTGGTATTATGGGCTTTTACGATTATGAGCAGATTCATGATTATCTGCAAATTAATGCTGCAGTGACTTATGATTTTTTATATGATTATCTGCAGGCAAACCCCCATGAGCATCTGTCAACATTAAATAAAAGTGTTATCGATGTGGCAGGTGTTGTTTTTAAGCGTTTTATCGATCTTGGACTTATACGTGGAGGAAAGCAGGGTAACTGGAATGTGAATGGATTTAAAAATATTGTGCCTTCGATGTTGGTATTAGAGTCTAATGACTTTTACGACGATAAAAAAGGAAAAGAATATTACATTCCTTATTACATCGAGATAACTACCGATTATCACGAGGCCTTACCTGATTTTATAAAAAACTTTAATGCCAAGACTGGACTCTGGCCCGAAGCTCCGGGCTATGCCTCGGGTATGATTTCTGCGGTGTTAGATATTGGTATTCCTTTGTATAACTCTGGAATTAATACAATCTCAAATCCCCTTTTACAAAAGGCGGCTATGGGTAATCTGGGTTGGCTCGATGCTCGCGGTAACCTGGTTGTCTTTGGCGATATGCGGGGAGGACCTATCAGTATGTCGGTTTTTGAACGTCTGCTGGCTTACTATACTAACGAAGGGTTGGAAGATAATGCCAAAAAAATGGCTACCGTCATACGTAAAGCAATTAAGTCAGGACAGTATAGCAGAGAAGATGCCGATTGGGCGGGTCTTTGTTTATATAAGGCATTGCCGGAATCAGATGATGAGTTACCCTTCCAACGTTCAGCCTATTCCGAGCATCATCGTCATCTGATCATGAGAAATGGTAACAGCGAGGAGCATGGCTTGATGTTTACCTTATATGGAGGAAAGAAAGGAGGGCATCTGACAGAAAATGGTTTGTCTATGCAGTTTTATGGTCAGGGTTATTCTCTGGCTCCTGATGCTTCTGCTTATGAGTCGTATTGGTCGAAAGATGCCAGATATCACAGAAGTATTAGCGGTTCAAATACTATTTTACCAGGATATGAAGTAGGTGAAATAACTATAGAAGCTATGGATCCGATGGTTGATACTGCGGGTTTCTATAACCTGACAGAGACTTCTCCAACATGCTCTTTTGCTGATGTTACTGCAGCCGAAAAACGCCGTTTGGTTGCCATGGTACGCACTTCTGAAACATCGGGTTATTATGTGGATATCTTTAGGTCGGATCAGCCGGATAATGATTACTTGCAGCATATTGTTGGTAATACGGCCATCATAAAGGATACCGAAGGTAAAACCATGAAGATGCAAAAAGTAAATTCTATAGGAAAAGAGTATGCTAAAGGTTATGCTTTTTTTAAGAATCCTGAGAAAACTAACGTAACAGGAGATTTTTATGCAACCTGGACAACAACAGCCGTGACGCCTGCTTTTCATGTAGATATGTGGATGATGGGCCAAAGCAATAGAGAGGTGTTTCTGGTTGATGCACCACCTACTACCCTGCGAAGCGACCTGACCCCGGGAGCGGTTAATCAAAGTCCGCAGAAAACCACAGCCATGATTCTTCGTCAATCAGATAATAATGCACAAAAGCATCCTTTTGTTGCTGTTTATGAATCCTATAACCAGGGAGAAAAGTCGATACAGCATATTTCAAAAGTTAGTGATTCTGATCATTTTGTTTGTATTGCTGTTGAATCCGGAAGCAGTAAACAAACTATCCTTAATGCTATTGATAATGAGGTGTATCAGGCGAATGACGGTGTTGCGTTTCAGGGTACTTTTGCTATTACATCTGAAAATAAAGATGCAATGGAATATCTTTATTTAGGCAAAGGAAAACTATTGAAAGCAGGTGATTATCAGATAAAAGCCGTGGGTGATGATGCTGTATCTGCAGAATTACGATTGGTAGATGGTAAGTATTATTATTCATCGGATAAGCCGGTGTTTATCCAATTAAGCAATGAAGAAGCAAAACAATTTCCGGCAGGATATGATGTTTGCATCAATTAAATAGTTCATAGTTCATGTTTTAGGTTGAGAGTTCCAGGTTTTAAGTTCGTTTATAACGCTTAGTAATTATCCCTTTACCTGGAAACTCCAACCTAAAAAAAAAACACTGAAATCTTTAAACCGATAGCCTAAAACTTATAACTTTAACGCGGATTCTGTGTTCGAACTTGGTAAAGAGTATTGAAAATGCCATGAAACAAGTTTTTAGTGAAACGAGGCATAAGCTGTCCCGATTGCTTTTGGGAGCTTCGTTCTGGTGAGCTGAGATAAAGCAACGAAGTGACTTGTTTTGAAGCAGTAACGATGCGTATAGATTTTATAATGCATATTGTGGGTTTAAACCCTCAGACCTTAAAGTCTAAACTCTGCGCATAAAATTTTAACTTGAATGAAATTAACATGAGCGTATGCGCTCAGCAAGGGTATGACTATCTCAACATGTTCTACTGTATTTTGTGGGACAGGCCAGGTTGCCTTTGAAAACGAAATTTAAAAACATGAAAAGACTGTCCTGCTTTATATTATTCATTTTATTTATTTTTCCACAAATCTTTTTTGCCAATGTGCGGTTAAATGCATTGTTTGCCGATCATATGGTCATTCAGCGTTCAACCCAAATGCCTGTTTGGGGCTGGGCCGATCCCATGGAAAAGATTAGTATTGAAACCAGTTGGGGGGCAAAGGCGGAAACGGTAGCAGGAATAGATAGTACCTGGATGGTGAAAATAAAAACACCTAAAGCAGGAGGCCCATTTCAAATGATTATTTCCGGTAAAGATACAATTGTCATTAATGATATATTATCAGGTGAAGTATGGCTTTGTGCCGGGCAGTCAAATATGGATTTTGCTTTGTCAAAAATGATAAATGATGCCCGTGAATCTAAGTATCAACCCCTGGTTGAATATATTCGGGAGGAAGTAGCCCAGGCAAATGATTCTCTCCTAAGGCATATTGAGATTCCGCAAACAACTTCTTTATACACAACGAAAAAAAACTTTAAAGCGATATGGAGGAGCGCTACAAAAGGGGAGGTGGATAAAATAACGGCGACAGGTTATTTCTTTGCTAAAGAATTGCGACAAAAATTAAATGTTCCTGTAGGACTGGTTGAATGTTCCTGGGGTGGTACTCGTATCCAGCCCTGGATATCAGCTCAAACATACAAAAGTGATAAGGAATTACAAGCATTTTTTGAAAAGGAACAAGTACGCATAAAGTCACTTATCGAAGAAATGGATAAGGAGGATTATGTAGATACGGCTTATCAACGAAAATTAAAAGAATACGAAGCGGATAAGGAGAATGTTAGAAGACCCTGGCCCAATGAACATCCCCTAAAGAGTAAACAAATGCCCGCTACCTTGTATAATGGAATGCTTTCGGCTGTTATTCCTTATGCCATCAAAGGCGCTATTTGGTATCAGGGAGAATCAAATTCTCATTATTTAGAACATGAATATGAAAAATATTTTAGAGCTTTAATTACCTCCTGGAGAGCCGAGTGGGGACAAGGAGATTTTCCTTTTTACTGGGCGCAACTGGCGGCATACCACGTACCCGATGATCGCTCAGATATGGGATGGGCAATGGTAAATGATTATTTGCGAAGATCATTAGTGCTCCCCAATACAGGTATGGCTGTTTTGTACGACATTGGCGAAGCAAAGGATGTGCATCCACATAATAAAATGGATGCCGGTAAACGATTGGCTTTGTGGGCTTTGAAAAATGATTATAACATCAGGGTTAATGCGTTTAGTGGGCCTCTTTATAAAAGTGCTAAAACAGTAGGTAATAAAATAGTAGTGACTTTTGATCATGCCTGTTCGGGTTTAATGGCTGGAAGTAAAGAGCTAAATAAAGACACCAAAGCAGTTAACGTGCCTTTAACGTGGTTTGAAATAGCTGGTAAGGATGGAATATGGAAGCCCGCACAGGCCCGTATCATGGCTAAAAATAAAATTGAAGTGTACAATACAAGCATAGAAAATCCGGTAAAGGTCCGTTATGCCTGGTCATCAAACCCCGAGGGAGCTAATTTGTACAATAAAGAAGGTTTACCGGCAGCCGTTTTTACAACTGATATTTCCGCATTGTAATAAAAAGTACTAATCCAGCTTCTTGTCTTTTTTTGACCTAAAATGAATAACTGCATTATATCTGCAGCAAAAATATAAAAACATATTCTTACCATAAGTAAGGCCATTTTGATAATAAAGTAAGCATTTCGTATTATGCCGGTGGACTAATGACAGCGTTATTGCGAAGCATATATAACATTTGAGTCATTAATCAATCGGTATCATAATTATATAAGAGAATAATCCTCAGTTCTTTAATTAATAGGCGTTGCCGTAATTCTGTTTGCATCTGAAATAAAAAAGAACCAAATTTTCTTGCCTGTTTTTTGTTGGACGCAATGATTTAGTTGATGAAATTAAATGATGTTTAGTTAAATAATTTTTATTTTTAGCACTTCTTTTACAAACCGTTAACTATATACCTATGATTACTCTTAATTCGCCATAGAAATAAATTTTTTTGCGGTTTATTCCGGAAACTAATTCAAATAATAGCCTATATAAAACATATATATCCTATAAATGATATGGTTTACGGGTACAAGCACACCTACTCATAGTGCTTATATTAAACATCATGTTGTTGAAATACTGCAACTGGGTCATAGTATTAAAATATCAGACGACCAATAACTTTATTGCTCATAAAGCACAAACAGGAGGATAGCCTGTCCCGAATTTGATTCGGGAATTAAAAAAGTTAATGCAAGTTCCTGTTCGGCAGCTGCCGGATATGGTACATTTTATAAAGACAAAAAATTTAAACATGAAAACAACAATAAGTTTATTTTTCACTGCTGTCATTACAGTGTTTTTGACATCTTGTGCAACAAAATATTATTATCAGGTTTATAAGGCAGTTCCGACAGATAAGTCGATATCTGTTGATAATGAATTGATTTATGAGGATGATAACTGTAAAATATCCTATGATTTATGGCAAGAAGGTGGAAATATTGGATTTCACTTTTACAACAAGACAAATACTAATATTTATTTAAATTTAGATGAAAGTTTTTTTGTCCTTAATGGAATTGCATACGATTACTATAAAGATAGGGTTTTTACAAGTTCAGCAAGTTCAGGTTCAACAACTTCAAAGTCGACCTCTTCTTCAAAATCCGTAACTGGAATTAATTTTCTGGATTTACTGCAAACAAATAAAATTCAAGCTTCAAATAGTGTTGGAGTAATGACTTCTTCCGGCTATTCAATTTCATACAATGAGGAAAAGGTTATTTGCATACCCTCTATGACTTCAAAAATAATAACTGAATATAATATAAATAAATCACTTTATAGAGACTGTGACTTATTTAAATATCCAACAAAAAAACAAATTAACTCAAAATATTTTACCAAATCAGAGAGTCCTATTGTTTTTAGTAACCGAATAACTTATACTGTTGGATTATCTGATAAACAAATTAAGTTCGAAAATGAATTCTATATTTCAGAAATATCCAATTACCCGGAAAATGAAATTACTGAATTAAAATATAAAGTGTTTTGTGGACAGGAAAGTTCAACGATTATAAGCTCTTTTAAAGATGTTTCACCTGACAAATTCTACATCAAATACACAAAGGGAACAGATAGATGGAAACATTAATAAATCTGCTTGTCTGCGCGCGTTTACTGAAAGTACGAACTATTAAATCAGAAGTCAATCATTCTAAGAATGATTTTTCACTCCTTATAGTACATCAAAAAACTTTAAGCAGGATAGATGAAACGACCATGAATTTTCGCATTCTGAATTTCACACAAGAGAATAGCCTGCTCCGAACTTGATTAGGAGATTAAAATTCATCGAGAGTTCCATCTTACACATGAAGATAAATTTTAAACAAATATGAAACAACCATTAACTTTATTGCTCATAAAGTATACGCATGAGGATGTCTGTCCCGAATTTGATTCGGGAATTAAAAGAGTTAATGCAGGTTCCTGTCCGGCAGCTGCCCGATATGGCACATTTTATAAAGACAAAAATTAATTAGAGTATATGAAAAATTTCACCTTATTATCCCATCAATGGAAAGCGGCTAGACGATCTGCCACGGTCTCGAAAAGTGTTGGGATTAAAATCTTTATGGGATTTGTCTTTTTTGTTTTATTCCTTGAGTTGCTTGGAGCAGGGGTTTATATTGGTTCTGCACTCGCCGAAAATGCCCAAGATCCCATTGCTGATTTATCGGGCTATGGATTCTACTTTTTTTTGGCTATTCTTATGAGCCGATATATGTTGCAGAAACTGCCCACTTTTATGGTAAAGCCCTATCTTAGCTTACCTATTAAAAAGAGTAAGCTTGTTCACTTTATCCTCACCAAACCGTTGTTTAATAACCTTAATATCCTTCCTCTTTGTTTTGTATTAGCCATTACTGTTAGTTTGTATAAACACCTGGATGCTTACACCTTTGGGATGATATTAACAATTGTAGTTATAGGCGATTTGTCTATGAATTATTTATCTATTTATATCAAAAGGATACAGATAAAGCATGAATATGTATTTTATCTTTTCTTAGTTTCTGTGGCTGTGTTGCTTTTATCAGCTCAGTTCAGGATTATAAATTTTCAGGCTGTTTCTTCTGTTGTTTTTTTACAGGTAATACAACATCCGCTGTGTTTATTGGCAGGGCTATTTCTGTTTACTGTGGCGTATTATCTTAATTACCAGTTATTATACCAACACTTTTCTTTAGAAGACTTTGGTAAAGGCGATTCAAATCATAGAAGTAGCCTGGAAAACATTAACTATTTAGACCGTTTTGGAAAGGTTGGAATTTTTATCTTACTCGAACTAAAAATGTATGTGCGTAACAAACGAACCAGAATCATGCTGTATATGGTACCTCTATTCTTATTGTATGGCGCTTTATTCTACCCCAAACCCATTTATTTAGAACAGAATGGATTTCTGCTTTTTGTAGGACTATTTATATCTGGAGGTTTTATGATGAGTTTTGGGTTATACTTCTTTGCGCTGGAATCTGGCCATTTCGATTTAATGCTAACGGCAAACAACACCTATAAAGATTATATAAAAGCAAAATACTTTCTGATGCTTGCTGGCAGCACCACAGTCTTTCTTTTATCTTCCTTTTATGTGTATTTTGGTATAAAAATTATAATCATCAACAGTGTTTGCTTTCTGTTTAATATTGGCGTTAATAGCCTATTGCTGCTATTTTTTGCAACGAATAACAATAAACACATGGATCTTTCTAAAGGCTCGGTATTTAATTATCAAGGAGTAGGAGGACGGCATTTTGTGTTAATGATTCCGCTATTGCTTCTTCCTCTCTTTATCTATCTTCCCTTTGGTATAATGGATCAAAGCAATGCTGGCTTTGCAATGATAGGGGGCCTTGGTGTGCTAGGACTGTTATTTAGGGAAAAGATGCTGGAGAGGATTTCCCAGCGTTTTATTAGTAAGCGACACTTTATGTCGGAAGGTTTTAGAAATAAGTAATAATTAAAGAAAATATCGTATGATTGATATAGATAATTTAGGCAAAGCCTATAATGCAGTTAGAGTTTTAGATATAGAACAACTAGAAATACCTCAAGGTCAATCATTTGGTTTAGTGGGTAATAATGGCGCAGGAAAAACTACTTTATTCCGGCTTATCTTAGATTTGATTAAAGCAGATAGAGGGCAGGTATTGAGCAAAGAAATGGCAGTAAATAAAGACAGCGGTTGGAAAAAATATACCGGCTCTTTCTTAGATGAGGGCTTTTTAATTGATTTTTTAAAACCTGAAGAATATTTCAAATTTATTGCTGACATAAATGGCGTTACCAATGAAGATTTAAATGCCTTCTATCATGATTTTGCCGATTTCTTTGGTGATGAGATCCTGAATCAGAATAAATACATTCGCGATTACTCCAAAGGGAATCAGAAGAAGATCGGTATCTTTGGTGCAATTATTAGCCAGCCTGAAGTCCTAATCTTAGATGAACCCTTCGCCAACTTAGATCCTTCCTCGCAGATAAGGCTTAAGTCACTGCTGAAAGAGTTGCATCAGAAAAATAACTTAACCATGCTTATTTCCAGTCACGACTTAAATCATATTGCTGAAGTTAGCCAGCGTATTGTGATTTTAGAAAAAGGCCGGGTTGTGAAAGATCTCTTTACGTCTCACAATACCTTAAATGAATTGGAAGGCTATTTTAATCCTATGACCTCTGTTGAAGTGAATAGTTAAAATAAAAATACCGGGTAACTTAATGTTGTGTATAACGTTGGTGCTATGAATAGTTGCCGATTGCGGGTTGCTTACCTGTCCAGTTACACCAAACTTAATGCGGGCTACAAACATTAAATAACCAGCTAAACGGCAATTATTTATGAGCATTTGTTGTGCTTAGTAATTTAATGATCTGTTTCATATTCTCCTATCACTAGTTCTATTTTAATAAATGTCATCATTTACTTTTAACTCTTGTTTCATTATTTTTATGGTTTTAGTGTTCTGGTATATTTAGTTCAATCACCTTCTTCCAATTTGAATCTTTCGTGAACACTACTGTCAAAAACATGTGCAATCTTTAACGCTAATACAGTTGATGAGATATATTTACCTAATTCTATAGCATTTATGGTTTGTCGGCTTACTGATATAAATCTTAGCTAAATCAGCTTGGGTGATATTCATTTTAGCTCTTTCTATTTTTAATGTATTTTTCAAAACGAGATCCTTTAAGTGTGAGATACTTTCTTAAA
>JBFHEL010000065.1:0-13988 GCA_041584155.1 Saccharicrinis sp.
CTGAATTATCAATTACTGTTGATTTTGAAGGAACACCAGATGATCAACTGGCTTATTTTGATTTAGATAAAGAAAAACGCGATGAACTACACCGTTTTAATCCCTTGTTAGGAGCTAAAAAAAGCTTGTTTGTATCGAATGAATATTTGTTGTTGACCAGTGAAAATTTTTGGTATCCTGTTGTAGCCGATAGAAATGCATTACGGGTTAGTAAGTTTTTTACAAGTACAGTAAAGGTAAAGGCAAATAAAGGTATGACCTATTTGAGTCAGGGGGAGAAGTCTGATCAGGCAGATTGGGTGCTGTTTAATGGAGACAGATCCTACACTAAATTAAGTTTGGTAGGGGCTCCTTTTATACAAAAATCATTGCAGATTGATTCCCTTCAGTATTCGGTTATGGTAAAGGAGGGTAATAATTTTTATGAAAAATATTTCGATAACCTTGGTGATACCCTTCCTGTGTTGATTACCCAGTTAAAAGAAGATTATGAGCGAGAACTGGGAGTTGTTTATCCTTATAAACGCCTGACCTTTGTAGAGGTACCGCTTCATTTTTATGCCTATTATCGTAGCTGGGCTTTAATCAATGAAAACACCAGTCCTGAAATGGTATTTGTACCGGAAAGAGGAGTTGGGATAGATATGTTTAACCTGTCTCAGCATAAAAACAGAGCTGAAAAAAATAATAAGAGGGATGGTACCGAAATGCTGCCCAAAGAGATGGAGGCTGACTTGTTTGTAAACCTTGTGGGTAATACTTTTGCCAAGCCAACAGATCGACGACGTTTTTTTGGTGGTAGTGAGGATGCTGGTCGTTCAATGAGTAACTGGAGTTCTTATTCACTCTTTCCTTTGTTTTATAATTATTGCTATTCCATTAAAGAAAATGAATTGCCTTTTTTTAATATGTGTTTAGAATCGTATATGCTTTCACGTATTCAAAGTTCATCGTTTAATCCTTTTGGCAACCTGTCGGGTAACGATAAGTCTATCTTGTTTTTAAAAGAGAACAAAAAAAGCTTAACCGAGCTGGTTGATGAGCAGGATTTAAAAATTAGTATTGCCGATATTATACTAACCGTTGGGAATAATAAATTTGCTGCAGCTCAGCAAAGGGTAGGGCTGGATAATTTCGATTTCTTTATAGATAGTCTTTTAAGCAAACACCGGGGAAAAGCTATAGCACCCGAATTATTGCAAGCTTTTATTGGAGACGAAGATAGTGAGCAGGAAATGACATCTTCTGCAGAAATGAAATTACCTGCTTTTGTTTTTGGTGAAGCAGAGATTTACGAGTTTAAAGACAGTGAAAGAACCAATTATTTTATTGGACTGGAAGTATCTAATGTTGGGGATCAGGATGGTTTACTAAAAGCCTCCCTGTTTGGCGGACGAGGTCAGGGTGGAGGAAACCGTGGAGGTTCAGGACAAACGGGAGGTAACCGTGATGCTGGAGGAGGAAATCAAGGACAGGGAAGAGGGGGTAACATGACCGCTTCGATGGAAAATATTTACAGAGTTGAGAAAGGACAAAATATTAAGATAGGAATGATTGTTTCTGATGCACCCAGAAGATTGTCTTTGCATACTTATTTGTCGGAAAATGTTCCCTCTGATATTGTTTTTCCTTTGGCTGACTTCACCCAGGCTCCCAAAGGATTAGTTGCTTTTTCAGGAGTAAAAGAGATAGATCGTCAGGTAAGGTATGAAGGAGAAAACGAAATTATTGTGGATAATGAAGACCCCGGTTTTTCGGTTGTGAATAACAAGGGACGCAAGACATTGAAAGAAATTGTTCTGGCCAGCAGAGATGAGGAGGTGGAAAATGATGAATTTGAATACAAAACATTAAGTCCATGGAATCCTGCCGGTAGGTGGACACCAGTATTAAGCTCAATGGGTTTTGGAAAACATACCAAATCATATGTATATAAAAAGGGAGGTGATGGCAATGCAAAAGCTCAGTTTAAGGCGCAGCTAAAAGAGAGTGGAAGATATAATGTATATGCTATGATGCCTTCACAAAGAGTGGGATCATTCAGAAGACAAAAACAGCCGGAAGGAAATTATTTATATACTATTTATCATGATGATGGTGAGGATACGGTAGAGATTCCTGTGGATCAGGATGATTCGGATTGGGTTTATCTTGGAGAATTTTATTATTCCGATGGAGAAGCTGTTGTTGAATTATCTGACCAAACCAATAGACGTGTGGTAGTAGCCGATGCTGTTAAATGGGTAAAATTGTAAAAAAGAAAAATAAACTCTAATAAATCTAATCATGCGAGTGAAAAACGCTAAGCAATTAATATTTTTAGCCTTCTTTATATTGCCTTTGGGAGCAGGAGCACAAAGACTGTTAACGCTGGAACAAACGGTTGAGCAGGCTTTAAAAACAAGTCCTACTATTGAACAGTCGAGGCTTACGCTGAAAAAGAGCGAAGAAACATTAAAGGCACAAAGAGCATCTTTAAAATCGAGTTTTAGTCTGGATATAGATCCATTTTCTTACTCGCGGCAGAAAAAATATTATTCTTATACCTCTACCTGGTATACCGAGGAAACCTACAGTAGTTCAGGCGATTTCAGTATTTCCCAGCCTATATTATGGACCGATGGGGTGATCTCTATGAATAATAATTTATCTTTTTATGATAATTCAAGTAGTGCAAGCAGTGAAGGTTTTAAGGGATTCTCAAATAGTTTGAGCCTTGCATTGGAACAACCCTTATTTACCTATAATGCAACAAAGCAGGAACTACAGGAACTTGAGCTGGATTATGAAGATGCAGCGCTTAGCTATGCCTTAGTTGAGCTTGATGTGGAAAGTGATGTTACTGAAGCCTTTTATAATGTATATGAGTATCAAATGACTTTAAATGTCTCACGCGAAGAGTTGGAGAACAACAGAGCCAGTTATACAATCATAAAAAACAAGGTAGAAGGAGGTCTGGTGGCCAGAGAAGAGCTTTATCAGGCCGAACTGGATTTGTTAAGTAGTGAATCGACTGTGTTAAGCAATGAGGTTACTTTTGAGAATTATAAGGATTATTTTAAACAATTGGTAGGTATTGATTTAGAAGAAGATATTATGGTAATAGCTGATGTTTCGGTATTACCCGTAGATATAGACCTGTCCAAAGCTATTGAACAGGGTATCAAAAATAGAATGGAGATCCGACAAAGAGAGATTGAAATTCAGGAAGGATTGTTTGACCTGATTACCACCAATGCCTCCAGCGAGTTTGAAGGAGAGTTAAGTGTGGAAGTAGGTTTGTTTGGTGAAAATGAAAATTTACATAATGTTTATAACGATCCAACAAGTAGCCAATCGATTTCTTTAGGTTTAACAATTCCCATATGGGATTGGGGAGAGAAAAAAGCCAAGCTAAAAGCGGCTGAGGCTTCCGTGGAAATGAGCAGGCTCGATTTACGTGATGAGGAGATTGATATTAAATTAAATATTCGCCAGGTATACCGTAACCTTCAAAATTATTTGAAGCAGATTGAAATAGCGCGTAAGAATATTGAAAACGCTGAACTGACCTATGATATTAATTTGGAAAAATATAGAAACGGAGATTTAACAAGTATGGATCTTAACCTTGTGCAGGAGCAACTTACCGATGCGAAAAATGATTTAACATCTGCCATTATTGATTATAAATTAGAATTGCTCAATATGAAAATTCAAAGTATGTATGACTTTGAAAAGAATACCTCAGTTGTCCCTAATTTAAACCCTGAAAAATAATACTTAATTATGATACGTAGAATTACTTTAGCTTTTAGCATGTGCCTTAGTTTGTTGGCCTGTAATAACCAACAAAGTAACTTTTCAACCGACGTGGCCATTCCTGTTACTGTAGAAGAACTTACATTGGGAAGTATTCAGGAGGTGTTTACAGCCACCGGTACCATCATGTCAGAATTTGAAACAACCATGACCAACGAAACAGGTGGCCAATATTATTTACAACTGAATCCTCGTACCGGAAAAAAATATAAGATGGGTGATCAGGTGAAAAAAGGCGATGTGATCATTAAAATTGAAGATCAGGAATATGAAAATGAAATAAATATTGAAGGAGCCAAGATTGATCTGGAAATCTCGAAAATGGAATACGATAAGCAGGTAGCACTATACGAAAAGGGCGGTGTTACTTTACGCGAGAAAGTGGATGGAGAACAAGAGTTGGTCAGTGCCAGAAAAACATATGATAATGCGATTATTCAACTGGCTAAAATGGCCATTAAAGCACCCTTTGATGGGGTAATTACTGATTTGCCCTATTTTTCTCAGGGCGTGGAGGTGGATGAAGGTGAGGAAATAGTGGAGATGATGAGCTATAAACAAATGGTTATGGATATCATGCTGCCTGAAAGTCAGATAACAAAGGTCAGACTTGATCAGAATGTGTTCATAACTAACTATTCTCTTCCTAATGATACTTTAAAAGGTGCTTTAAAGGAAATATCTCCTGCCATCGATATGGATTCACGAACCTTTAAGGGCCGTATTTATATCGATAACAGGAAAGCAAAATTGCGTCCGGGTATGTTTGTGAAAGCGGATATTATTGTTGACCAAAAGGATAGTGTTATTGTTATTCCAAAGGATATTATTTTAGCCCGCGATAATGCTAAAGTGGTGTTTATTGCCAGGAGTGAATCGGCTCAGGAAAGAAAAATAACTACCGGTATGGAGCATGACAATAAGGTTGAAGTTATTGATGGATTAAATGTGGAAGATCGTTTAATTATTAAAGGCTTTGAAACGCTGAAGAACAGGTCAAAGGTGAAGGTGCTGAATAAATAAAAGTACGTATTAGTGACCCGTGATGATGAAGTAGTCATGCTGATAGCTGAGTATGGCAGGCTGTAATTTACATGCCATTATTTAAATTCTAAAAGTATTTTATCTAATTGAAATGAAAAAACTTGCACAGTTTTCAGTGAGCTATCCGGTAACCGTAGCCATGATTATATTAGGCATTGTGTTGTTGGGAATTATATCCTTTTCCCGGCTGGGAACCGATTTATTTCCTGATCTCAATAACCCACGTATTGTTGTTGAAATTGAGTCGGGAGAACGTCCGCCCGAGGAAATGGAAAAACAGTTTGTAGAAAATATTGAAGGAACGATTATACGTCAAAGTGGGGTTTTAAATGTCAGTTCCACGAGTCAGGTAGGTACCGCTCAAATAAATGTTGATTATAACTGGGATCAGGATATGGATGAGGCTTTTCTGGATCTGCAAAAAGCCCTGACCACCTATAGTCAGGATGATGATATTGAAGAGCTGACCATTTATCGAAATGATCCCAATGCCTCACCTATTATGTTGGCTGCCGTTTCTAATCCGGATATTACCGATATGGATGAGTTGCGTAAGGTGGCTCAAAACTATATTCGTAATGTACTTATCCGTATCGATGGAATTGCAGATGTGCGTTTGAGTGGCGATGAAACCAAGGAGATACTGATCGAAACAGATCCTTATATCCTCGAATCTCATAATATCTCATCATCAACTATTGTTACTAAAATAGAAAATTACAACCAAAATGTTTCAGGAGGTTCCATTGAAGATCTGGGTCAAAAATATGTGATTAAGGGAGTAAGTATTTACGAGTCTCCTGAGGATCTAGGGCTGTTGGTCGTTGGTACTACCCTAGAAGAAAATGATGAGGGGCAAAGCATTGAAGTCCCCTTGCTTTTAAAAGATGTGGCAAAAGTCTCCTATAAAAACCAGGATCCGGATAATATTGTCAGACTGAACGGAAAGCGCTGTATTGGTTTATCTATTTATAAAGAAACAAAATTTAATACCGTAGCAGCTATTGATGCCTTAAACGAAGGTTTTGAGAAAGTAAAAAAAGCCTTGCCAGGATATGAGATTACAGTTATTAAAAACCAGGGTAAATTTATCGATGATGCTATTTCGGAAGTAGAGGATAGTGCCCTGATTGGAATTGTATTTGCCATTATAGTTTTGTTTTTGTTTTTGCGCCGAATAGGGACTACCCTGGTTGTGAGTGCGGCCATTCCTATTTCTATAATTGCCACTTTTAACCTTATGTATTTTAATGGTTTAACACTTAATATTATGACTCTGGGAGGGCTTGCTCTGGGGGCAGGAATGTTGGTGGATAATGCCATTATTGTGGTGGAAAATATTTTTAGTTTGCTCGAAAAAGGCAAGAGTCTACGCGAGGCTGCAGTTGAAGGAACAGCAAAAGTGAGTGGTGCTTTGGTGGCATCTACCTTAACTACTATAGTGGTATTTCTACCTATTGTATATTTACATGGTGCTTCAGGTGAGTTATTCAAGGATCAGGCATGGACCGTAGCTTTTTCTCTTTTATCATCTTTGTTTGTAGCCATCTTAATCATTCCTGTTTTAAGTGTTGTATTTCTGGGTAAGCATGTGGTTAAAGCAAAGAAAGAGGAAATTAAATACCCCGGCTATACTAAATTTTTAAGTGCCATTATTGATAAACGCTATGGGGTAATAATGATTGCTATCGCATTGGTGGTGGCTACCTATTTTTCTATTTCTTTGGTGGGTAGTGAGTTTATGCCCAGTGCGCAAACCAAGGAGTTTTCCGTAGAGGTGACTCTGCCTTCAGGACTTAGTCTGGAGCGCACCGCAGCCACCCTTGAGTCCATGGAGGATCTGATCATGAAAACCTTTGAAGGCCATATTGCTCAGGTGTATACTCATGCTGGCCCTGAAACAGGAACGGATGATTCTGATGCAAGTATTTTTGAGGGCGAAAATACCGGTTTTATAAAGATCATATTAACCAAAGAAACACCTTATTCTACCGGTGATTTCATACCCATATTAAGTAATTTATTTGAAGGAGTGGCTGGTATGGAGTTAGAGTTTATTCAGGATGAAACAGCCCTTCAGGAGATCCTGGGTAGCGATGCTGCTCCTATATTGATTGAAGTGATTGGAGATGATCTTGATCAGCTGGATGAGCTTTCAGATCAGGTTTTTGCAGCCCTAAAAAATGAAGAGGAGTTGTATAATGTGAAAAGTTCTTTTGAAGAGGGGGTACCCGAAGTGAATGTAATCATTGACAGGTATAGAGCCGGAATATTTGATATAGATGCATCAACTATAGTTACTCAGCTGGAAGAATTTTTAATGGGTAAAGATGCAGGAAGCATTGAAAGTGATGGGGAGCTGACTGATATTACCCTGAAAATGCCCGATTACCCTTTAAAAGATTTGGAGAATTTCATCATTGAAAATGATGATAATGATTACAGACTGGGCGAACTGGCTACTATTGTGCTAGGAAATTCACCTAAAGAAATCATCAGAAACAATCAAAATAGAATAGGAAAGATTACCGCCCATACCAAGGGAAATATACCGGTAGATAAGCTCTCGCAACAAATCAGAGAACGTCTTTCGCATATCAATTTCCCTGCCGGATATCGTTACGAATTAAAAGGAGATGAGGTGATGAGAAAGGAGTCCTTTGATAGTTTATCCTTTGCCTTGATCCTGTCTATTATATTGGTGTATATGGTTATGGCTTCACAGTTTGAATCGCTGATACATCCATTTACTGTATTGTTGACTATCCCCTTAGCCGGAGTAGGGGCCATAGCTGCCTTTTTAATCCTAGGTAAATCATTAAATATTATGGCTTATATAGGGCTGGTAATGCTGGCCGGTATTGCTGTTAACGATTCTATTATACTGGTGGATGCCATTAATCAGTTAAAAAAAGAGGGCTTGTTTTTAAAGGATGCCATTATAGCCGGAGCAAACAGCAGATTGCGTCCTATTTTTATGACCAGTTTAACCACTATTTTGGGCTTATTACCCCTTACTATCGGTTTTGGTGAAAGTGCAGCTATCCGCTCTTCTATGGCTATTGCTGTAATAGGCGGACTGGTTACATCTACTTTGTTAACTCTGATTGTAATCCCTTGCGTGTACTATGTGTTTGATGGTGTGTTTAAGCGGACCAATCATAGTAGTCAATATGAACAGGTAAATTAAATAGAACATATAAAATTAGGAGTATTCGGAAAGTAGCTAATACATTTTATATTACGCATCTAACCATCTCTAATCTAAAGAATATGAATTTCATAATACATCGAAAAGTACTGATTAGTATGTTGTTTGTGGCACTTACCATGCTTGGAATAGTGTCGTATAAACATCTCTCAGTAGAATTGTATCCCGATACCGAATTACCGATGCTTTTTGTACAGGTAGCTAATACCGATGATGTAGAGTCAGATCCTCGTTATATTGAGCAGGAAGCTATTATTCCTATGGAAGGGGTTGTAGGTACGCTCGAAGGCATTGAAAAAATGGAATCGAGGGTGAGTACCGGAAGAGGTACTATTATCGTTTATCTGAATAAAGACGTGGATTTTAAGTATGCCTACTTAAAACTAGCCGAAAAAGTTGAGGCTTCTCAGGATTTACTGCCTGATGATTTTAAAGCTACGGTGGTAAAAATGGATTTAGATCAGTTTAACAACCAGTTTATGCAGTTGCAAGTGTTGGGTACTGGTGGGGTGGACAGGGTAAGAGCGATTACAGATGAGAAAATTACCGATAAGATTGAAAATATTGATGGGGTGGCTGGTGCCGAGGTTTTTGGAGGACGCGAAAAAACCGTTGAGATTATATTTAATGAAGATAAACTGGATGCACTGAATTTAACTGTTACTGATATCAGAAGAAATATTACAGCTAACCAGGAGGATAAAACTTTTGCAGGAAGAGTTGTGGATCAGGGGCAGTATTTATTTGTTAATGTAGATGCCGAATACAGTAGCATTTACGATTTGGAAAATGTAATTATTTCGCCCGATGGCCCTGTTCGTTTAAAAGATGTAGCACAAGTTATTTTTGGTGTAAAAGAGGAAACCTCTTATAGCCGGGTAAATGCTAAAGAATCGGTTACCATTAAAATTACCCGTGAATCAACCGTTAACCAAATTGAGTTATCTGATCGGATTAAAAGCCAGATAGAAAAGCTCAATAAAGAACTGGCTTCTGAAGATGCCGAGATTGTGATTACCACAAACTCAGCCGATACCATGGAGAAAAATATCGATCAAATTATTGATTTGGCCCTTGTAGGAAGTATTTTGGCTGTATTTATTCTGTGGATTTTTCTTAAAAATATACCCTTGGTTTCTCTGGTTATGTTGTCAATACCTATTTCGGTGTTTTCGGCATTTAATATTTTTTATGCCTTTGGCATTTCTATTAATACCTTAACACTTATTGGTATCGCATTAGCCGTAGGTATGCTTATTGACAATAGCATAGTGGTGATGGAAAATATATACCGGGTCGCATCATTCGAAAAAGATAGAGATAAGGCCGTTTCTATAGGAACCCGAGAGGTGTGGCGGGCTATTTTTGCGGCTACTTTAACTACCATAACTGTTTTCTTACCTTTTGTGTTTTCTTCCAATGCTATCTTTAAAATGGTAGCTAAAAATATCAGTATTTCTATTGTAGGTACCTTAATTATTTCGTTGGTGGTAGCATTAATGCTTATTCCTATGATGACACACAGTGTGCTGTGGTATGGTAAGGGTAACGTGCAAAAACGCTTGCAAAAATTACCCTTGCATAACCGTTTAATCCAGTCGTATCTGGTGTTGTTAAAAAATGCTTTGCGATTGCCCGCTCGCACCATTAATACTGCTGTGTTAATATTTTTTGTTACCGTACTCATTAGTCTGGTGGTCAGCTATCAGGTCAATAAGGAAGTGGAAACGCCCGAGTTTTCTGTCGATATTGAACGTCCATCAGGATCAACACTGGAAAATACCGATGAGATGGTAAAAGAATTGGAGAAAAGATTGGGTGAAGTTGTTGAATGCGATAAAATCATCAGTCAGGTTTATGAAGAGGAAGCCAATATTACGATTCAGTTAAAGGAAGATTATCAAAAAGAGTCATCGCGTTCCTTAGGAGAGATTAAGGCCGATATACAAAGCCGCTTATCTGGTTTCTACGATTCAGAGATATCTATGGAACAGGGATCTTCCTCATCGGGAAGTGGTATGTCGGGAGGATTTGGTGAAAATCCGGGTATGAACATGATGAGTATGTTTGGTATAGGTCAGCAAACAGAAAGTGTTGTGATTAAAGGGGAAGATTTTGATAAGATGCTCTTGCTGGCCGAGGATATTAAATATATTCTGGAGGATAACCTGGAAGATTTAAAATCGGTAAGGGTAAGCGCCAGTTCTGCACGCCCAGAGGTGCATCTTGAGTTTGATCCCGGGTTAATGAGTATTTATGGGGTTACCCCTCAGGATGTAATGAGTCAGCTGGTTAACTTTCGCACTGAAATTACCTCAGGAGGTGTTTTGAAGATGAATAACCTGGAATATGATATTATCATGAAAAGTGATCAAACATATAATGGTCAGCAAGAGGATGCCAAAACATACGATGAACTGAAAAGCCTCGATATTGAATCGAGTAGTGGCTCTCTGGTTGAATTGAGTGATTTCTCTGATATTATTTATGCCAGTGGACGTAAGGAAATATTAAGGGTTAATCAGCAAAAAGAAATTACTGTAACTTATTCCTTTAGTGATGAAATAAATGATTCAAAGGATTTGCTCGAACAGGCGCGTTTGGATGTGGATGACCTGGTGGCTGAGGTCAATTTACCATCGGGTACGGCCGTAGAGGTGATTCACGAAGAAGATCCGTATAGTGAATTTTATTTTTTAATAGGTACAGCTTTTGTCCTGATATTGATGATCCTTGCTTCTGTATTTGAATCTTTTGTCAGCCCCTTTGTGATGCTGTTTTCGATACCTTTAGCGGCTATAGGCTCGTTTTTAGGTTTGATACTGACAGGGAATTCCTTGTTAAACCTGAATACTTTAATCGGATTTTTAATTTTATTGGGTATCGTAGTGAATAACGGTATTATACTAATTGATTATGCCAATATACTACGAAAAAAAGGCATGCGCCATTCCCGTGCTTTGTTGCAGGCGGGTATTTCACGGGTACGCCCTATATTAATTACCGCTTCCACAACGATTATTGCCATGTTGCCTTTGGCCATGGGAAAATCGGAGTATGTAGGAAGCCTGGGGGCTCCATTTGCCATTACCGTAGTAGGGGGCCTATTGGTTAGTACTTTATTAACGCTTGTTTTTATTCCAACAGTTAGCTTTGGCTTAGAAACAGCGCTGGAATGGATACGTTCGCAAAAGATTGAATATAAAATAATTATTTTTAGCGGATGGGGCATCGGTTTACTGTTGATTCATCTGGTGTTTAACCATAGTTTTGTATGGATGCTGGTTGAATATTTCTGCTTATTAGCTGGGGTGCCTGCTGTATTATATTTTATTCTTACCAGCTTACGCCAGGCCAGCTTAAGTCTTATAAAACCCGGAGACCCCATTACCATAACCTTGCGCCGAGTGGTAAAGGTATACGACAGAGATAGTCGTTTCATGAGAGAATGGAAAACGGCAAGTGAATATGGACGAAGAGAAAGAAATGCCAAAGGACGTAAAAGTTATATAGAGAGTGTTATCTGGCAAATTCCTTTATTAGGGTTTTTATGGTGGTTCACATGGTTTTATCTGGAAACAGGCTTATGGTGTTTTGTATATCTTTTTGTAGGTTATTTTATCCTACTTTCTTTTATCAACTACCTTAGTCACTGGCCCGATAAGAAAGGAAAATTTTTAACATTATTTGCTGGTGATGCACTTCTGTATAAATTAATAGTATGGTTGTATCCTGTAGCTGGTTTAACCATGATGGTGCTGCGTTTTGGAGGTATAGCTTCGGCAATTATTTTGGGGATTTTATGGTATATAGGCATTTATATTTATGTAACAGGTAAAAAGCTACAGAATGAAAATGTGAATATAGAGCGTTTAAAGGGCCGTTTTGCCGGAATAAGGCGTAGCTGGTATGTGATGGTACGTTCCATTCCAATTATTGGCAAACAAAAGCAACCCTTTAAGGCACTTAAAGGCGTATCCTTAACCATGGAAAGTGGAATGATAGGTTTACTGGGACCCAATGGAGCAGGTAAAACAACCATAATGCGTATTATTTGCGGAATTCTTGACCAAAGCTATGGTAAAATATTTGTAAATGGTTTGGATACCATGCAATACAGAGAAGAATTGCAAGGTTTGATAGGTTATCTTCCTCAGGAATTTGGTTCCTATGAGAATATGACCTCCTTTGAATTTCTGGATTATATGGCTTTATTAAAAGGACTCAAAAATAGAGAAGAACGCAATGCACGGGTGGAGTATGTATTGAAATCGGTTCATATGTGGGAAAATAAGGATAAAACAATTGGTTCCTTTTCTGGTGGAATGAAACAAAGAATAGGTATCGCTCAAATTATGTTGCACCTTCCGCGTATATTGGTGGTGGATGAACCCACTGCAGGGCTTGATCCGCGTGAACGAATTCGTTTTCGTAATCTACTGGTAGAACTGAGTCGCGATAGAATCGTGATTTTTTCTACCCATATTATTGAGGATATTTCAAGTTCGTGTAATAAAGTGGCTGTGATGCGAAAAGGAGAATTGAGATATTGGGGCGAACCACGTGAGTTGTCGAAAATAACACGTGGTAAAGTTTGGACTTTCGATGTGCCGGCTAAAGAGTTTGATAACGTGAATAAAAATTATCAGGTAGTGCATCATATTGGTATGGCAGATAAAATAAAGGTGCGTGTGTTGTCCAATGAACAACCTGTTGAGGGAGCAGAGCAAGTGGCTTCAAGTCTTGAAGATTCGTATTTGTGGCTGTTGAGGAATAATTAGAGATTCAATAATAAGTAGTAAAATACAGTGCATGGCCAGTAGAGCAAGAAGAAATTTATATCACCAGCTTAATTCTATTTTATGTATAAAGATAGAATAGGAAAAATATAATCATCATGTTATCTATAAGCCATTTAACTCTAAACTAAAATTAGTATAATGTCCGATATAATTAAAATCATCAAATATAACCTGAAAATAATATTTGGAAATAAATTTATCTATTTCTTAGGTGCTTCTGTTATTTTTTATCTCCTGATTACTGGTATTGCCTTGTTTTCCGAAGATTCAATGGATGTGGATAATGTGTATTATCAACTTATCTTTCCGGGTATTTTGTTGGTTTTTTTTCCAACTACTTTTGGTATACAAAATGATGAGGATGCCCGTATTCTTGAAATTTTATTTGGTATCCCTAATTACAGATATAAAGTATGGTTGGTCAGATTAAGCATTATCTTTGTTATGGTATATGCTATGATATTTATTTTTTCGTTTGTGAACAGCTTTGTCTTAATTCAATTGCCTGTTTTTACTATGGCTAATCATTTAATTGTTGTGTTAATTTTGTTTGGTACCATGGGGTTTCTTTTTAGTACCATAGTGAAAAATGGAAATGGTTCTGCTGTTTTTATGGTGATAGTTGGACTTGTATTATGGTTTTTACATGGGTTTTTAGGAGAATCGAAATGGAACATCTTTTTAAATCCCTTTAGTACTCCAAAAAATATTAGCGCTTCATTATTTCAGACAGTATTGGTTCAAAATCGCCTAATCATTATTACCGCATCACTGGTATCTATATTGTGGGGATTAATTAATCTGCAAAAACGAGAGAAGTATATTAAGTAAGATTTAGAGCTGTTTCTCCAATCTGGTGAAACAGCTAATATAATTAGGTGTATTGTATTGAAGGCGGCACGCCGTTGGCCCTTGATTTACATGGTGGTTATACCTAGCCCTAACATGCCAGGTTATTGATACCGCACCTTTGGTGTTCGATGTACATGATGTTAATAAATGGTAGCGCCAACGGTGCGATGTAACTTAACCTGGGGTGCTAGCCCTGGGTGTAATGTGCATGCGAAATGCACCATACCCGCCAAAGACGTGTTTAAATTTTGTATGTTGAAATATGACGTAACAAATCA
>JBFHEL010000066.1:0-13908 GCA_041584155.1 Saccharicrinis sp.
TGCAAATATTATAAGCTTTGTGCCTTCTGGAGGTCGTTTTTTAGTTGTTGCAAATATGTTTATATATAGCTTTTATATTATTTCATTTTCTGCATATTTATCAATTAGAAAGCTATTTATTCTGCAGGTGTTAACTGTGCCATTGTTATTGCTTTTTTGTATAATGTCTTTACGAATCGGTTTTGATTACATAGGGGCATTAACTATTATTGGCAATCCTGTTTCAGCTGGCTTTTATTCATATCCGGTTCCTTTGATAGAAGATATAAAAAGGCTATTCCTATTTTGAAATTTATAATAGTTAAGTCTATCCTGAAGTAGTTAAAGAAAAATTTATGGAGTTGTACAAAAGAAAATTAGCACGTATCTATACTAATTTAAGAGGTTGGAGAACAAAGCGTAAAATAGTTGTGATAGAATCTGACGATTGGGGTAGCGTAAGAATGCCATCGAAACAAGTATACAAACAATGTTTAAAAGCTGGCTACCCGGTCGATCAGCGTCCGTATGAACGATATGATTCATTAGCTAGTGAAGATGACTTGGAGCTTTTATTTGACTTATTGAGTTCATATAAAGATATGAATGGGAATCATCCGGTTATTACAGCCAATTCGTTAGTAGCCAATCCTGATTTTGAAAAAATTAAAGCAGATAATTACAGTAATTATCATTACGAATTGATCACAGAAACCTTTAAAAAGTATCCACAACACAGTAATAATTTTAATTTATGGAAACAAGGGATGGATGCTAAAGTATTTCACCCTCAGTTTCATGGTAGAGAACATGTGAATGTAAGCCTTTTGATGGAAGATTTACAAAAGGGTAAAGAAAATACTCACTTTGGTTTTGCTAATGGTATGCCTGGTTGTATACCATTGGGTCCTATTGTTAGAGGTAATAGGTATGTTGAAGCCATGCGTTATTCATCAGAAGAGGATAAAAAAAGTAAATTAGGTATTTATCTTGAAGGGTTGGAGTTATTTGAACAACTGTTTGGATTCAGATCTTATTCAATAATACCTCCGAACTTTATTTGGAGTTTCGATTTTAATAAAGCAGTTAATGATTCGGGAGTGAAGTTTATTCAAGGAATCAGAATGAGCCGAGAACCTGTTATGGGCAGTCATAAGATAATTAAACACGATATTTATATGGGTAAAAAAAATAAATTTGGTCAAACTTATAATGTTCGAAATGTATCTTTTGAGCCAACAACTGTCGGTAATGTCAAACATACTTTAGTTGATCAATGCTTAATGGAAATGAATATTGCATTTAAAATGAATAAGCCTGTTGTAATCAGTAGTCATCGGCTAAATTATGTAGGATTTATTGACTCATCCAATAGAGATAAAAATTTAAAAATGTTAGAAGAAATTTTATCTGCTGCTATTAAGCGTTGGCCAACTCTTGAATTTATGACTTCAGATCAATTGGGGCGTATGGTTAATGGACATGATCAGGATAATAATTAAAAAATCAAATTACTAATCTTAGGGCCATAGTATTTATTTAAAATATATTTAATGAAAATAGCTATACATCATAGGAAAGGTTCGTTTAGTAGCCATTGGATAAATTATTGTGAACAGAATAATATTAATTATAAAGTAGTTAATTGTTACAGTTATGACATTATTAAGCAACTTGAAGATTGTGATGCCCTAATGTGGCATCATTATCATGCTAGTGTTCGCGATACGTTATTTGCAAAACAGTTAATATTTTCATTGGAAATGACTGGTAAGGTCGTATTTCCTGATTTTCGTAGTGGTTGGCATTTTGATGATAAGCTTGGGCAAAAATATTTATTTGAGGCATATAATGCACCACTGGTTCCCTCCTATGTTTTTTATACTAAAAAAGAAGCTAAGAAATGGATTAAAGAAACTACTTTTCCTAAAGTGTTTAAATTGAGAGGAGGGGCTGGTTCTGAGAATGTTAGGTTAATCAGAAATAAAAATGAAGGGTTTAGAATTATAAGGAAAGCTTTTGGTCGTGGTTTTGCTCAGTATAATGCATTTAAAAACTTGAAAGAAAGATGGCGAAAGTATAGGGCTGGTATGACAACTATTATGGATGTATTCAATGGCTTTGTACGCCTATTAGTCCCAACCCCTTTTTCGAAAGTAAAAGGCCGTGAATGTGGGTATGTCTATTTTCAGGATTTTATACGCGATAATGCTTATGATATACGGGTTAATTATGTATATGATAGGTGTTTTGCTTCTCGTAGAAAGGTAAGGCCTGGAGATTTTAGAGCATCGGGCAGTGGTATTCCTGATTTTAATATGTCAAATATTCTTCCTAAAGTTATAGAAACAGCATTTAAGGTAGCAGGCGAAATGAAACTTCAGAGTGCAGCATTTGATTTTATACTGCAAGATGAAAAACCCCTAATAGTGGAAGTTAGTTATGGATTTGGCTTGCATCCGGAAATGTTTAAACATGGATATTGGGATGCCGATTTAAATTATTTCCCTGGTAGTTTCAATCCTTATGGTTGGATGGTTGAAGGGGTTATTAAGTCGTTAAAATTAAATAAAATAGACTATCAGTATTAGGTTATACTGAAAGAGCAGATATTTTTTTCTTATGCGTTATTCATGTTAAATTATCTAGTGTGAGAATTGTTTTAATACTACCCTCCTTTGTTTCAGGTGGGTTAGAAAAAGTGATCACGGAGCTTGCCTGGTATTTTTCCAGCCAAAAGGATATTCAGGTTTTTGTTATTAGTTTAATGAAAGGTGAAGTGTTTTTTCCTCTCCCCGATAATATAAAACTGTACAGTCCGGCATTTGGAATGATAGGCTTAACAAAACCAATATATTTAATGAGACTTATGTTTTGGTTAAGGGGTAAAATTAAGAAGATTGCGCCTAATGTAGTTTTAAGCTTTGGAGGAAAGTATAATTCCTTTGTGCTTCTTTCTGTTTATGGATTACCTGTTCGAGTGTATATATCCGAACGTAGTCGGCCTTCGATTAGTTATGGAATATTCTTAGATTTTTTGAACTCAAGAGTTTATAAAAAAGCTACTGGAATTATTGCACAAACAGAAAAAGCAAAAGAAGTAATGATTGAACGCACAGGGCATTCTAATATTAAAGTAATAGGTAATCCATTAAGAATGAAAAATGTATTAAATGGGAGTCCCCAAAAAATAATACTTAATGTTGGCCGGTTTGTTAGTACAAAAAAACAGGAATTGTTGGTACAATATTTTGCAAAAATTAACCCGGAAGGATGGAAAGTCTATTTTGTGGGGGATGGCCCGACTATGCCAGAGGTTATAAATTTAGTTGCTGAATTAGGAATAGAGGATAAGATTCTCTTTTGCAATGAAGTGAACAATGTTGCAGACTATTATTATAGCTGCAGTATTTTTGCTTTTACTTCTGTTTCCGAAGGCTTTCCTAATGTGTTGGGAGAAGCTATGTTGGCTGGCCAGGCTTGTATTAGTTTTGATTGTGAAGCCGGCCCCGCTGATTTGATTGAAGATGGTGTAAACGGATTCCTGATTCAGGAGGGAGATCATGAAACATATATTGAAAAACTGAGATTATTAATGAACGACGAATGCTTAAGGCAAAGTTTAGGAGAAAAAGCCAAAGTAAGTATGCGTAAATTTGATTTCGATCAGATTGGGAAACAGTTTCTGGATTTTTTTAAGCAAGATGTTTCATGAGGGTATTAATCAATACTGCAAAATTACGTTTTGGTGGTGCCGTGCAGGTAGCCTTGTCCTTTATTTATGAGTGTAGACAATTTCAAGAAAATGAATATCATGTATTTGTAGGAACGGGCGTAGGGCAATCCTTGCGAGAAGAGGATTTTCCGAAAAATTTCTATTTCTATAGAATGGATCTGGGATCTGTGAGCTTAGGTAAAATACCTCGGATTGCCTCAAAATTAGCTGATTATGAAAACAGAATTAAACCAGATTGTGTGGTAACTACTAGTGGGCCATCGTATTGGAAGGCGAAGGTGCCTCATTTGATGGGGTTTAATCTTCCAAATCATATTTATTTCGACTCCCCTTTTTATAAATCCATAAGCACTTATCGTAAAGTAAGATTCTTTCTTAAAAGGAAATTTCATTTTTGGTTTTTCAGAAGGGACGCATCAGCCTATATTGTTCAAACTGATGATGTAAATCAGAGACTTCGTAAAGCATTGAAGACAAATAAGGTGTATACTGTTTCAAATACACACAGTAGCTTTTTTAATAATTTTAAAGACAAAGATTTTAATTTACCTGCTAAACGAAGTGACGAGCATTGGTTTATTACAATAAGTTCTTATTATAAGCATAAAAATATCGAAATAATCCCTTCTGTTATAAAAGAATTGGAGAAAAAAGGGTTGTCCAATTGTAAATTTATAGTAACTCTTCCTCCTGATATATTTGACCAGGTATTTAGTCATCAGGATAAAGAAAATATTTATAATGTTGGACCTGTTAAACCAGAATATTGCCCTGCAATATATAATAAATGCGATTTTATGTTTCTGCCTACCCTGGTAGAATGTTTTTCGGCATCATACCCTGAGGCAATGGTGATGAAAAAGCCAATTATTACTACAGATTTACCTTTTGCTCATAGTATTTGTAAAAAAGCGGCTGTATTTTTTAAACCGAAGGATGCAAAGTCTGCAGCTGATGCCATCATACGTGTATTAAATGATGATAAGCTAAAGAAGAAATTAATTGAGCAAGGATTAGTTCGACTTCGGCAATTCGATAATGCCACCCAAAGAGCAGATAAAATTTTAAAGATCTGCAAGACTTTAGTGAACGATAAATCCAAAGGAGAAGCATAATGGTTAGTTTTTGTGACGATGATTATGAAATAACCGGTTTATTAATGATTGTCTATTTATTGAAACCATTTGCTAATAATGTTAAAAAACATAGGTGTGTATTCGATTTTTATTGGAATAGAAAGCAGTTATTGGATTTTCATAAGTATTATATTTTATGAGGGTATTGATTAATACATCTAAATTACGTTTTGGGGGTGCCATACAAGTTGCCCTATCCTTTATTTATGAATGCCGGCTATTTAAGGAGCATGAATATCATGTATTTGTTGGTTCGGGTGTTGGAAAATCTTTGCATGAAGAGGATTTTCCTGAGAATTTTTATTTCTATAGAATGGATCTTGGATCTGTGAGTTTGCGTAAAATACCTGCGATCGCAAAAAAATTAACCGATTATGAATATAAAATAAAGCCTGATTGTGTGGTAACTACCAGTGGGCCATCGTATTGGAGGACTAGTGTGCCTCATTTAATGGGATTTAACTTGGGTAACCATATTTATTACGACTCACCATTTTATAAATCAATCAGCACTTATCGAAAAGTAAGATTCTTTTTTAAAAGGAAATTTCATTTCTGGTTTTTCAAAAGAGATGCATCAGCTTTTTTTGTACAAACAGAGGATGTGAATCAGAGACTTCGAAAAGCCTTGAATACAAATAGAGTGTATACCATTTCCAATACGCATAGTGGTTTTTTTAATCATTATAAAGATAAGGAGTTTAATCTTCCCCATAAAAATAATGATGAATATTGGTTTGTTACCGTATGTTCCTATTACAGACATAAAAATGTTGAAATTATTCCTTCTGTAATACAGGAACTGGGAAAAAGAGGTTTTACTCAATGTAAATTTATATTAACTCTTCCTCAAGAAATATTTAAGCAAGTATTTAGGGATAAGGATACATCTCATATTTTTAATATAGGTCCGGTAAAACCCGAAGATTGCCCGGCTCTCTATAGCAAATGCGATTATATGTTTTTGCCTACCCTGGTAGAATGTTTTTCAGCATCCTACCCTGAGGCAATGGTAATGAAAAAACCAATTATCACAACAGATTTGCCATTTGCTCATAGTATCTGTAAGGATGCAGCCGTATATTTTAAACCAATGAATGCAAGGTCAGCAGCTGATGCAATCATACGTGTATTAATGAGTGATGCTTTAAAGTTAGAATTAATAGAGAATGGATTGTTAAGACTTCAGCAGTTTGATAATGCGGCAGAAAGGGCAAATAAAATTTTAAATATTTGTAAGGAGTTAGTAAAAGGAGTAGGTAAGGAATACTAATGAATAGTTTATTAAAAGAATTATAACCTATGAAACAAATCATCCAAAATCTTAAGACAGGAGAAACAGCTCTGGAAGATATTCCGGTACCTAAAGCAGGACAAGGCCAGCTGTTGATCAAATCCTCCCATTCCTTGGTTTCATTGGGAACAGAAAGGATGCTGGTAGAATTTAGTCGTGCTAACCTGATGCAAAAAGCTAAACAGCAACCGGATAAGGTAAAGCAAGTGCTGGACAAAATTAAATCAGATGGATTAATGCCAACCCTTGAGAATGTATTTAAGAGATTGGAAGAACCTTTGCCTTTAGGTTATTGTAATGTTGGCACTGTTGTTGAAATTGGGAAAGGAGTATCTGGTTTTTCGGTAGGTGATGTAGTCGCTTCAAATGGGAAGCATGCCGAATATGTTAGTGTACCAGAAAATCTGGTCGCCAAAGTTCCTAAAGGTATTTCTCCTGAGGAAGCTGCTTTTACTGTAATAGGGTCTGTTAGTTTGCAAGGCGTTCGCTTGTGTAAACCTACTTTTGGAGAAACAATTGTAGTTTATGGTTTGGGCTTATTGGGTTTGATTGCCGTACAGATTCTTAGAGCAAACGGATGCAATGTGATAGGTATTGATATTGATGAAAATAAATGTGCATTGGCAAAAAAATGGGGTGTTAAGGTCATTAATCCCATACATGGCGATGAGCCGGTTAAAAAAATAATGGATATGACTGGTTCTGGTGCTGATGGTGTAGTGATTACAGCATCAGCAAAAAATCATGATATCGTTTCTAATGCAGCCAGGATGAGTAGGAAAAGAGGAAGGATCGTATTGGTTGGAGTAGTAGGATTAAATATAAACCGGTCTGAGTTTTACGAGAAAGAATTAACATTTCAGGTTTCATGTTCCTATGGTCCCGGGCGGTATGACGATAATTATGAAAAAAAAGGGATCGATTATCCACTTCCTTTTGTCAGATGGACTGAAAAACGAAATTTTGAGGCCATTCTGGGAGCCATTGAAAAAGGGTTGTTAAATGTGAAGGATCTTATTTCTGAGATTGTTGAGTTAAAGGATTATCAAAATATTTATAACAGCATGGGACACGATGGTTCTATTGCTTCCATACTCAAATATCCTAATGAAAAAGATAAGTCAGATAATAGAAGTAATACAGTCATTTTAGCCAATGGATCGTTTACAGGAGCCAAAGCTGTAACTGCTTTTATTGGATCGGGTAACTTCACTAAGATGACTATGTTGCCTGCTTTAAAAGATTCGGGTGCCCTATTTAAGTATATAGCTTCTTCTGGTGGAGTTTCAGGTACAGCCCTGGCCAAAAAATATGGTTTTACACATAGTACTACAGACTATACAAATATTCTTGACGATAAAGAAGTAGATACCGTGTTTGTTACTACAAGGCATAATTCTCATGCTAAGTTTGTTAATGAAGCATTAACTGCAGGAAAACATGTTTTTGTAGAAAAACCTTTGGCTATTAATATGGAGCAATTAGATAGTGTTGTTAAAAACTATCAAAAATTAGTAAAAAATCAAACACATCCTACATTAATGGTCGGGTTTAATCGTCGTTTTTCACCACATTCGCGCGCTATAAAAAAAGCTATCGGTAATAATCCCGGCCCAGTCAATATAGTTGCTACAATGAATGCTGGTTATATTCCGCCACAAGTATGGGTACACGATATGGAAGTAGGTGGAGGACGGATTATAGGAGAAGCATGTCATTATATGGATTTATGTACCTACTTCACCGGATCAGCAATTACTGCTGTGTGTATGAATAGTCTGGGAGTCGATATGAACGAGCGTACCGATAATGCCAGTATTTTACTAAAGTTCGAAAATGGTAGTAATGCAGTGATTAACTATTTTGCTAATGGATCAAAATCATATAGTAAGGAAAGGGTTGAGTTATATTCGCAGGAACGAGTGTTTATTCTCGATAACTTTCGAATAACCCAGGCTTATGGTGTAAAAGGGTTTAAGAAATTAAAGACAAGAATTAATAAAGGTCATAAAGAGCAGTTTCATAGCTATATCAAGAAAATTAAAGAAGGAGGTGAGCCTCTGATTCCTTTAAATGATATAATAAATGTAACAAAAGCTTCTTTTGCAGCTCTTCAAAGCCTTAAGGAAAACAGGTGGGTCAGATTGGAATAATGACAGAATATTTATCCTGTCTTTTAAGGGGGCACCATATATAAGTTGATGCAGAACAATCGAATAATTAAAATATTCTGGTATCTTCAGGTTATACCAAAATTAGGGATCCGGAATGTTTTATACGTATTTTATTATCGTTTAAAATTGCGATTAGGCATAGTGGAAAAAAAGTGCCCAATACATAATATTCAGATGTCGGAGCCTGTTTTTAAAAACGATTTATCTGATCCTAAGATGATGGATTCTCAATGGAGGAAAAATTTGATTCGGCAAGCAGATGATATTATAAAGGGCAGGATACCTTACTATTCTTATCATTGGATGAAGCAAACCAGTCCTCCCAATTGGTTTAAGAATATATTCAACGGTAAAGAAAGTAAATGGCGGGACAAACACTGGAGTAAGATTGCTGATTTTAGCCCTGATTTGGGGGATATAAAAAATGTTTGGGAACTGTCGAGGTTTTCATGGTTAGGAATTTTGGCCAGAGGGTATGCCGCCACCAGAGAAGTTAAATATATTAATACATTAAATGATTGGTTGGCGGATTGGATAAAAAAAAATCCGGTTAATCAGGGATTAAATTGGAAGTGTGGTCAGGAAGCATCTTTCAGGGTATTTAACCTGCTCAATGCGGCTTATGTTTTAAAGCAGGAAGATCACCCTTCTGCATTGTTGGTTCAGATAGTGGATGCTCATTTACAAAGAATTAATGTTAATGTCAGGTATGCTTTGGCTCAACAAAATAATCATGCAACCAGTGAATCTGCTGCTCTTTTTATTGGCGGCAGTTGGTTGCTCAAAGTGAAAGAAAGTCATAAGCCTGAATGGATTAAATATGCTCAACGAGGTCGTAACCTCCTTGAAAGATTGAGTGGAACATTAACTTACAAGGATGGTAGCTTTGCACAACATTCAGTGATTTATCACCGTTTGTTTTTGGATACGATGACCACAGTGCTGTTTTGGTGTAAGAGGTTGACGTTGCCTGAATTTTCACCAAAGTATTATAAAAATTTAGAGAGGTCAATGAATTGGTTGATTTCGGTAATGGATGAATCAGGAGTATGTCCAAACTTCGGACCAAATGATGGTACCATGCTGCTATCCAATCATTCGTGTGATTATCGCGATTGCCGTCCATCGGTGCAAACAGCTTCGGTATTGATAAATAATAGAATGTTGTTTGAAAAGGGGGCATACAACGAGCCTTTATACTGGATGGATATCCAAACAGAAGAAATTAATATAAAGTCTTTTTCAAGAAAAGATCAGGTGTTTACATCTGGTTATGTGATCATGATTGATAAAGATAGCTGGGCTTTTCTTCGTTTTCCTAATTATAAGTTCCGCCCCTCACATAACGATGTTTTACACTTTGACTTATGGTCTAAAGGAAATAATATTTTGTTCGATTCGGGAAGTTATTCCTACTATCCCGATAAGGGATCTATGGTTCCGGATTTAAAATCAGTGAAAGCGCATAATACGCTTTCCTTTGATGGAGAAGAACAAATGCCCAGACTTGGACGATTTTTGATGGCTAAATGGATTAATCCTCAGGTGGTTGGAGAAATTGGAGTTTCGCGTGATGGAGAAAAGAGTTGGGCTGGAAGCTACAAGGATTCAAATGGAAACAAACATGAAAGGCGTATTGATTGGAAGGATAACGAATGGAGAATCAGTGATATATTTTCCGGTAAATCCTCAAATATTGAAATAGGTTTCAATTTCGAAGATTGTCAGTATTCAATAGATCAAAACACATTGTTATTACCCTGGGGTAAGATAAGTGTTTCTGATAATGCAAAAATATCAGTAAAAAAGCATCAAATTTCCAATTATTACTTTCAGTTATCATATGCATATCGGTTGAAACTATCTGCCGTAAATAACGATACGGTTACCACTTTAATACAAATTTTCTAATGAGAGTACTTTATTTTCATCAGTATTTTTGCACCCCGGAAGGTAATTCGGGCATCCGTTCCTATGAAATGGCAAAGCATTTGGTGGAGAATGGACATCGTGTAACAATGGTTTTTGGGGAGTCCCCACGTTTAAAATCACCATTGGAACATAAGCCTTATGAAAATGGTGTTAGAAGAGGAATTTATATGGGGATCGATTTAATAGAGTTTAATCTGGCATATAATAATAAGATGAGTATGTTCAGAAGGTCATTGATTTTTATTCAATTTTCCTTAAGGAGCATACGTTTGGTTTTTAAAGAGGATTTTGATATTGTTTTTGCCACATCCACGCCTATTACAGCAGGGATACCCGGTATAGTGATGAAGTGGTTTGGAAAGCGAAAGCCTTTTGTATTTGAGGTGAGAGATTTGTGGCCAGAGCTTCCCCGTGAAATGGGCGTTATTAAAAACAGGGTTGTATTGTGGGCTATGGGAATTCTGGAATACTTGTCCTACAATAAGGCAGATGCTTGTGTGGCACTATCACCAGGTATTCAAAAAGGAATACAAAGAAGATTAAAAAAAGATAAACCGGTTTATTTGATTCCCAATGGCTGCGATTTGGATTTGTTTAAACCAGGTAATCATGTGAAAACTATTATTCCGGGTTGCACAGAACAAAATTTTGTGGCTGTTTTTATAGGAGCTCATGGTATTGCCAATGGATTGGATGCCGCACTGGATGCCGCTTCTGTACTTAAAAACAAAACAAATGCAGCTCATATTAAAATTGTGCTTATTGGTGATGGAAAAATAAAAAAGCACTTGCTCAAGCGTGTTAAAGAGGAGAAACTGACAAATGTTATTATGCTCGATCCGGTTCCCAAAAAACAATTGATAAATTATCTATGGGCATCTGATATAGGCTTGATGTTGTTGGCTAATGTGCCGGCATTTTATTATGGTACTTCACCTAATAAATTTTTCGACTATATCTCATCAGGCCTTCCTGTATTAAATAATTATCCGGGTTGGTTAGCAGACATGATTAAGGAAAATAACCTGGGGAAAGTTACACAACCTGATGACCCGGAAGAATTTGCTTCTGCGCTGATTGCATTAAGCAAAAGTAATGGGCAATTAAAAGAAATAGGAATAAATACCCGGGATTTTGCTGAGAAAAAATTTAGCCGAAGTATGTTGGCAATGGAATTCGAAAAGGCTTTATTATCTGTTCAAAAAAATTTTCATTATTAATTTACTTATGTTGGAAAGTTTTAAACAAAATATTAAAAATGTTATTGGTTGGAAGACGAAGCGTAAAATCGTTGTGTTTTCTGTTGATGATTATGGCAATGTTAGGCTAGCATCAAAAGATGCAAGAGAAAAGCTGGATCAGGCAGGTTATAGAGCCAGAGGTGTTTTTGATAAATATGATACACTTGAAAATTGCGAAGACCTTGAAATGCTATATGAGGTATTATCTTCAGTAAAAGGAGGAAATGGAAAATATGCGGTTTTTACGCCTTTTGCAGTTCCTTGTAATATTGATTTCGAGAAGCTTAAAGAGGAAAATTATAGCAGGTATCAATATGAGTTATTGCCGCAAACCTATAAGAAGTTAGCATCTATTGACTCAACAGCCTACCAGGGTGCCTGGGATTTGTGGAAAGAGGGCCTGCGAAAAGGACTGATGGTACCGCAGTTTCATGGCAGGGAACATTTAAATATTCAGGTATTCGAGGATAAATTGAAAAACAAGGATAAAGAATTGCTTACTGTTTTGCAAAACAGATCATATACAGGTTTGTCTACTCCTGGGTATAAAAGAATAGGACAAACTGCCGCGTTTGGATTTTGGGATTATGAAGATAACTATAAATTTGAATCTATTATTAAGGATGGTCTGGATGCTTTTGAAGACGTTTTTGGTTACCGCTCAGTATATTTTAATGCCCCGGCAGGCAATGAAAATAAAATTATTTATAAATACCTATCCGATAATGGTGTCAGGTATGTGGATGTTCCTTTGGTTAAAAAGGAACATCAAGGCAAGGGGAAATTTAAGAGTAGCTTTAACTATATAGGCAAAAGATACCCAGGTGATATTCTTTTTCTGGTCAGAAATGTTGTGTTTGAACCAAGTGAAGGTAATGGAACTGATTGGGTAAACCTGGCATTTAATCAAATAGATATGGCATTTCGCTGGAATAAACCGGCTATAATTAGCTCACATAGAGTTAATTTTTGCGGGCATATTGATCCGAAAAATCGAAAGTTGGGTCTTGGAGCCTTAGAACAATTGCTTAAAAAGATAGTGCAAAAGTGGCCTGAAGTGGAGTTTATGTCTGCAGATAAATTAGGCAATTTAATTGTAGGGAAAGATAAAGAGATATGAGTATGAAACTGTTTAAAAGGTTTATTTATTTCGGATATTATATGAAGCAACTTGATCGTAAGAAGTGGTCAAAGTTTGTGAATTATACATCGCAACAGACCGGCAAAGGGAAAATGGCTTTAAGGCTGGATGCGGTAATAAGTGTTTTTACATACAACATATCATTATTGGATTATTTTTTATTTGGCTTTGGTTTTAAAGATGCAAAAGAACGTAAAAAATGGGCAGGTACGGGCTTTATGTATGAATATCAAAAAATCATGAACCCCAAAGCTTCGCGCGATTTATTGGAGAACAAACTTCATTTTAATAATTATTTTAAAGCATTTATAAAACGTGATTATGTTTCACTACAGGAGATCCTAAACAATCGAGAACTTACAGAAACGATTTTGAAAAACAATTCGGGTAAAATAGTCTTAAAAAACGCGATGGGACAGATTGGTGCTCAGGTAGAGATTGCCAATTGTAAGGATTATTCCGTTGATTCGTTGATTGATTATATGAAAGAGAAGAATTATGATCTGCTGGAGACATTTGTAACTCAACATGCAGATCTAATGTCTTTGTCCCCATCAGGATTAAATACTGTGCGGGTATTTACCCAATTGTACAATGGAAATGTGGATTATTTAGGTGCACGATTACGTATCTCAGTAAACTCAGCTGTTGATAATATGGCAGCAGGAAACCTTGCTGCACCTATAAATATGAATACAGGAATAGTTAATGGTCCGGCAGTTTATAGCGATATAACCAAGGAAAAGAAAGAAGTTCACCCCGTAACAGGAAAGCCAATAGTTGGATTTCAGATACCCTATTGGGAAGAGGTAAAGCGACTGGTTACAGAGGCTGCATTAAAATCACCAGAGAACCGTTCAATAGGGTGGGATGTGGCAATTGGACAAAGTGGTCCTGAATTGATTGAAGGAAATCATAATTGGTGTAAGATACTTTGGCAACTGCCCGTTAAAGAGGGGCTTAAAGAGAAATTATACAAGTATTTGTAATGGAGAAAATTCTCATATTTATTAAGCATCACCTGACTTTTCTATGGAATGGGATAGAGAGTTTAAACACGCTTATCTTTATGTTATTGTTTAAATCCAGGATAGATAGGGTGGTTGTTTCAGTCATTGCAGAATGCAAGCAGCAACCATATATATTTCGACGTTTAAATGCGAGTAATGCCCAATCATTATTTCAATTAATTGCATCGCAACCTAAGGATGATCTTAGGTATTTTAGCCCACATGGTTTTGAGCTGAAATCCGTTCAAAAGCAATTCAAAAAAAA
>JBFHEL010000067.1:0-13772 GCA_041584155.1 Saccharicrinis sp.
ATCCATAAAACAGATAATATTGTTTATACCGGATTTGGCTTTCTATCGTTAGGACTTATATTTGGTGCTTTATGGGCAAAGGAAGCCTGGGTACATTACTGGACCTGGGATCCCAAAGAAACATGGGCATTTCTTGCCTGGGCAGTTTATTTAATTTACATCCATTTCAGAATAAAAACTAATCTGAGTCAGCAGCAGGTATTCACAATATTATTATTGACATTTGCAATATTACTCATTTGTTGGTTCGGAATTAATTATCTTCCGGCAGCAATGAATAGTATTCATGTCTATTCAAACTAATGAATGAGTTCTTTAAACAAAAAAATTGGGTAAGGGATTTTGACTTTGTGCCTATGTTCTTTTTGCAAATTTACGCTTCATCTTTTCAGCCCTTTGCCCAATAAATATATTTAACTAATACCATATTGGGAAAAAGAACTATCATCTGTTTGATGTTTTAAAAGAAACAATTACTCCGTATTTAATTGTTTTACACGCTCTTGCTATACGTAATTAAGATCATTTATATGTGGAAAGCCATAAAAATGGCTCTCCGCATATAAATATTAGTCTTATGATCCACTCCAACACTTATTTATCATATTCCTAAATGAAGCAAAATATACCCTAATGACTTGGCGTATCCCTATTCAAAAAATTATAAATATAGGTACTATCCAACTCTGGGGAATCTTTGTATTTTACACGTAAATCTTTCAGTTTTTCATGTAATTCTTTAACCACCTCAGCATAAGCCGGATCATTATATACATTAGTCATTTCATTTACATCTTTTTTACGGTCATACAACTCCCATTCATCCACATCATAATAAAAATGAATCAGTTTATAGTCTTCGGTTACGATACCATAATGTCGTTTTACCATATGCACCGAAGGATATTCATAATAATGGTAATACACGGCATCTCTAAATCCTTCTGTATGGCCATTAAAAATTGGAATCAGACTTTCGCCCTGCATATCAGAAGGAGCATCCACACCAGCTGCTTCTAAAAAGGTCTGCGCAAAATCGAGGTTCTGTACCATTTGTGTATTTACACTACCAGGCTTAATAACTTGAGGCCAACGCACGAGCAATGGAGTTTTAAACGATTCATTGTAAATAAAACGTTTATCGAACCAGCCATGCTCTCCCAGATAAAAGCCCTGATCGGAAGTATAAACCACTATGGTATTATCTGCCAATCCCTTTTCATCCAGATAGTCGAGCACAGAACCTACCCCCTCATCAACAGCAGCAATGGTTCCCAGGTAATCCTGCATATAACGCTGATACCGCCATTGCATCAATTCCTTTTCCGTCATATTTTTGTAATTCTTCTTAAACTCTTCATTAATAGGATCATAAACAGCATCCCATTTAGCACGCTGTTCGGCATTTTGTCTTTCTACTTCAGTAGCAAAAGCCGCCTTATCCCAGTCGCAGGTTTCCGGTATACCCAGTTCATCCATGAGTTCAGGACGAATTTTTGAATCGCCTGCCCAGTTCATATAAGTAAGCAGGTTCATCTCTGCTGTTTTGGCGGCACTGCCTCGCCCTTTATAGTCATCAAACAAGGTTTCCGGTTCCGGAAATGTTTTTTGCGTAAAAGTTTTATAGTGTCTTTCAGCAGGTAACCACTCTCTGTGAGGGGCTTTATGCAGATAAAACAACATAAAAGGTTTATCCTCATCTCTTTCTTTCTCTAACCAATCAATGGTCATGTCGGTGATAATATCCGTCACATAACCTTCAACCGTAATAGTACCTTCATTTTTAGTAATAAAATCAGGATTATAATAATTTCCTTGTCCTGGTAATATTTTAAACTCATCAAAGCCTTTGGGGCTATTCCCAAAATGCAGCTTACCAAACATAGCGGTCTGATATCCGGCTTCCTGCAGTATTTGAGGGAAGGTAACCTGGGTAGTGTCAAATGGAAAATAATTATCCGTTTTGCCATTTAAATGGCTATGCTTTCCGGTTAAAATAACAGCACGAGAAGGTGCACAAATTGAGTTGGTTACACAAGCATTTTTAAATAGCATTCCTTCATTGGCAATCCTGTCGATATTTGGTGTTTGAGTCAACTTGTCAGAATAAGCACTAATAGCCTGATAAGCATGATCATCCGACATCATAAAGATGATATTGGGACGTTTTGCTTTCTGGGTTTCTTTACGCTCTTTTTTCTGCTGACAAGAGAAAGTCACCAGGCAAAAGAAAAAACAAATTCCTAAGATTTTTATTTTATTCATTTTAGTATTAGTTATATAATTAATCAATCTGCTCTATAAGCACCAAACTCCATGGCGATATTTCACGGTTAATATTTAAATTACCTTTCTCATCGGCATTAATAATTTCCGTTCCAAGTCCTTCTGCAGCTTTTTTCAACACCTTAATTTGCTCACGCGTTGGTGGTTCCGGCTTATCCATCTTCTCCCAGTAATCGTAAACATTACCATGATCCTTATCTAATATTTCTATTTTAAACTGGGCTCCGGGTTTTAATCCATTTAGCTGAAAATTAAGCTGTCGTGATGAACCATTATCATATTGGCTCTTATTTCCTCGTGGTACGGCATCGTAATTTTCTTGAGGGTAGTTATAAGCCAATGCGACAATATTTCCATTTCCTGACTTACGGCTTACAAAAAGATAATCGTTTTTATAGAGCTTTTCATCTCCCAGGTGATGAAGCATTCTATAGGCGTGATAGGATGGTTTGACCAAGCCCTGATAGTTAATCATTCCGAACCCACCATGAAAGATACTTGCAGCACCCCCTTTCTCCTCAAATATATCGGTAAAGGTCCAAAATGCCAATGAGTTAGTTAAGCCAATACACTCCAGATTTGTTCTTACAATATACGCTGCAGGAGGCAAGAAATCGTGCATGGCATCACGGCTGCTTGGACTGGTATTCCACTCTGTCAGGTGGATTTCTGCATCCGGATACGCACTATTCGAGATCACTTTATTTAACCATTTCATATCTTCAACCGTTGATTGAACGTGGCGTGAGAGGTTTTTACCTTTCCCTGTACGTGGATCTAAAGGAAAATCAGTAGGATAAGGGTGGCAACTAATAAAATCAACGGGTAAATTTTCCTTTTTACAGTAGGCTAAAAAGTCTTCAATCCAAACTCCTCTCCATTCCAATTTATTAATATCTTCAACAGCAAAAGCATCTTCAAATCCATCGTTATTTTCATATTCACCATCGTAACGAGCATCTGGCACAAAATTGCTGGTAGAAGGTCCTCCTACTTTAAGTTGGTTATTCACAGAGCGTACTGCCTTAACCGATTGCTTATACAACTCAAAGTATTGGGATTTAGATCCATCCCAAAAACCTCTTGTTAAGTTTGGTTCATTCCAAACTTCGAAATACCAGGTAAGTACCTCATCAATTCCATATCGGTCGACACAGTGTTGCGTAAAAGCTTTAACTAAGTCGTGCCATTCTCCAAATTTTGCATCATCAGGTGTAATATTACCTTTCCACCAGAATTGAGTTTTACTATTATCTGCAGCTAATGGCTTTGGAAAGAAACTCAGTTCAATAAATGGGCGTACATTTAAATTCAACATACGATCAAATAAGTCATCAATATACTGCCAGTTATAAGCTGTTTTACCGTTGTTTTTAAATACCGGAAACATATCATCGTGAAAAAGTCCGTGAAAACGAACTGTTTTAAAACCGCAAGTTTGTTGAACCAATTCCAATTGCTCCAGCCAGCCAGCTCTAAGACCTTCATTAGCCCTGCCTGCTCCAACGCAATTACTCCAAAAGTGATCAAATTTTTTGCCTTCACTTGTTACATCTACCCTAACTGTTTCTTGTGCATTTACCAGCTGAGTACAGATCATTGCACCCAGAATGAGAAGCATTTTTAAATTCATAAACTTAAATTTTTCTAATTGACCTAATTATTAAATAGGCGTCAACCTTTTGTAAAATCATAATTAACAGCCTTATCTATTTACTTTGCAAAATAGTTAGAAACTCAAGGTCTAAATATGCTATTCATGCCAAATAACGGTGAAAATGTTGCATCTAACCCATTTTCTCTCAGATATCAACATCAAAAAACTATTCCGTATTAACATAATTCACAGCTAATTGCCCAAAGAAGGCTTCCTGTTTTAAATATGTGATCATAGACTGCTGCATCACCGCAGTCTTCTTCAGAAGCAACAAATCTCTCGCCATAACATTACAGGCCTACTTCCCCTTACTTTCTTAAGCAAAGGGAAGAGTCATTATATAAGGCATATAAATTGTCAATTGACCAGAAAGATATCCATCCTATTTCCTTATCAAAACAATAGTTTGCCCCGGTTTTGTTTCTATATCATATAAAAAGCTATCTTTCACTTCAAAGCCTTTCAGCTCAGCCTTATCTGAAATAACAGGCTCTTGAATTTTTGGCACCTGATAAAATTGGTTTTGATTATCACCTTTAGCTAGAGTTAATTCTTCATCCATTTCTGTTTTTAACCCGGTATATGAACGAATTCTACAATTACCTCCTAAAGCCGAATGGATAACAGCTTTTACCACTTCTCCATTTTGCCATTCCAGGGATACTATTTCAAATCCTCCTCTGGCACGTAAGCCGGTAACAGTACCTGTTAACCAAACATCAGGTAAAGCAGGGATTAAAAAGATGGCACCATCGTGGCTTTGTAGCATCATTTCGGTTAGGCCGGCAGTAAAACCAAAGTTTCCATCAATCTGGAAAGGTGGATGCGCATCCAGCATATTAGCATATGTACCTCCCCCTTTAGGAGAGTCAGGTCTACCCACCAATTTAATCTGATCGGTCATCATTTTGTAGGCATGATTTCCATCCAATAAACGCGCCCATTGATTTATTTTCCAGTTCATTGACCATCCGGTAGACGGATCACCTCTGTAAATCAAGAAGTTTTTAACAGCCTCGGTCAATTCAGGGTTACGGAAAGGAGAAAACTGATTAGAAGGATGCATTGCGTATAATGGCGATACATGACGATGTTTATCTTCAGGGTCATCCCAATCGTGAATCCATTCCTGTATTTGTCCGTACTGCCCAATTTGAGTAGGTGCCAATTTAGGAATTGTAGCTTCTATTTTCTTAACAAAATCGGCATCCACACCTAAATGTTTGGCTGCTTCAGCTGTTCTGGATAGCATATCAAATATCAATTGATTATCCATTGTTGTTCCGTATGCAATATTAACCATATTAGGCATAAAAGAGGGTCTGTTTTCCGGGGAAGTAGAGGGTGCAAAAATCAACCAGCCATGTTCAGGTTCAGGAGTTAGGAAGCTTAGACAAAACTCAGTAGAACCTTTCATAACAGGATAGACCTCACGCAGGAAATCTTTATCACCACTATATAAATACTTCTCCCATAAATGCTGACATAACCATAAACCTCCGCTAGGCCACATTCCCCAGGTAGCGCCATCAACAGGTCCGCAGATACGCCATATATCGGTATTATGGTGACATACCCAACCATCTGCTCCATACATATCCTGAGCCGTTTTTTGTCCGGCAACCGACAGGTCTTTTACCAACTCAATTAATGGTTCATGCGTTTCGCTCAGGTTAGTAGGTTCAGCTGGCCAGTAATTCATTTCGGTGTTTATATTTATTGTATAAGCACTTTTCCAAGGTGGATTAAGATCATTACACCATATTCCTTGTAAATTGCTTGCCTGTCCGCCCGGTTGCGAAGAGCATATCAACAAATAACGACCAAACTGATAATACAGGGTAGCTAAAGCAGGATCATTCCCCTTACTAAACTCTTTAATACGAACATCAGTAGGTTTATGTATAGAATCAGTCAGGCCTAAATCAAGTGATACTCTATTAAAATAATTATGGTAAAATGCAGAATGATCAGATACCAATTGGTGATATTCTTTCTCTTCGGCCTTCGTCAGATACTCCGTAGCGCGCTGATGCTCATCGGCACTAACATCCTTATAATTCACAAAATTAGTAGCAATGGATAAGTAAAGGGTAGCACTATTGGCTCCTTTTACCACCAACGAACTATCTGTTGAAGCAAGAGAACCACCATCGGGTACAATTTTTAATCTTGATTCAAATTTCACACGGCCTTCAATAGGCTTTGCATCCTCAGGAGTCCTTTTACTTTTTAAGTCGGCTCCTTTTCCGGTCATGGTCAATATATCATTACCTTCTGTTTTCACCTCAACTACAGAGGGAGCTGGTCTGTCCATGCCAGCAGAGAAGCTGATTCTACCTTTTTCGCTAGCCGTTAGCTTGATAACAATAACCTGATCAGTAAAAGAAACAAATACTTCTCTTTGAAACTGCACGCCATCAACAGTATAAAGAGTTCGGTTAACGGCATCCTCAATATCCAATTCACGATAATAATCAGAAAACTCCTCATGATTATTAAAGTTTAGCCTCAAGTTACCAACTGTTTCATAATTCATTCCATGTGAAATTTTTGAAATAAATTTAGCATTGGCTAAACTATGGGCTTCCTTATATTTGCCTTCAAACAATAGTCTGCGCATTTCATCTAATGCTTCCCTGGCATCAGGATTATCATTACGATGAGGACCTCCCGCCCATAGGGTTCCTTCATTGAGTTGAATATTTTCCTCTCCGGGTATACCATACACCATAGCACCCAACCTTCCGTTACCAATGGGTAGGGCCTCATTCCAATCCTCTGCCGGAGCATCGTACCAGAGTTTTAAGGTGCTATGCTTTTCAGGTTTATTATTACACGCGATAATAAACAAACCTATTATAAAGATTACCAGATTACGTTGCATCATATTATTTCATTTCATAAATTAAAAATAGTATATACTAAAATGAGGTATCTGCAAATGATATTCAATGAAGTATAGTATTGCTTCTTTCCCTTTTTGTTAGGGAATATAAGCAGGCTCTCCCTGAACTGCTTCAATTACTTTTAGCGCTTTTTGAATTTCACTCTCCGAACCTCTTAACAAGAGAGAGACGGCACCTTCGGCTCCTCCAATACCTCCTGATCCATAATGGATCACTTCAAGGTCTGCAAACTGCTTTATCGCTTCTATCTCTGTAAATAATTCACCTTTCACACTCCAAAGCCAGGGTGTTTTGCGGTTGACCTGGTCATGTTCTATTTTGCTGTATTCTCCAATCAGGTCGATATCTTGCGATGATTCTTTTTCCAGTCCTACGGGTATAATAAAACGAAGCTTTTTTTCCAGGATATATGGATATAAAGCACCGATGGTTCCTGCAGTCGGGTGTCCAATCATAATGGCTGCCTGTCCTTTTTGATGGTTAATGATATTGGCACCTTTGATGACAATATCACCTTCTTCCATTTCTGGTAAAAAATCTTTGTACGAAACATCTTTTATTTTACCATTGATAAAAACCAACTCATTGCGTTTTTTGCTTCTATCTACTTCTTTATTCGATTTAGCAGGACTAATATATCCATACACATATTCTCCATTGGTCAATGAGTCTTTAGTCATTTCTTCAGCCACATAGGTATTGGTGGTTCCCTTGGCTAAAATAAGCTTTCCGGTTTTTAAACATTCCTGTACAGGAGGATAAGCAACCAGTCCTTTTGCAATTAAACGTTTGCCCTCAGCAACAGTCAATGACACCCAGGTTTGGTGGGTTCCCGCCTTTAAATTGACAGACGAAGCAGGGATTTTTTCCTGCTCACTGATTTGCTCCACTTTAATTTCTTTCTCATCTGACTTAAAAAAACCAAACCTATTTATTTTTATTATCAAGATAAGCAGGGCTAATGCCAAAATAATATTTAATATTTTATCGCTTTTCATGCTTCTATATTTTTACAATTCTGATCATTTTTGACTATGGATTGTTTATTGGACTTTCTTATCCACTCTAAAATAAAACCTGTTGGACAAAAGAATCTGCACCAAAATTTAGGAATAAACATGGCTATTATTAAAGCAACAGAAGCAAAACCCAACATCCAATAACTTACTGTTGTTAGCGAAAAGGCAGAGAAAGGCTCTATAAAAGTTAAATCAAAGGTAAACCCTACCCACAGCAAAATGAGCAGTGCAATAAAGAGTCGCTCACGCAGAGGCTTAAGCAGTTTGGCAGTTTTAGGTGAAAGTTGAACCTTTTTATTACATGCCTTTCCGCATAATTCCTGCGCAGCTCCAAAGGGGCATACCCAGGAACAATAAAAAGCCTTGCCAAAAACGATGGGTATGATAACAGATAAACCAAGTATAAAAAGTAAGCTAAAATGCACCCGCCAATCTATTCCTCCTGAGAGCCAATTAATTATTTGGACAAACGACAAAAATCTTCCCAGCCAAAAGCCAAATACCACGACCACTAAAAATTGCAAAACCGTTCTGTACCTCATTAACTTTTTAGGAAAGAAACAAGCAAAGGTTAAGATTAACAACAATAACAAGGATGCCATATTATCTAAAGATGCAATTTGAAATGGCGGAGTTACCTGTTGACCGGAAGCAGAATTTTGAACCCCGGAGATGATGGCCTGACTTGTTAATGTTGCACCAGAAACAGCATCAGTATTTACCTCACTTACGTGACTGCGATTTATACCATCCCATCGGGTTAAAATACCCTTTTCTATAACTTCATTCAAATACTCTTTACTTTCAAAATGCTCACCAAGAACAATACCCTGTATGATATTATTTTCATCGGTAAAAGTATAAAGTGGTACACGACCTCCATAACCTTGCTCTCCACTATAGGCAAAAGCATATCCTAAAAGCTTACCTGATCCATTTAAAATATTAAACTGAAAATCATTAAATTTTTCAATATCATTAGCCTCAGGAAACACACGTTGACACTCTTTTAACTTTAGGTTAAAAACATATGAATCAACATTTTTCGCAGCCAAAGAATGCCCCCAGATCCGGCCACGCCAGGCCGCCACTGACAGCAACAATAATAATATAATTAATAAGTTTGAAGAGGATATAAGTATACTTTTTACCGGTTTCATTTTTTTATAGCTTGTTTTATGGCCTTGTTCACCAACGGTTCCATCACCTGATAACCGGCCAGGTTTGGATGGACACTATCGCGACCATATTCTTTCTTCAGTCCCTTATTATTGTCGACCATAGATGAATAGTAATCGAGATAGACGATATTATTCTTGTCTGCATATGCTTTAATCATTGTATTCAACGCAATAATTTTATCGGCAGGATAAATAGCAGGACGCCAGGAATAGCTATTAGCCGGAAGGACGGATGCCAGTACCACTTTAATGCCATTTGCTTTAGCCAACTCTGCCATGGAGAATATATTTCCGGCTATATGCTCCAGTGTTACGGGGCCCCTGTTTGCTGCAATATCGTTTGTGCCAGCATGTATCACAACCACATCAGCCTCAAGATCTATAACATCAGGACGAAATCGGATTAACATTTGCGCAGAGGTTTGTCCACTGATTCCTCTGCCCACATATAGATTCTGTTCAAAAAACTCACCATGAAATTTCACCCAATTTTCGGTGATGGAATTACCCATAAAAACTACTCTTTTTTTGGAGGGTTCGGGTTTTGATAGCTTAGCATTTGCCTGGCTGTACTTTTTCAGATTAGGCCAGTCCTCCATGGGAATTACCTCCATCTTTATTAGGGCACTATCCTGTGGCGACATATTATCAGGCAAAATAACATAATCTCCCCCATCACTTTCTTTAATCTCTAATGCTTTATCCTCATCAGGTAGCATAACGGCTTTTATAACTTTTACATTTTTATCCACCTGAATCTGTTTTTCCCGGGGCCACTGGTTAATATGCGCAAACAGCAAACCTTTTCCCTTGGTGAAATATCCCCATGTACTTTGATCAGAGAGACTCTCTCCCTGTTTTAATTCTCTTTGCACTAATTTAGTCTGTGCAACTCCGTAACCAAATAACCCCATTAACAATAGAGTAAATACAAATACCTTCTTTTTAAAACCCATTCTATACTATTTTATACTATTTGTTCTGTTACTATGGTTATTTTAAGAAGCTTTGCTTCCATAAAAATGGAAACAAAGCTTCAGAAACACAAACCTCAAAAAAAATTTTCTATTATGCTAATATTATTCTGCAAAGTATGTAATACAAGGCAAAAACAAATCCTTAGCATTCCTTTGGTATTACACTATTCTGCAAGTTCCAGTTTAATCACTGTAGCTACCTCATCCGGAGCTACTTCTGGCACATCAATTGTCATCCCTGTGGCAGATTCTTTGATCATCAGTTCGCTGGCATCACTCAAAAGAGTTGCTTTTTTCACTTTCAGTTTATCATCCAACTGAATTTTTCCATCCTCAGGCCATTGAAACACATGAGCATACACCACTCCCGGCTTACTGGTATATCTGCCCCACTCAGGACGGTCAACAGGACTGGCTTTAGCGCCATAAATAGCTTCGCCATTTACTTTAGTCCATTTACCCATATCAGCTAAACGCTCCACACTTTCCGGCGGAAATAAACCCTTAGGATCAGGACCTATATTTAACAAAAAGTTACCTCCTTTAGAAACAATATCAACTAAATGTTGAATAAGTGTTTCAGCGCTTTTCCAATTTGTATCGGATGGCTTATACCCCCAGGAACCGTTCATGGTCATACATGATTCCCAATCACTATCGATACCTGTTGCAGGGATTTCCTGCTCTGGAGTACCAAAGTCTCCGGCAAAGTTCCCTTCTTTATCCATCCCTTCCATGCCATTACGTCCTTTATCCACACGGTTATTTACAATAACATTTGGTTTAATACCACGGATATATTCATAAAAATCTTTACCCATTTCGGTGGTATAATCCGCAATCCAGTCTCCATCGAACCAAACCACATCCACATTATCATATTTAGTCAATAATTCACCAACCATAGGTTTTAAGTAATTTTCATAATACTCAGGGAACTCAGGGTTTACCACCGTCTGATCTTTTTGTCCTGCATTATAATTTGGATAAAGAGGAGCCTGAGCCTGAGGATGATGCCAATCGACAATAGAGTGATATAAACAAAAATGAATATCAGCCTTTTTACAAGCCTCTGAGAGAGCCTTAACAATATCTTTTTTATACGGACAAGCCTCCATCACATCGTAATCAGTCAGGTCAGAATCCCATAAACAAAAACCATCATGGTGTTTAGAGGTAAGCACAATATATTTCATCCCTGCATCCTTAGCCATTTTCACCCAAGCATCTGCATCAAAACTTACCGGATTAAACTGAGCTGTTACCTCTTTTTCATAATCTTCAATGGTATAATCCAGCTTATCCATAATCCACTCGGCACCCCCTTTACAAATTTCGCCATTACGTTCTCCTCCGGGAATGGCATATGCTCCCCAGTGAATAAACATACCAAAACGTGCATCCCTCCACCAGGCCATCCGTTCATCATCGCTTAGCCTTACCACTTCTTTCTTTTCTTCTTTTTTAGCCTCTTTAGACTTTTGCTTACATCCTGAACCTACCAGAATAACTGCTAGTAAGATTACTGATAACAGTTTAGTTTGTGTTTTCATTACTTTGAAATTTTATTGATTATTCATTGTTTTAAGTATTTACAATCTATCTATAGCCTGTAGTATTTTAGTCATCCCCTCCCTTTAATTCTATAATTACAACACCATTAGCTCCACGCGAACCATAAATAGCAGCAGCACTATCTTTGAGCACATTAATACTTTTTACATCCACAGGGCTGATTAATATCAGATCAGAGGCATCAATAATAGAATTATCCACCACTATTAAAGCGGCTCCTGAACCATTAATCGTGTTTTGCCCCCGGATAATAAGTTCATCATTTATTATCTGAACACCCGGCACCTGTCCTCTTATTAAATCAAAGATATTGGCATACTGTGAAAAGTTACTGCCCTTATTATGCAAACTGGCAATGGAATTAAGCTTATCTGCATCTTTAATATGGCCATATCCTATAGCTACTTCAGAGCTTTTAGGGCTTGGTTTAAATTTCAGATCAACCCTAACAACTCGTGTATCTTCAAATAGCTTTATTTTTTGAGCTGCAAAACCATTGGCACTAATCTTTAACTTATCCTTTGTCTGGCAGTTTATTGTAAAATTACCCAGACTATCGGTATACACCACAGATTTGGATTTTATAGCCTTTACTTCTGCATTTATCAAAGGAATACTATCAAAGGTAGTCACATAACCTTTGACCATTATTTCCTGAGCTACTAAATTGCAAGCACAAACAAAAAACATAATAACGATTAGCCACAAAACTTTCATACCTAAGACATTGGTTTATATTCAACTGTGATTGAGCCTTCTTTTATCTTCTCATTAAAATCAATACCTATACGATAAGATGTTTTACCACTTCGTAAATGCTTAACAGGTACTACCTCATCAGTAATTTTTACCGTTCCTCCCTGGGCAATTATTTTGACTTTAACTTTTTGATTTTCTGACTGAATAATAAGGGTATTGTCATCTATCAACTGATAATCTACATTTACCATAAGGGCAGTACCAAACTGTAACGGAGAAGAAGCCACAAACTCATCTTTTACACTAATAGTGCCCTCCCCTGTTTTATCATTTATCATAGTACGAAACAGAGACTCAAGACCAGGAACTTGGTAGGCTGGCTTAATATCCATTAAAACACTATCCTTTGTTTGCTTAAAGGATGTGTGTTCTATTATACCACAGTACTGAATACCATTAGCTTGTAAAGCATTGTTAATTCGCGGTACAGGGTGCCCCCAGGAACTACGGGCAGGATTATCTTTTGAAAATGCACCTGCTATATAGGATGGAGCACCAATGTCTCCAGCTATATAATCCTCTCCCAATACCAAAACATAACTTCCAACATCACTATGATTATGATTTTCGGCATTGTGCCCAGCCTTAATTGCTATAGACAGAGGAACCTGTTCCATCCCACGCGAGATAACGATTCCGAAATCGTTAAAATAGGTATATTGGGGTAATACGGACGATTCACTTTGTGCCGTATAATTAGCTAGACCATCCCAACCTATTATTTCTTGCACGGCTTCATTGGGGATAAAAGCTGTAGGTTTTTTTGCACCATAGTATTTGGCAGCCATGAGGTAAGCAAAGTTATCGCTCTCAGGACTTACCCTTGTTACACCATCTGCAAAAGGAGGATACATGCCATTATGAATCTGGAAAGTCTCAGGAAAATGAGCGACATTATTTAATTTCTGCGGATCATTAAAAGCAAAGAGATCGATTTTTCCATTGGTATAATCAGATAATAGTTGGGCCAGATAAAGGTAATGTCCAAAACCATAATTCCAGTAACCTGTACCTTCAGAGCAATAACCATCTTTACCAAAGCCCGACAAGTAATAAGCCATACTATTTAAGGCACAACCTATGGCAGTAATTCTCTTTTCATATTCATCGGATGCCGCTAAAGTTGTAAACAGGGTTCCACTGGTACAAACTGCATTCCAATTGCTGGTAGATCGTATCCATGTATTGCTTTTATCAGCCTCCTTTTGGCATGAACCCAGATAGCTATTTATAATTCGCCATTGCAGTTGCTTAGTTATTTTCTCTTGCAAACTATCAGGTAACTTATCCTGGAGAAGAACATTGGCTAAAGCTAAAACCATTCCAAATTTTCGGGCACCAAGATCAATGGACACACGCTTTCCCTCCAAAACTGAGTTTTCATGATCATCGTGATTAGGATGGAGCCA
>JBFHEL010000068.1:0-13761 GCA_041584155.1 Saccharicrinis sp.
CAGTAAATACAAGGCAAAACGCTGTTTGCTAACTTTTTAATTTTATTACATTTGCTACCCTTGTTTATAAATGAGACCAAATACATGAACGAAAAAGATTTACCCACAGAAGAAAAACAGAACTTACTGGATAAAAGATATCTAAGAATGGCGTATATCTGGGCGGAGAATTCATATTGTAAACGCCGTCAGGTGGGAGCACTCATCGTTAAAGAGAAGATGATTATCAGTGATGGCTACAATGGTACTCCTTCGGGTTTTGAAAATAATTGTGAAGACATAAACAATATCACTAAACCATATGTTTTACATGCCGAAGCAAATGCAATAACCAAGGTAGCGCGCTCCAACAACAGCTCAGAGGGAGCTACCCTTTACGTAACTGCATCACCCTGTATTGAATGTGCCAAATTAATTATACAGGCGGGTATTCAGCGGGTTGTATACAGCGAAAACTACCGTATTGAAGATGGTATAAATCTTTTAAACAGAGCAAAAATAGAAACTATTCATTTGAATATTAAATAATTAAACACTTACAGCATCAACTAAGAACACAAAGAAAATGAGTTATAAAAACACCAAAAGACAAATCTTTCAACCTATACTCATAGCATTGATATTGATTTTAGGCATTTACATTGGTTATGCCGTTTTACCTGCCAAATTAGGCAAAAACAGATCACTGGTGATCTATCCACAAACCAATAAAATAGATGCTATCCTAAACCTGATTGAGGAAGAATATGTTGATACAGTCAACACTACAGAAATGCAAGAAAAGGTAATTCCTGAGTTACTAAAAAACCTGGATCCTCATACAGTTTATATTCCTGCCAAGGATCTGGAAAATGTGAATGAAGAACTGTCCAGTAATTTTGGGGGAATTGGCGTTCAGTTCAGCATACAGAAGGATACGGTCATGGTGGTAGCCGTGGTTTCAGGCGGACCTTCCGAAAAAGTTGGTATTTTACCCGGTGATAGAATTGTTGCCGTTAACGATAGTATCATTGCCGGCAATGGTATTCAAAACTCCGTAGTATTAAAATTATTACGCGGAGAAATGGGTACACAGGTAAATGTAGGCATTATCAGAAGAAACCTGACCAAACCTTTAAATTTTGAAATTACACGAGGAAAAATTCCAATGTACAGCGTTGATGTTTCGTATATGGTGAATGATGAGACAGGGTACATTAAGGTAAGTCGTTTTGCAGCCAATACCTACAGTGAGTTTTTAACAGCATTAGCCAAACTTAAAGCCAACAGTTGTAAAAAAATTATTATCGACTTCAGAGGTAACTCCGGAGGATATCTGGATGTAGCCATTAATCTTTGTAATGAATTTTTACATGATAAGGATATGATTGTCTACACCGAAGGTAAATCAAATCCACGACAAGAGGTGCATGCCAATGGGAAAGGAACATGTCAGGAAACAACCGTTGCTGTTTTAATAGATGAGTTCTCTGCCTCGGCCAGTGAAATTTTTGCCGGTGCCATTCAGGATAATGACCGCGGTATCATCGTAGGACGCCGATCCTTTGGCAAAGGTCTGGTACAAAATCAGATACCACTGCCCGATGGTTCAGCCTTACGCCTGACCATAGCAAGGTATTATACCCCTGCCGGAAGATGTATTCAAAAACCCTACGATAATGGCAATGAAGAATATTATAAGGACATCGTTGAACGCTATCAACATGGTGAGTTCTTTAATAAAGATAGCATCAGTATAAATGATTCACTTCAGTATACAACAAAAAAAGGACGCACGGTGTATGGCGGCGGTGGCATTATGCCCGATTATTTTGTACCCAGAGATACCACAGACTTAACAAACTATTATTATCAGGTACGCGAAAACGGATTAATTTATCGCTTTGCTTTGGAGTATACGGATAACAACCGTAGTAAGATTGAGAGTTTCTCTACCGTAGAGCAAATTACCAACTACCTGAACAAACAGCCTATTTTACAGGATTTTGTTGATTACGCCTCATCGCATGGTGTGAAGATGAATGCTCCGGAATACCGACAATCAAAACACATCATCGAAACAGAGCTTCAAGCATATATTGCCAGAAACATTATTGACAATGATGGTTTTTACCCAATTCTTGGTAAGATTGATGAAGTATTAACAGAAGCAGTAGAAAGACTCAGCGCAGAATAAAAATACATCAAAGAACAAAAAAGCCTCATCGATCTTTTCTTTGAGGCTTTTTTGATTGACAAGCAAACCTTATGCAGTAAATAGTTCCTATTATTCATCATCCACGGTGCCAAAATGGCATAAAGAAATTATTGGCACAAAAAATGCTTAACTTTGTAATATCATACCTAATCTTTTATCATTTAAAAGCATTATATCATGTTAATAGGTTTATTTAGAACAGTATTTTTTATAATCATCTTTTACTACATCTTTAAATTCATTGCACGCGTTGTTCTTCCCTTATTTATTGCCAACAGGGTAAATCATATGAGAAATCAGGGAAATAATCTGAATGATTATGCCAACCAAAAGAAAAAAGAAGAGGGAAAGGTGACTATTCAAAAAGGAAAACCTTCCCAAAAAATTACCACAGAAGATATGGGAGAATATGTCTCATATGAAGAAGTGAAATAAAGAAGAAAACAAATTACAGCATTTTGTGTTGGTTGTTAAAAGTTTAATGACTATATTTTAGATCATTTTGCAAACAACCAATAAATATGGATTTTCCTCTATTTCATTTAGACTTTATGGGCAACCGTATGCTGGTTGCTGTTATTGCTATCATTCATGTATTAATTAATCATGCAATAGCTGTTGGTTTTATTCCCCTCATCACACTGATGGAATATATGGGATATAAAACAGAAAAAATAAATCCTGAGCGTAGCGCTTCCTGGGACAAATTTTCCTATAAACTTTTATTTGTTTCCTTTATCATTACCACAACTGTTGGGGCACTTACAGGTGTAGGCATTTGGTTTGCTGCAGCATTGGTGAATCCTGCTTCCATCGCCAGTCTTATTCGTGTATTTTACATGGCCTGGTTCTTTGAATGGATTATTTTCGTTACCGAAGTGAGTCTTATTATGATTTATTACCTCACCTGGAAACGTTCTGAGAAAAGCAGAAAAGCAAAAAAACAACATATCCTGTTCGGGGCCGTTCTTTCTATTTTTTCATGGTTTACCATGGCTATCATTGTTGCTATTCTTGGTTTTATGATGGATCCGGGTAACTGGTTAAGTGAAAATACATTCTGGTCGGGCATATTCAATCCATTATATATGCCACAACTGATATTCCGCACCGGACTAGCCATGATGATGGGGGGAATGTTTGCCTTATTTCTCTCTTCATTCTTTCTTAAAAAAGAAAATCCCGTTAAAGTACCTGCAACCCGGGTAATGACCTTATGGACCTTATTCTGGACACCCATAGCCCTTTTAGGTGCCTATATTTATTATATAAAAATACCTACCTATATGACAGGCAATCTGCCCGTTGCCTTGGGTACTCAGGCTTTTCAGGACTGGTACCACTCATTAATTTATGTGGTAATAGGGGGCGTTAGCATTGCCGTACTGGTTAGCCTGGCTTTACTCTGGAAGCCACGCAGCTTTCCTAAGGTATGGCTTTGGATTCCACTGTTTTTTTTGTTTGGGTTTTTAGGCACCTTTGAGCGCCTTCGCGAATTTATCAGAAAACCCTATGTGATTGCCGATTACATGTATGCCAATGGATTGCTTAAGCAAGATTACCCCTTGTACAAACGCGATGGCATTCTACCCTATTCGTCATTTACCAGTACTCCCAAAGTAACTGAGCGCAATAAACTTGAGGCGGGAGAAAATGTATTTAAAATAGCATGTACCCGTTGCCATACCACGCAGGGCATTAACTCCATAATAACTAACTTTGAAACGATGTATGGCGCAGATAAGCCCTTTGATGCAGAAGCCATGAAAGCTTATGTGGAAGGGATGCATAATGTAAAAACATATATGCCTCCATTCCCGGGCAATGAAGTGGAACTGGATGCCCTGATCGCTTATATTATCGATCTACGTAAACATCCTAAAAAACTGGAAGGCGTTCAGACCAATGGCACATCTGTTAATCCTTACGACTTAAACCCGTCAAAATAAAACAATCTGTTAACCGTAAATCCTCATACATATGTTCATTCAAACACAATTGGTACCCAAAGATATTCCGCTGGCCTTACCCTTACCGGAATGGTTGCTCATTGCCTTGCTGATACTTTCTTTTCTGTTACATATACTATTTGTGAACCTAATGGTGGGTGGTTCTATACTCACTCTCTGGTACGAAGGAAAAGGATTAAAAGACAAGAGGTATGATTCGTTAGCCTATGAGATAGCACAAACAATTACGGTGAATAAAAGCCTGGCTGTTGTATTAGGTGTAGCACCTCTACTGTCTATCAATGTGCTATATACCATTTACTTTTATTCGGCCAATGCACTCACAGGAAGTTACTGGATTTTACTGGTTCCTTTGGTGGCCTTTGTCTTTTTACTGTTGTACGCACATAAATATACCTGGAAAATATTGCAAGACAATAAAGCGCTGCATATATCAATCATTGCCCTTGCTGTGGCTTGCTTTTTATTTATCCCCTTTATTTTTCTGGCTAATATTAACCTCATGCTGTTTCCTGAAAAATGGGGCGATGTACATGGTTTCTTTTCTACCTTAGCTCTACCCAATGTTCTTCCCCGATATTTTCATTTTATAGTGGCCTCATTGGCAATAACCGGCTTGTTTATGTTTTACTACATCAGCCGCAAATCATTTGAATTTAAAGAGAAGCTGGTGGGGTTCAGCAAATATGAATTACAGCGTAAATTTTACAGTCTCGCTTTTGGTGCGACGGTATCGCAATTTCTATGGGGTTCATTGGTTTTTATAACCCTACCTTCCAAAGGAGTTGACTGGAATTTATTCTGGATTATTGCCTCAGGTGTATGCTTTGCCATTCCGGCAATGATTTTAATGTGGAAAGAAATTACAGGTCCGCAGGAAAAAATGGGTCGCCATTTTTATAAAGTAGTTTCCTTACTTACTATTACCGTTCTTTTCATGGGCACCGGACGTCATACCTATCGGGCCAATGCCTTGGAGCCACATCAAAAACTGATGGCCGAACGTACAGCCCGCCATATAGAAATGGTTAAGCAAGCTACCCTGGAAGCTGAGATGGGCATTGCAAACGAACCCGACCTCCCCCCTGGTGAAAGACTCTTTAAGCAATATTGTGCCGTCTGCCATAAAATAAATGACCGTTTGGTTGGTCCACCTGTCATCGAAATGATTGACGTGTACAAAAATGACTTTGAGGCATTTAAAGCATGGGTGAGAGTACCTGGAAGAAAAAGAATGGATTACCCGGCTATGACTGGATTCCCCCAACTAACCGATGAAGAATTAAATGATTTGGGAGATTATATATTTGAACAATAACAATATACCAACAAAGCTGCATTAAAATAAACCAATTGACCTTCATCATATGCTGGCTACCATTGTGAGTAATCACGAAATTAACTTACTTTGCAAGCGGATTACACACCATCAAAGTGTACTCTCTGGGTTTATTGGCATAAATGCATAGGCTTATCATTGCTTAAAAGACACCCCGAGATAATCAGCACCCGATTATTTAAAATAGCTCATTCACACGTATTTAGAAGAAATAAAATGATGACAAAAACAAAAAGGACAGCTAAATTAATTCTATTGGCATTTGCACTTTTGTTAATAAATGAGGTATGCGAGGCCAAAACAACAAGTGGATATATTATCACCAATGACAATGATACAATCAAAGGCACAATCAGATTATTTACTTTCAATCGTAGAGACGGTGGATTTAATCTGCATAATATCAGCCTGGAAATGTGCTATTTGGAAATTCCTTTTCGTAAATCTGATCAGAAAAAATATACCATCTATAAGCCGGATGATATTAAAGGCTATGGCTTTACCTATAAGGGTGTACCCTATGAGTTTAAAACATTTTTAATTGAATCGAAAAGTCTCTCTTTAGCAGAGAAAAAACAAAATCATTTTTTACAATATGTATACAATCAAAAAGAGCATAAAGTATACCGCCACCAAACCTATGTAAGAAAGGATGCGGAAGGAAATTTAGAACCTAAATATATTTTTTACATTTATAATGAAGAAAAGGGAATAACAAAAATTAATCAATAACAACAGCTTTCTCTAAGCTTTCATTGCAGGTAATCATGACAACACACATCACTCCACCCAAATCCGGCATAAACAAAAGCATCACTTTATTTATGCTATTGTTTTTTATTTTTACACACTCTGTTTTTGCAAAAGAGGAAGGAAAAGCATCCTATTATGCAGACAAATTTGAAGGAAGAAAGACTGCCAGCGGGGAGATTTACTCACACGAGTTAAAAACAGCAGCGCATCGTAGTCTTCCCTTTGGAACTCTGGTAAAAGTCACTAACCTGAATAACCAAAAGAGTGTGATCGTTAAAATAAATGACCGCGGTCCCTTTATAAAAAACAGGGTGATAGATTTATCAAAAAGCGCTGCTGAAGACATCGGAGCCGTATGCGATGGTATTATTGATGTGCTTGTAGAAATAATAGAACAACAGTAGCTGTTTTAGAGCCAGACAAGAACATTCTAAACACTAACTCTTTAGATAAAAACTCTTGTTTATTTATCTTAAAAAATAAAAACTGACCTTTACACAAAGAAAACTTATCCTATATTTGACATTGAAACCGCAGTGAAATACCCTTTAATCGTATCATTGCGTACATCATTATAGTAGCAAAATCGAAATACTTAATCTTTTTAATCCCTATTAAAAAGTACATCATTTGTTAATGACTAAAACTATTTCGACATGAATTATATTGAAGATTTTCATAGGCTAAAAAAGCTATTCGCACTAAACGAATCCGTATGCCCTATTGATAATCTTGAGCTTCATAAACTCAATTTTCACTCAAAGGCGCACACTATTCTTCCGGGCTCACACCAATACCATTGTCTTTTGCATCACAAAACGATGTCTCAGCTTGAAACGTACCATCAGGATGTAGGAACCATAAAAGACGATGTGCATATCAAAGATATTGAAGTGAGTGAAAACACTGATTTTTCCTATCATATCCTAAAACACAAAGACACAAAGAAGATTAAAAAAGCTATTTTTCTTTTTCATGGCTTTAACGAGAAACATTGGGATAAATATTTACCCTGGGCAAAATACCTGTGCGAAAACACAGACCGGGCTGTTATTTTATTTCCCATTGCTTTTCATATGCAACGGGCTCCTCAATACTGGAGCAACAAGAGAGATATGTATTCCCTTTGCGAAAAGAGAAAAAAAAGATATCCCAACGTGATAAACTCCACCCTCTCCAACGTTGCGATCAGTATGCGTTTACACGCCTCTCCTCAACGCTTTGTATGGTCGGGACTTCAAACCTATTACGATGTTATACAACTGCTTGAACAATGCAAAAGAAACGACCATCCGCTTATTGATAAAGATTTTACCTATGATATACTGGCCTACTCCATTGGTGGCTTATTGGCCGAGGTATTAAAAATGTCGAACCACAAAGATTTTTTCACCCACTCAAAAATATGCCTTTTTTGTGGAGGGGCTGTATTTAATCGCCTCTCCCCCGTTTCTAAATATATTTTAGACAGCGATGCCAACCTGTCGCTTTATTCTTTTTGTGTTGAACATTTCGACAGTCATTTAAAGTCCGACTCTGTTCTTAACCACTATATAAATGATGATCATACGGAGGGCAGAGTATTTCATGCCATGTTGGATTACAACAAAAAACGCGACTTCAGAGAATCTCTTCTACATCAATACCATAAGGATTTTTATGCCATTGCCCTACGGAAGGACACTGTGATTCCTCCTTTCGAAGTAGGTAATACACTGCAGGGTGCCTATCGTGATATTGAAATTAAAGTTGAGGAGTTGGATTTTGATTTTAACTATTCTCATGAAACACCATTTCCTCAGGTAAAAACCAATGCTGAAGCCATTGACCTGGGCTTTCGTTTGGTTTTTGATAAGTTTTGTGCTTTTTTACTACAATGAGAAGGTTGAAAAAATAAACAATGTAATACAAGTGAAAACAAATTTGCTATTCATACTTATACAAACAAAATGACAAAAATGCACCCGGGATGATAAAATTATAGCTTCCATTTATATAGCTTCAAAACTTTTAAACCGCTCTTTCCGTAATCTATATTTTACAAATCACTACCTTTATTAAACAAACCATAATAAATAGATCATGGCAATTAAAATAAATGCACTACAACACATAGGTATTCCTGTTTCTAACCTTGAAAATTCCATCTTATTTTATCAACGTCTCAATTTTAAGCCAGTGATGCGATCGACATTTACACACGAAAATAGCCAGGGGAAAGTAACCATGATGAAGCTGGGTTCGATAATTATAGAACTTTATCAGATGCCTGAACCAGAATTAGGTAATATAAAACAAAGAAAAGATGGCCATATTGACCATATCACTTTTGACGTGAGTGATATTCAGGAATGCTTTGCTACGATGAAGAATGAAGGCTTTAATATTGTAGAAGAAGAACCTCAGTATTTACATTTCTGGGAAAAAGGTATCCGTTATTTTAATGCTCTTGGTCCGGATGCTGAAAGACTGGAGTTTTGCCAAATATTGTAAAAGGCTTGCTCCTGACACGCTGTTAATCAGAGATTGAACAAACATAAAAATCTATCTCTAAGATTAATAACACCATACACATTTGCATATGTAAGAAAACATACTATATCAACTTGAATTTATGATACTCCTTTATGGATAAAATACCCAAGCACTTTTATAAAACAGAATGGTATAAGGATCTTGCTTTTAAAATTGAACCCATCTGTGATGTGATCAAAAATGTAGGAGAAAAGATATTCAGACCTCATATGGTTGACTTTAACCAATTAATTGTTATTTTGGATGGCAACGGTGAACATGAAGTAGATTTTAATACCATTACCATAAAAAAGAATATGGTTATTCCCATAACCAGTGGACAGGTACACGCCTTTAAAAAAAATCAATCACTACAAGGCTATGTTATTGTTTTTACTGCTGACTTTTTAATTCACGATCAAGCCAATTTAAAGTATATTTACAACAGTATTATATTTCATACCCTCATTAAACCTCTACAATTGCAATGCAATGAAGAATTCGCGCTATTGACTAAAATGCTATACCACACTTTTCTAAAAAAGAATGTATATGAATACGAAGAACAACTACGTAGCTATTTAAAGCTCATTCTCCTTCAACTTGAGCAAACAAAACGCAGTATGGTTCAACCCTTTAGTGACACTTCTATAATTATTAGTCAGAAATTTATTCATGAGCTTGAAAAACGAATTAATTATAAGACTAAAATTAGCGATATATGTAAAAATCTGAATACTAATTGTAAAAAAGTATCTGCTGCTATAAAAATCACTATCAACAAAACACCTAAACAATTATTAGATGAAAGAATCATATTAGAACTAAAACGGCTTCTTTTGTATACCGATTTAAATATTAAGGAAATTGCTCACCAGATGGGTTTTGAAGAAGCTTCAAATCTGACTAATTATTTCAAAAAACATACACAGCTGTCTCCTTCTCAATTTAGAGCAGGTATTTAACCTGCTACAACAACACATTAAACCGATACCTTATTAATAAAGAAGTATTAAATATGATGCAAAATAGCTGGTTAGTACTTCTCTGCTGTTTTATCAACCAACAATACCTCATCATATATCACAAGTCACGTAAAAACATAATAAATACTGCCGTAAACAATTAATACCGCTTTATCCACGATTAATTCAGAAAAAATGACCTGCCTCAATTTCTATCAGAAAAAATCATTTAACGATAATACATGGTTTCATCCTTGCACTAACCAAAATTTATAAGTCTTAATCAAGTATTTATAAGCTGTTTGCTATTGATTTTATATTATTTGCACAGTATATTGAATAGCATTCATTAAAAACAAATAAAATACAACATGGAAAATCAGTCTGAAAACGTAAGCAAGTGTCCGGTAACCGGAGCGATGGGCAAACACAGTCATGGTAGTAGTGGGACTAAAAATCGCGATTGGTGGCCAAACCAGTTAAAACTTAATGTACTACGTCAGCATTCCTCTAAATCGGACCCTATGGGGGAAGATTTTGATTATGCCGAAGCTTTCAAAAGTCTTGATTTACAAGCTATCAAAAAGGATCTTCATGCTTTAATGACTGACTCACAAGAGTGGTGGCCGGCAGACTTTGGTCATTACGGACCTTTTTTTATCCGTATGGCCTGGCATAGTGCAGGTACCTACCGTACAGGTGATGGTCGTGGTGGAGCAGGCAGAGGACAACAACGATTTGCACCGCTAAACAGCTGGCCCGACAACGTAAATTTAGATAAAGCCCGCAGATTACTGTGGCCTATCAAACAAAAATATGGAAATAAGATATCCTGGGCAGATCTAATGATCCTGACAGGCAATGTAGCACTGGAATCAATGGGTTTTAAAACCTTTGGATTTGCAGGAGGCAGAGCCGATGTTTGGGAACCCGAGGAAGATGTATATTGGGGTTCAGAAACAGAATGGCTGGAAAACGACGAGCGAAACCTGGATACAACAGAGGTTGACAACCCCCTTGCAGCCATACAAATGGGATTAATCTATGTAAACCCGGAAGGACCTGATGGTAATCCCGATCCTCTTTTAGCGGCTAAAGACATCAGAGATACCTTTGCCCGCATGGCAATGAACGATGAAGAAACGGTAGCACTGATTGCAGGTGGACATACCTTTGGGAAATGCCATGGTGCAGGTGATGCTGCTCATGTGGGACCAGAACCCGAGGCTGCAGATATAGAACATCAAGGCTTAGGTTGGTTTAGCACATTTGGTTCGGGAAAAGGTGGCGATACTATTTCCAGTGGATTAGAAGTAACCTGGACACAAACACCTGCCAAATGGAGCTATTATTTTTTCGATAATTTATTTAAATTCGATTGGGAACTAACAACAAGTCCCGCAGGTGCCAAACAATGGGTAGCTAAAAATGCCGGTAACGAAATGCCTGATGCACATGACTCATCGAAAAAGCATAAGCCTACCATGCTCACCACCGACCTTTCCTTACGTTTTGATCCTGTATATGAAAAAATATCACGACGTTTTCATGAAAACCCTCTTGAGTTTGCCGATGCTTTTGCCCGCGCCTGGTTTAAACTAACCCATCGCGACATGGGGCCTCTTGCATGCTATCTTGGTTCAGAAGTACCAGCAGAGGAGTTGATTTGGCAAGACCCTATTCCGGCAGTGGACCACAAGCTGATTAACGAAGAAGACATAGCCGATTTAAAAACTAAGGTTTTACAATCAGGCTTATCTGTATCCGAATTAACATCTACAGCATGGGCATCTGCTTCATCATTCAGAGGTTCTGATAAACGAGGTGGCGCAAACGGTGCCCGCATTCGTTTGGCTCCTCAAAAAGACTGGGCTGTAAATAATCCCAAACAACTGCATAAGGTATTGGGTGTACTGGAAGAAATTCAAAACGAATTTAACACTTCTCAGCACGACAATAAAAAGGTTTCCCTGGCCGACTTAATTGTATTAGCCGGTTGTGCAGGTGTAGAAAAAGCAGCCAATGATGCAGGATTTAAGGTTCATGTTCCCTTTACTCCAGGACGCATGGATGCTACACAGGAACAAACCGATGTGGAATCATTTAAAGTACTGGAACCTGTGGCGGACGGTTTCCGTAATTACTTAAAAAAGAAATTTAAAGTTTCTACAGAAGAGTTATTAATTGACAAGGCTCAATTGCTAACATTAACAGCTCCAGAAATGACCGTACTTATTGGTGGTATGCGTGCTTTAAACACCAATTTCGATAACACCAGACATGGTATATTCACTGAGCAACCCGAAGTGCTTACCAATGATTTTTTTGTTAATCTATTAGATATGGGCACTGCATGGATGCCTGCTTCAGAAGATAAGGAAACGTTTAATGGTCGCGACCGGAAAACAGGCAAGATTAAATGGACAGCCACTCGTGCCGATTTAATATTTGGTTCTAATTCTGAATTAAGAGCTTTGGCAGAAGTTTACGGAAGTACTGATGCTCATGAGAAATTTGTAAATGACTTTATTGCTGCATGGAATAAAGTAATGAACCTGGATCGTTTTGATTTAGTATTTAATGCCTAAAGCAACACATTAAGTAGTTGAATTTACAATTTTATGTGAGTTTGAAACAGACAATATTATTGACTTCAAAAGTTAGTTAGGTAGGTGAACCAGAGCTGATACATATTGATATGCAGCTCTGGTTTCTTATTTTATAATAGCCGGATTATATTTTACCAATACTTTATCTTTCGAATCACCAGAAAAATAGCTTTATTTAGAGATGAGATAAGAAGCAGTATAGCCCTTCTCTCACCTTTATACTCTATGACTCATAGCTATTATTGCAACAAGTCCAGACTTTAAATTCTATCCAATGGTACCTGCTTCTTCTCCCCGTATTTCAACGCGCCTGATTTTTCCGCTGATGGTTTTAGGAAGTGCAGCTACAAATTCTACAATTCGAGGATATTTATAGGGCGCAGTTACCTTTTTAACATGATCCTGAATTTCTTTTTTAAGCGCCTCATTTCCCGGAGCATAATCGGGTGCTAAAACAATAGTAGCTTTCACTACTTGTCCCCTAACATCATCGGGAACACCAGTTATCGCACACTCTACAACGGCAGGATGGGTCATCAAAGCACTTTCAACCTCAAAAGGTCCGATACGATATCCTGAGCTTTTTATTAAATCATCCACTCGACCCACAAACCAATAATACCCATCTTCATCCATCCAGGCAATATCCCCGGTATGATAAATACCGTTATTCCAGGCTTCGTTGGTACGATCCTCATCCCGATAATAGGATTGAAATAATCCAATGGGCGGACACTTCTTATCTGCAATAATAACAATCTGCCCTTGTTCTCCTACTTCGCAAACAGAGCCATCTGATTTATGCAATTCTACATGATACTGAGGCGAAGGCATTCCCATAGCACCCGGCTTTGGAGTCATCCACGGAAAAGTACCAATTAAAGCGGTTGTTTCTGTTTGACCAAAAGCCTCCATCAGCATAATACCTGTTCGCTCTTTAAAAATATCAAATACTTTAGGATTCAACGCTTCTCCGGCAGTAGTACAATAGGCAAGAGCTGAAAGATCATATTTTGAGAAATCCTCTTTTATCATAAAACGATAAACAGTAGGCGGAGCACAAAATGAAGTGATCTTATATTTACTGATCATCTCAAGCATATCGGCTGGTGTAAATTTCTTATGATCATAAACAAAGACCGTACATCCTGCCATCATTTGGCCATAAAGCTTACCCCACACTGCTTTTCCCCATCCTGTATCTGCCACTGTTAAATGAATACCATCTTCAACACAATTATGCCAAAAACAAGAGGTAACGATATGCCCCAAAGGATAGCCGAAATCATGGGCAACCATTTTAGGGTTTCCTGTTGTTCCGGAAGTAAAATAAAGCAGTGATATATCTTTGAGTTGCGACATCTTGTTGGGCCCTTTAAATACAGGAGCCTGGTTAATACCCTCAACAAAATTC
>JBFHEL010000069.1:0-13735 GCA_041584155.1 Saccharicrinis sp.
ACACCCCCTGTTAATCCCAGGGAGAAGGTAAAGGAATTACCAAAATTCAGAGAGAATTTACCCAAAAAGAATCCCAGCACTATTCCAGCTGCAATAGGAAAGAAATTGGTGTCGGAAAGTTTTCTGCTATTGCCCCCAAATATTTTTGTTACAATCTGCATATGATCACGGTTACACGAAACCTTAATCTTATCGCCCATTTGCAGACGTAAATTTGGGGAAGGTGTAATATCAATTCCCGAACGACGAACACGGGTAATGGTTACATGGTAAGTAGAGGTCCACTGGTTTATTTCTCGGATGGTTTTATTTACCACTTGTGGGTTTGAAACAAGGATAGATTGAACTTCATAGCCTTCCTTAAGCGGTATTTCCTGCTTGGTTTCTCTACCAATCAAAAGCTCTACCTTTTTAAGTGCTTCCGCAGATCCAACTGCCTTAATAATATCACCATTATTCAGTACAATTTTCGATGACGGCACATATGGCTCCCCTTTGGACATAACCCGACTGATAACAGCCTGTGTCATGGTTCTTATCCTTAACTCCCCAATTGTTTTTCCGGCCACATTTTCATTTTCAACCACAAAATGCTTAAACGAAATCACCGGAAAGCTTTCTACCGTAGAATTTTCATATTCTTTTTCGGCTTTACTGATATTTACTCGTGTTATTTTAGGAAATAAACGAACAAAAAGAATCACACCAATCACACCAAAAGGATATGCTATACCATAACCAATGGAAACGCCGGTAGAACCAGTGCTTTCAATGGCTGCTGCCAAACCCGGTGTACTGGTCAATGCCCCGGTAAGCAAGCCTATAGCCACCGGCACTTCAATATTAAATAAAACAATAGCCAGATAGGTAAGTGCAGAGGCAGAGATAATTACTACCGAAGCCATCATCACAAGGGTGCGCCCTTGCTTTTTAAAAGAATCAAAGAATCCGGGTCCAGCCTGAATACCTATTGTATAAACAAATAAAATTAATCCTATTTTCTCAATGATCGGTGGCATAACCACTCCATAATGACCAAAGACCAAGGCCACAAAAATAATAGCAGAAATGTCGAGTGAGATACCTTTAATTTTGGCGTTGCCAATAATATACCCTATACAGATAATAAGAAAAAGGGCAAAATAGCTTTGTTGTAAAAATTCCATAGACCTAAAATATTAGGCATACAAAGATAGGATTTATAAAAATTAAAAATTAAAACTTTTAATATTATATTGTTAATAGTTATTAAAATTACACACCTTATAAGTAACAATTTCTAAGTCACAGCCACAGTACGGTTTACTTTTTGTAAATAATCTTTAATCTCCTTCATATCGTAACCCAACTCTTCCAACCACCTAATGGCATTATCTTCCTGAAAAAACAACTTGGTTTTAAAGGGGGTATTCACCAAATAAAAAGAAAATAAAAAGGCTTTCACTATATCTAAAAATCTATTGCCAACAACCACCGCGTTATGCTTATACTTTACACAATAGGCAATTTTTCGGATGGCATCATTCATTTTTAAAGCATTTGCCGGAGAAGTTAAAATGATATGTTTAATATTACACAAAGTAGCAAATTCCTCATAGGGATATTGATTGATAGCCTCCTCTACCGTATTTATAAAAAATTTTACGGCCTTGTCATCCTGCAATCCGTTCACTTTAAAATAAGCTACTTTTTTGTATAACCGGATATTAAAAACGGCATGATCAATTTCTATTCTCATTATAATAGGGTTCCAGGTTGTGAATAATAACGATTAAATATACGAAATTAATTAAGGTATACATAATAATTTCTTAATAGAACACAACTTGAAATATTTCGGACAGAATTATTATTCTGTCTTTCGATATTTTTTCTGCAAACCAAATAAAAATTTTCTAAGAATCTGATCCTTACACATTCGGAACTGACTTTGATCTGGTTTACGAAAAAATGCACTTAACTCGTGCTTACTTATTTTCATATCAACCATATCCAATATCGCAATCATATCTTCATCGTTCAACTGAAGAGCGATCTTTAATTTCCGCAACACCTGATTATTATTGAGTCTTTTTTCGTTCACAACCTCTTTTCCTTCCTGTGCTCCTCTTTTATGAATGATAAATCCATTAAGAAAAGCTGACAGATAGGAATCCACAATAGCCTTAAAGGATTCATCTGTATCTTTTTTTAACCAATCACTAATTTGCGCGCGGGTTACCTCCACATTTGCCAGGGCAAACATCTGAATCATTTTATTATCGTTGTAATCAAATGTATATCTTAAACTTCTTAGAATTTGATTATTATTCATTGAACTATTTTTTTAAATAAAAAAACCACATTTAAACTGCGAAGATAACATCACAAGTTAGTTCTTTTGCCTTTTAAACGAATTTTGAATCATTTTATTCATCGCAAGCAACTATTTTTTTGAATATATATTTTTATCGTCCTTTAAAATTATCATGCTAAGCCAATAGAATATGCTGTAATAAATATTATACAAGTATACACATCCATATCTCTCATAAAAATTGGCGCTGTAAAAAAAACCTTGCCTCCTCAATATACTTTTTTACTATATTTACGTCCTGAATGACATTGCGGTTATTTAGGTGATTACCACACTTATAATTCTGCTTAAAAAAATGACAAAAGGGCTTTATGGCTAAAAAAGACAACCAACAAACCAGGCGTCAGCTTCGTAACTCGTATTTTACAACAGTAATAAGTATAGCATTAGTGCTTTTTTTACTGGGTTCGGTTGGATACTTAATACTGAATGCGCAGCGTTTGTCGAACTATGTAAAAGAAAATATTGGTTTTAACATTGTACTTAAAGACAACGTCAGGGAAGCTGAAGTGCGTAGATTACAAAAATATCTGGATGCGTCCTCTTATGTAAAGTCAACTGAGTATATCGACAAGGAAAGAGCGGCAGAAGAGCTAAAGGAAGAGTTGGGTGAAGATTTTGTAGACTTTCTGGGTTACAACCCCTTATTATCATCTATCGAGGTAAAACTCTTTGCTGAATATGCCAATCCCGATAGCATTAAAACGGTAGAAGCCATCTTTGATTCTTTTCCACAAGTTAAGGAAGTTTCGTACCGGAAAAATCTCATCCAGAAAGTCAACGACAATGTAAAGAAAATAAGTATTGTTTTATTGGCCTTCAGCATATTGCTATTACTTATTGCTATTGCCCTGATCAATAACACCATTCGTCTTTCGGTGTATGCTAAACGTTTCCTTATCAACACCATGCAATTAGTTGGTGCTACCAAAGGTTTTATCAGGCAACCTTTTGTTACCACAAGCATCGTTCATGGATTTATAGGTGGCGTAGTGGCAAATGCTATGTTAGCAGGGGTGATTTATATTTTACACAGAGAACTTGGCGGATTTATAGGCTTCGATAATATCGAAATTATTGGAATCCTGTTTATTTTAGTAATTATAGTGGGTATTTTACTTTCCCTCATATCTACTTATTTTGCCGTTAACAAATACCTGAGATTAAGAACCGATCAATTATATTTTTAACATACTACTATGTCGAGCATCAAACAAGAAAAAAAATTTGAATTTGCATTATCCAAACAAAATTACATTCTCATGGCCATTGGCTTTGCCATTGTTATTCTGGGTTTTATTTTAATGATAGGAGGAAGAAGCAATGATCCAGATGTATTCAATGAAGAAATATACGGTTTTCAGCGAATCACCCTGGCACCCATGGTAGTTTTATTTGGCTTTATGTTTGAGATTTATGCTATCATGAAAAAACCTAAGAGCTAAATTGCACAATTGGCAGTACATCATTACAAAGTAATTTCTTTTTTCACACATCTTTTATCATTTTATGAGTTGGATTGAAGCATTAATCCTTGGAATTGTGCAGGGACTAACCGAATTTTTACCCGTAAGCAGCAGTGGTCATTTGGAAATAGGCAAACACCTATTAGGTATAAAAGCCACTGATAACCTTAATTTTACCATTGTAGTACATGGGGCCACAGTATTAAGTACCATCGTTGTTTTCAGAAAGGATATAGCAAAACTTATTACAGGTTTATTTGCCTTTCAATGGAACGAAGAAACCCAATATCTTTTCAAGATAGTGGTCAGTATGATTCCGATTGGCATTGTAGGCGTATTTTTTAAGGATTATGTGGAGGAGCTTTTTAACACAGACAAAATACTATTGCTGGTTGGTTTTATGTTATTAATAACCGCCACCCTACTGGCTTTTACCTTCTATGCCAAATCCAAAGAGAAAGAAGTGTCGTTTAAGGATGCCTTTATTATAGGGATAGCACAAACCATAGCAGTACTGCCCGGTATTTCACGCTCAGGATCAACCATTGCTACCGGCTTATTACTAGGTAATAAACGCGAAGATATAGCACGCTTCTCTTTTCTAATGGTACTGATCCCCATTCTGGGTGAGAACGTATTAAGTTTATTAAAAGATGATTTAACCACCACAGATAGCATTGGTGCCCTCCCTCTTATTGTTGGTTTTATTGCTGCCTTTGTTGCTGGTTTATTGGCTTGTAAGGCCATGATTAATATGGTAAAAAAAGGTAAACTTATTTATTTTGCCTTGTATTGTGCTATTGTTGGAGCAGTAGCCATTATTTGGGCATTTTAATTTTTGTATTAAATAAAAATAAAGAACCGTTCTTCGTTCGTCCATTTGAACAAGGAACGGTTTTATTGTATGATATATTCAAATCAATATGGAAGAGATTAAAGAAGGTGGGTATTGTTTTTTGGAAGGTGAAGTTTTGTTATTTGATAAGCCTTACGGCTGGACTTCATTTAATTTGGTTAGTAAAATCAGAAAACTAATTTGTACATCGTTAAATGTTAAAAAAATAAAGGTAGGACATGCTGGTACTCTTGACCCCCTTGCTACAGGTTTGTTAATTGTTTGTACAGGCAAGGCAACCAAAACGATTGATAGTTATCAGGCTGCAGAGAAAGAATATATTGCCACCCTAGAACTGGGTGCAACAACTCCTTCATATGATTTGGAAACGGAAATTGACCAAACTTTCCCAACGGAACATATTGACGAGAAACTTGTTCACGAAGTATTGAAAGACTTTATTGGCGAACTGGACCAAATCCCTCCGGCCTTCTCTGCCGTAAAAGTAAATGGAAAAAGAGCCTATGAATTTGCCCGTGAAGGAAAAGACCCCGGTCTTAAAGCCAAAAAATTGGTTATTAAAGAAATAGAAGTGCTCAATTTCGAACAAAATCAATTGGTTTTACGTATAGTTTGTAGCAAAGGAACCTATATACGCGGACTGGCCAGAGATATTGGTGTTGCCTTAAAAAGCGGGGCGCATCTAAGCGCCTTAAAAAGAACACGTATAGGTAAATATTTAGTCTCAGAAAGCATGAATATTGAATCCTTTGAAAAAAAATTAAAATAATTTGTAACCTATTGTATATTTGCACGTATAAACTTGCTTTGTGCTCTGTGCTGTGATTTTTACTAAAAGTTTCTAATAATCAATCAGTTCGAGTGCTATAATTACGAAATAGTAACGCATATAATATTAATAAACTAATTTCAATATGAAGTTATCGAAGTTTAAATACAACTTACCTGAAGAACTAATTGCTCTACATCCCACCCAAAACCGCGACGAATCAAGATTGATGGTCCTTGACAGACAAACCGGAGAAATTAAGCACAAAATCTTCAAGGATTTAGTGGAGTATTTCGATGAAAAAGATGTAATGATTTTCAATAACACTAAAGTTTTTCCTGCCCGTTTATACGGAAACAAAGAAAAAACAGGTGCCGAGATTGAAGTTTTTTTATTACGTGAATTAAACCGGGAACAAAAACTTTGGGATGTATTAGTAGATCCAGCCCGAAAAATAAGAATCGGAAATAAACTTTACTTCGGAGATAACGATGAAATGGTTGCCGAGGTTATTGATAACACAACCTCACGTGGACGTACGCTGCGTTTCTTATACGATGGACCCCACGAAGAATTTAAAGCAACTCTTTTTGGACTTGGGGAAACACCCCTTCCAAAGTTTATTAACCGCGAAGTAGTGCCCGAAGACAGAGAGCGCTACCAAACTATTTATGCAAAACACGAAGGCGCTGTTGCAGCCCCTACTGCCGGTATGCATTTTAGCCGCGAATTATTAAAACGATTAGAGATTATTGGGGTTGATTTTGCCGAAATTACATTGCATGTTGGTTTGGGTAACTTCCGTACAGTGGATGTGGAAGACCTAACCAAACACAAGATGGACTCAGAACAAATTTTCATTACAGAAGATGCTTGTAATATCATCAACGAAGGAAAAACCAACAAAAAAAGAATCTGTGCCGTTGGTACTACCGTAATGCGAACAATAGAAAGTTCCGTCTCCACTTTCGGACATGTTAAACCATTTGAAGGATGGACCAATAAATTTATTTTCCCACCTTATGAGTTTAATGTAGCCAATTGCATGATTTCAAATTTACATCTGCCATTATCTACTTTAATGATGATGACAGCTGCTTTTAGCGGATATGATCACTTAATGAATGCCTATAAGGTTGCCGTAAAAGAAAAATATCGTTTTGGAACTTATGGAGATGCGATGTTAATTATCTAATAGCATATATTACATAACTATTTCAAGCCACGTTTTCAACAACGTGGCTTATTTTTTCCCCAGTCCCGGAACAATTATCTCTCGATAGAATTCTATTGCCAGCTCCATAAAAATGATGAAATAATACCATTTTGATAATAAAGTGAGCACCTCGTATTATGCCTATGGATTAATGAGAGCACTATTGCGAGGCATATATAACACTCGGGGCATTAACCAATCGGTATAACTTCAGTCTGTTATCTTTATTTATTCTTTTTCTTTCCTTTATATTTAATTAGCCGACCTGAGTCAGAATCATTCATCCTATTCTACCATTTTTTCACTTTGGTATTAGCACGGGCGTAATGAGGGCAAAGAATCACAAATAACGTTTTATTCGTAATCGTTATTATTTTCCATAAAATATCCATCACATTTAATTTTTCACTAAATTTAAGCAATTGGGTATTCCTTTTATAATATTGTAAAATACAAGGTTTAAATAACGTTAATACCTTACACTATATCAATACTTACATCATTTACAATTATTACCATTGCTTAAGCAATACGAATAGTAAGATGGTATCAATAAAATTGCTATATTTCATTTAAAGAATCAGTTAACAGAGGGTAATGACAACCAATACTAAAGAAGAGCAAAAATGCACATACGATTTTTAATTCCGATTAATTTTGAACCGTACACAGTTAATGCCATCAACTACTGTATTATGCTGGCACATAAGCTTGAAGGAGAAATAACTCTTTTTCATGCCTATACGCCTTTTTTAAACGAAGATACAGAAGAAGTAAAACAAGATACCCAATTAATTTCTTCGCCCGAAAAAGCCCTGGAGCGTTTAAACCAAATAAAGGAAGAAACCCTTAATAACGCAAAATTCAAGGAAGTGGTGATTAAAACAAAGGTGGAACAAGGTTATCCCGAAGATGTAATCCCGGCATTTTGTAACCATTATACCCCTGATCTGGTAGTAATGGGAACCAAAAGCAAAGGAGAAACCATTAAAGAATTGTTAGGCAGCGTTACTCTCGATGTGATCCAAAATGTGAATGACCCGGTTTTAGTTGTCCCTAAGGACTATGATTTGAATTTAAACAGACTGCATAATGTTCTGTTTTTAACCGATTTTGACAAATGTGAGTATTCTTCCTTACATAAACTAGTACGCCTAATTATGTCGTTTAATATTGTCATTCACAATGTACAGTATTGTCCGGGAGGTAAAGAAAAAGCAAACATGAATAAACTGGCAGAATATACCGAATACTGCAGCACCACATACCGAAACCAGGAGATGAAAGCAAACTACATTTTTGGGAGTGATATAGTAGACGCTGCTAATAAATATATTGAACAAACAAACATTGACCTTCTGGCCATCACAAGTAAAAAAAGAAATATTATTTCTAAAATTTTACATCCCAGTCTGACAAAAAGGATACTTTTTAACATAGACATCCCCATGTTGTTTTTTCATCAATAGCATTTTTACTTCGTAAAAAAATATTTTTAGTTTAAATTTACACATTCAATAAAAACAGGCTAATCATGTTAAATAGAAATATGAAAATAGGAATTCTTTCTGCTGGTGGCGATTGTCCTGGTATCAATGCAGCCATTCGAGGGGTAGGAAAAACAGCCATAGTGAAATATGGCATGGAAGTAATTGGCATATCAAATGGATTTAGCGGCTTAATCGACAGGGAATATCAAGAACTTACCGAAGATAGCCTGTCGGGAATTCTAACCCTTGGAGGTACTATTTTAGGCACCTCCCGCATGAAACCTTTTAAACAACAGGAAGGAGACACTGTTGAAGATAAGCCACAGGTCATCAAGGAAAATTATGAGCTTCTGGGTTTAGATGCTTTAATTTGTATTGGAGGTAATGGCACCCAAAAAACAGCTAACCTTTTATCCAAAGAAGGCTTAAACGTAGTAGGATTACCCAAAACAATTGACAATGATGTTTGGGGTACAGATGTAACCTTTGGTTTTGATTCAGCTGTAAATATTGCCACTGATGCCATTGATCGCCTGCATACCACTGCCAACTCCCACAAAAGAGTAATGGTGATTGAAGTGATGGGACACAATGCCGGATGGATAGCCTTACACTCAGGCTTAGCCGGAGGTGGAGATATCATTTTATTACCGGAGATAGAATACGATATGGACATCGTAGCTAAAACACTACAAAGACGTTCAGATAGGGGTAAACCCTATTCCATTGTGGTAGTAGGAGAAGGTATTAAAACACCAACCAAAAAAGGAGCAGCCCAATATATAGCACAGGAAATTCAGGAACGTACCGGACTGGAAACCCGCGAAACCATCTTAGGATATATTCAGCGCGGTGGAAGCCCCTCTCCTGCTGACCGGATTTTAGCAACCCGTTATGGTGCTTATGCAGCCAGTTTAGTGCACGAAGGAAACTTTGGTACCATGGTATGCATCAATGACGGTAAGATAGGTTCCATTCCACTGGAAGAAGTGGGCGGCAAAACCCGTTTAATTGAACCGGATAACACACTGATTGAAAAAGCCATTAATTTAGGCGTTTGTTTTGGGCGATAATTAAACAATACATTATTAAAAACCAATGGCGGTTATCGCTGTTTATAAAAAACAGCAATAACCGCTTTATACATCATTTCGAATGACGAAAGAAGAAATTTTTGATTTAAATAAACAGTTTGCGGATAAAAATCCCATTGAACTTATTAGCTATTTTTTAGACAGATATAAAGATAAAATCGCCTTAGCCTCAAGCTTAGGTGCTGAAGATCAGGTTTTAACCCAAATGATTACTTCTGTTGATACAAATGCCAGAATTTTCACGCTGGACACCGGACGTCTTTTCCCTGAAACTTACGAACTAATAGACCGTACATCTAAAAAATACAAGACAAACCTGGAAGTTTATTTTCCTCAGGCAGAAACTATACAAAGTATGGTTCAGAAAAAAGGAATTAATTTATTTTACGACAGCATTGAAAATCGTAAGGAATGTTGTTATAACAGAAAGATTGAACCTTTAAAACGTGCATTTAAAGGATTAGAAGCCTGGATTTGTGGTTTAAGAGCTGAACAATCGGTTACAAGAACAGATATTCAATTGGTTGAGTGGGACCAGAACAATCAAATTATTAAAATAAACCCATTGGCTCAATGGACAGAAAAAGAAGTTTGGGATTATATCAACGAGAAAGGAATTCCATATAATCCGCTTCACAATAAGAACTATCCAAGTATTGGTTGTCAGCCTTGTACCAGAGCTATTTTACCTGGCGAAGACATCAGAGCTGGGCGCTGGTACTGGGAAAACCCGGATACCAAGGAATGCGGATTGCATAAAAAATAATATGAATCAACAAAATGGGTTAATAGAATAAAGTCAGACGATTACGATCTCCTGTCTTTACCTTTTATATCATTTCTAATTTTACAAGATGAACATTTTCAAAAAAAACAGCCGTATAAAATGGATTAGCGGAGTGCTGATTACCTTGGTGATATCTGTCGGGTTGGTCGGCTTTAATAACGATGATGAAAGAAACTTCTCTATCGTTAAAAACCTGGATATCTTTTATACACTTTTCAGAGAATTAAATACCTATTATGTGGATGAAACAAATCCTGAAAAGCTAATCAAAACAGGTATCGACAATATGCTGGAGTCGCTAGATCCTTACACAACATATATCCCAGAAGATGATATGGAGGATTTTAAATTTATGACTACTGGTGAGTATGGCGGAATGGGATCTTTGATATCCAGAAATGGCAACTATATTGTTATTGCCGAACCTTACGAAGGATTTCCTGCACAAAGAGCCGGCTTAAAGGCCGGAGATAAACTACTGGAGGTGAATGGTGTAAACGTAGTGGGCAAACAAAGTAGTGAGGTAAGTGAACTCCTTAAAGGAGCGCCCAATACACCGTTAAAACTTAAAATAGAACGTCCCGGCGAAAACAAACCGTTGACAATTGAGTTAGTGAGGGAAAAGATATCCATTAATCCGGTTCCATACTATGGAATGGTATCCGGAAAATCAGGATTGATCATTCTGAATAATTTTACTCAAAACTGTTCCAAAGAAGTAGAGAAGGCTCTCCTTGATTTAAAAGAACAAGGTGCCGAAAATATTATTCTTGATTTAAGAGGCAATCCCGGAGGACTATTAGATGAGGCAGTAAAGATTGTTAACCTATTTGTAAAGAAAGGCGTTGAAGTGGTTTCTACACGAGGCAAGGTAACACAATGGGATAAAGTTTACCGATGTACCTCTGAGCCTGTTGATACTATTATTCCGATTACTGTATTAATCAGTCGGGGATCGGCATCAGCATCCGAAATTGTTGCCGGCAGCATTCAGGATCTGGATCGTGGTGTACTTATTGGTCAGCGCTCCTTTGGTAAAGGGCTGGTACAAACTACCAGAAACCTTTCCTATAGCAGTAAACTAAAAGTTACCACTGCCAAATACTATATCCCCAGCGGACGATGCATTCAGGCTGTTGATTATTCATCCAGAAACGAAGATGGCAGTGTGGGTTTAGTTCCTGATTCACTCATCACCGAGTTTAAAACACGTGACGGCCGTTCCGTATACGATGGCGGAGGTGTTTCTCCTGATATTAAAGTGGATATTGACAGCTATGCCAATATTTCCTTTGCCTTGGTCGCACAAAATATGTTATTCAACTTTGCTACTGAATTTGCTATCACACATAAAGAAATAACTGCACCTACAGAGTTTAAAATTACCGATGATATTTTTGATGAATTTAAACAGTTTGTGGCAGCTAAAGAAGATTTTAAATATGAATCAGCGACACAGGATATGCTGAAAAAGCTGAAAGATGTGGCTATCAAGGAAAAGTATTATGAGAAATCGCAAAAGGAGTTTGATGAACTTGAAAAATTATTGAAACTCGATGTGCAAAAAGATCTGAATATTTTCAGAAATGAGATCTCAGAATTATTAGGTGCCGAAATCATCAAACGTTACTATTATCAAAAAGGAGCTATAAAATATAGTTTACAAGACGATAAAGAACTAAAAGAGGCTATTGAGACACTTGATAACCCAACACAATACAACGGTTTGTTAAATGGAACCGTTTTAAGTCATGCCGGAGATAAAAGAAGCATGAAATAAGAATATTTGAATAGTAGAAAAAAGCGGAAAGTTTTGTTACAACTTTCCGCTTTTTGTTTGTTTAAGAATCATTAATGCGATGGTATTTTACCATCACTGATCAGTATCAAAATCTTCCCACGACCACTCATTACTAGCCTGGCAAAAAATTGTTATACAGTAATTGTTTTTTTATCCAACTCAGCCAGATCGCGAATTACCCTACTGGCGACAAAACATCCAAAGATGGGAGGCATAAATGAGATGGTACCTACTGTTGTTTTTTTATTTCGCTCGCCTTCGGTTTTAATCATATATTCCTTAGGCACCTGTTCACTGGAATACACCACAGGAATACCCTTTCGGATGCCATCCTTATAAAGACGTTTACGTACCATACGCGCTAAATTACAATATTTCGATTTGGATATATCTACAATCTCTACCCTTGAAGGATCTATTTTCCCTCCTGCTCCCATTGAAGAAACAATAGGCGTATTGCTACGTATCGATTCTCTTATTAAAGCCACTTTGGGAGACAAGGTGTCGATGGCATCCACCACATAATCAAATCTGTTATTTAATATTTCTCCAAAACTATCTTCATCTATAAAATTACTGATCACCTCTATTTTTAAGGTAGGATTAATATCAAGTAACCTCTCCCCCATAATAACAGCCTTAGACTTACCTTTAGTACTGCACAAGGCAGGCAATTGACGATTGCGATTACTATCATTAATAATATCCCCATCGATTATAGTCATATGACCAATACCTGCGCGGGCAATTAACTCTGCAGCATAAGCACCTACTCCACCTAATCCAACTACTAAAACCCTCTTTTCGGCTAAATCTTTAATTTTATCCTCTCCTAAAAGTAGTGTAGTTCGTTCTAACCAATCCATTCTCTATCAAAAAATATTTTAAAATTATCCTCAATCTTACTCTCTAATTCAAGAGGAGACATCTGCATAAGCGCTGCTGCTCCATCATATATTTCAGCAATAGATACATTTTTATCATCCGTTTCAAACAAAACAAAATTCATATCTACCTGATTTAAAGTCTTCTGGGTTTTTAAAGGATGTGTTAATACATTTTGCCCAAAAGAAATAAAAATATTTTGATTTGAAAACTGTTCTGCCATTTCAATAGAACCATTGAATCCATGTATCAGCCAGGGTATTTTTTTCGTTCTTTTCTTTCTAATTTCAAGAATCTTATGATGCATTTTCACCGAATGAATAATCATCGGAAGATTATATTTTTCAGCCAATTGTATTTGCCGCTCAAAAATAGCTATTTGCCATGGCAAATCATTTACATTTTTATCTAAGCCACACTCGCCTATCGCCTGAACTTTTTTTAAACGACAATACTCTTCCAGTTTTTCAAATGCGCTGTTTACGTCTGTTGATTCTAAAAACCAGGGATGAATGCCACAGGAGATCAAATCTGATGTTTTAATAATGGGTAAATCCTCATCAGGATAACAATTAATTACCGAGAGAGCGTCTTTTGACAATTGATGTGTATGGGCATTAATAATCATGAGCGAAAATGTAATAAAAAATAGTGTCTGTTAATATTAATGAATATAGAATTTGCTTGTCCCTTAAAAAATAAAAACCACACGCAATTCCACATATTGTAACCCCATTGTGTGGAATAATTTCCACACTTTATCCTTGAGTCATTTAGTGACAATCTACCACGAAAACTACTACGCACTAACTATTAGTTAGTTGCGTTTTTATAAATAAGCTTTTACAATTTATGGCACAATTTTGATAGTATATACATTCAAAGTGTAACTAATTAAAGAATAAAAAATGAATACATCCTTGTTAAACCGGTTAATGGCACTAATCATCACTTCCCTATTTCTGGTGATTGGTATTGTACTTTTAAAGAGTGCATCCATAACTAAACCAATAAT
>JBFHEL010000070.1:0-13680 GCA_041584155.1 Saccharicrinis sp.
AGGTTATAACAAATGTATTTTAGAAACAGGCGATAAAATGCCCGAAGCAATTGGATTATACCAAAAATGTAACTATCAAATTATTCCAAATTACGGGCAATATAAAAATATTCAAAGTAGTATATGCTTTCAAAAAGAGCTTTAGTACAAGATATCGGTAATCAGATTAATAGAAATTACTCTTATTGATTGAAGAGTAATTCAAAGCATATGGTCCATAGTTTTATTTTTCTTATCTTATACTTAGGTAATATCAAACAAACTTTTTGGTGTTTTTAGGTTCTAATAACCAAAGTATGTCGGATAAATATGAAACCTCAAAAAAGAGAAAACGATCTAGTAAGAAGATTAAAGGATTCGAAGCTTAGAAATAAAGCTTTTGAGGATTTGCTTGATCTGTATCAGGAGCGCTTGTATTGGCATATTCGAAAAATAGTTCTTACGCATGATAATGCAAGTGACGTATTGCAGAATACTTTCATTAAAATTTTTAAAGGCATCAATCAGTTCAGGGAACAAAGCTCATTGCATACCTGGATGTATCGGATTGCCTTTAATGAGTCCATTCGATTTTTAGAGAAGAGTAAACTCAAGCCATCATTGAATTTGGATGAGAGCCATGTGGCTTACCTCAATACTCTTGCAGAGGACGTTTATTTCAACGGTGAAGAATTACAATTAAAACTTCATTCCATCATTTCCCATTTACCGGAGAAGCAGCAGCGTGTTTTTCAGATGAAATATTTTGATGATTTAACTTTTCATGAAATATCCGAAATATTGGATGTGAGCGAAAATACCTTAAAATCGTCGTACTATAGTGCCGTAAAAACCATTGAGGAGCAGATTGTTTCTATACGATATCAAACTAATTGAAATATTTAAGGTCTAACAAATACCATGGGAAAGAAAAATAAAAATAGGATGAACAAAATTGAGCAATCAGAAGGTAGATTTTTAATGGATAATATCCTTAAAAAAGGACTTGCTCAAGCGCATAAAGAGTATCTGGGAATGGATATTCCAGCTAACTATTTTTCAAAATCCAAAAACAATATTTTAAAAATATTACCAATGGAAAAGCAACAAAAAAGAACTTTATTTAAGCTAAAACCAATGTTTACCTATCCAATTGCGGCAACCATTGTTTTATTGATAGGTTTTACTTTTTGGCTGAAGAATAACTCACGAGATATAGTACAAAAAACCAGCTATGTCGAGGAGATGAATACTACTCATTTAAATTCAGATGAATTTTTGGTGTCCTCTCTACTTATAGATGATGTTGATATGGATGAGTTTGTGGATGATTATATTGTAAACAATATCATTGTTGAAGCAGAATTATCAGAACAACAACTGGAAGATGTCCTGATCAACTCACTCTTTATAGAGGATTCATTGATAGATACTTATGTTGATGAGAGTCTGATTGAAAATGTTGTTTTATAATATTAAAACAAACTTATTGAACCTTTTAGGTTCTAATAGTAAAAAGCACAAACCACTAAATATTTTTGTCATGAAAACAACAGTAAAAATATTATTCGCACTATGGAGCTTTCTAATGCTTTTAACACCTGGTAGTTTTCTTTTGGCTCAGGAATCTGATCTTGATCCAATCATGAATCAGTTATCAACCCAGCAGCAAGAAATGTTGCAGACCCAGCGTCAGTTAATGCTACAAAATCGCGAGCAACTTCGCGCAACGTTGACAGAGGAACAGTTGGCTATTTTGCAAGATCAAACGCAAACAAGAGAACAGATAAGATTACGTTTAAAGGCATCTTTTTCTGATGAGCAGAATCAATTGTGTGAAAAGCAAGAAAAACAATTACGTCAATTAAGGAATCAATTTAGAGAATCTTTAACTGATGAGCAACGTCAGATGTTACGCGAACGGGTGCAACAAAACAGACAATCCAGTGGCCAGGGAGAAATGAGAAACCAAAATGGCTTTGGAGGCGATGGTGAACGCATTAGAAAAGGACAGTCTTCAGGCAGTGGAAAAGGAAGTGGAGGAGGAAATTAATAGCTGTGAAGAGATGAAATTTCACTGTTCCATATTCAATAAAGGAATATTAGCTATTGGGTTGCTGCTGTTTGCAGTGGCAACCTCAGCTAGTTTATACGCACAAGATCCGGAAGGAGATGAAATTGATCTGCTTTTGGATGAATTGTTCTTTAATGATCAACAATTTATTGATGATATCTTAAACTCATTTAACAGTTATAATTTCATTTACGCCAATACTTCATTTAATAGTCATACGTTTTTCTCGGGTCGTGATCCAGGTATCGACCAGTTTAATATTGTTCCGCAAATATCTTTTTATAGCTCTTCCGGATTTAATGTCAGTGTTTCTGGTATTTATTACCAAACCTTTGAGCCTAAATGGGATTATACCAATGTGTCTGTTGGTTATTATAACACCCTGGGAAAACAAAAGAAGCTTAGTTATAATGCTGAATATACCAGGTTTTTTTATTCAGATGGTTGGAGTACTTTTACTAACTCGTTAAGCCTGCAGGTAGGTTTACAAAATAAAAAACGAAACCTTGGTACTAAAATTGGAGTCTCCTATCTGTTTGGAACGGACCAGTCTTTTCAACTTCTCTCACGATCATATGCCAATATAACCATCGCAAAGAGGAAGGAAGCAGTGATTAAATTCAGACCGAAACTTAACTTCCTTATGGCGCAGCAAACTATTGCTTTGGAGCAATTGAACACTCAGAACCCTGACTCATCTGCTGTAATTATCTATAATGATATTTTTGATTTACTCAATACCCAGATAAATCTGCCATTGACTATATCTACTAAGTCATGGGATTTAGCTGTCGGGTATAATATTAATTTGCCCTCTGCAGTAGAATCTGAAAGTGATTTAAAAACAAACGGGTTTTTTAATATTTCCATTGGCTATTTAATTGATTTGGATAAGTAAGCTCTTCTTCTTAGCGAGTAAATATAAAGCTTCTATCCTCCTAAAATTGTCTGGGTTAAATTTGATTGTAGCCTTACCTCTTTTCTGCGGTTTTACCCTCAAAATTACTTTATATAGATGAAGTTTTTCTTTTTAAGGCGCTCTGCTTGTGTTCAAATACTCTTGTTAGGCCGTCGAATGGTTAAGTGTTTTTTTGATGGTTAAACGTTTTATAAGGTTGTTATTTCTATCAGCAATACTTAAAATACAGGTTTCTGGAAAAGATTAATACATAGTGAAAATGCCAGAATATAAATATTCTGCTTATTTTCGTTCATTCAGATTGTTATAGATATGAGGATACAATGATAGAATATTTTTAACGACTGAAATATTGATATTTATTTTCAGAATACTAAAAATATACTCTTAAAGATGGCAATACAAACAAAGACAAGTTTTAAAATTCATATTGTATGCGTACTGTTTTTATATTTTATTTTCAGTGAATCTATAATAGCTCAGGAGGTCTTTTTAGGTAAAGAATCCGGTATACAAGCTCCTAAGTTTACTACTTTGGTGTGGGCCGATGAATTTGATGGTCAGGGTGTCGTAGATTCTGAAAAATGGTTTCATCAAACACTACTTCCACACGGAGGGAGTTGGTGGGGTGGATTGATTCAGCACTATACTGATCGGGAAGATAATTCTTATCTGAGAGACGGGTTTTTACATTTGGTAGCAAAAAAAGAACAGTTTGAACATCAGGGTGAAGTAAAACCGTATACGTCGGTGCGGCTAAATTCAAAATTTGCATTTACCTATGGACGTATAGAGGTGAAAGCAAAGTTGCCCGCAGGAAAGGGCACCTGGCCTGCTATTTGGATGTTGAATAAAAATATAGATGAAGATGGTGCTTATTGGGATAAGCAGGGATTTGGCACTACAAAGTGGCCTTTGTGCGGTGAGATTGATATTATGGAGCATTGGGGAAAGAACCAGGACTATCTGTCAAGTGCCTTACATAACGGATCAAGTTATGGAGATGATGTGAAAAATATTGGAGGTCAGGTGGTAGAAGGCGCTTCGGATCAATTTCATATATACTCGCTGGAATGGACTAAGGAGAAAATGGTATTTTGTATTGATGGTGTTGAACACTTGTTATATCAACCATCTGTTAAGAATACGGATACCTGGCCATATGACTCGCCCTATTATATCATATTAAATATAGCTATAGAGCCTGATATTGATCCCGCCTTTATTGAAAGTGCTATGGTTATTGATTATGTCAGGGTTTATCAGTAATGAGAACGAACTGTGCTTTGTAATGGATCTATCAAATAATAATGTGTGAATGAGAATAAAATGACGACTATGAAAACAAAAGAAAAGAAATCATTAAACTATTATATGCGTGCCTTACATCGGGATGTAGGTTTCCTTGTTGTTGGCATTACTCTTATTTTTTGTATAAGTGGTATACTGTTAATATTTAGAGACACTGATTTGTTGAAGAAAGAGCGTGTGATTGTTCGTACATTGGCACCTGATATGGCTTCTGCGGATATTGGTAAAGCTTTACATATACGAGATTTCAAAGTCCTGAAACAAGAGGGTAATGTTGTATATTTTGAGAATGGAACCTATGACAAAATAAATGGAAAAACCAGCTTTACATCCAAAACACTCCCCGCATTCTTAAGTAAGTTAAATACCATACATAAAACTTCGAGCAGGAATTTTATACATTGGTTTACATTGCTTTATGGTGTTGCTTTATTGTTTTTAGCCATTTCTTCTTTCTGGATGTATAAAGCCAAAACAAAAATGTTTAAGAGGGGAATTGTTTTTGCTTCAGTTGGTTTTGTAATTGCGGCAATAATGGTATTTATTTCTTTTTAAAAAGAAGTTTACATAAACAAAAAAGCCACTTACGTAAGTGCGTAAGTGGCTGATAATTAATGTGGGCCCACCTGGGCTCGAACCAGGGACCACCTGATTATGAGTCAGGTGCTCTAACCAACTGAGCTATAGGCCCGGCATTGGTATACAAAAGTGCTTTTGTATATTGCGGATGCAAAATTAGTAAGTTATCTGAATTATTCAAATACATTTTAATATTTTCATGACAAATTTAAAAGAAAAGAAAAATATCATCTTCGATTTAGGCAATGTAGTAGTAGATATCGATCTGAATATCACTATAGAAGGCTTTCGGAAGCTGGGTTTTAATGAAAATGAGAATTTTATAGGAAAATATAGCCAGAAAGGTTTTTTTTATGATTTGGAGGTAGGCAGGATCTCTGTTGAGGATTTTATTAATAAAGTAAAGCAACATATACCCCATGATGTTACATCGGAGCAAGTGATGGATTGCTGGAAAGGGATGATATTAGACTATCATCAGGATCGTATTGAAACCATACTTAGATTAAAGCAGACACATCAGGTGTTTTTATTAAGCAATACGAATCGTATTCATATAGATGCTTGTAAAGATAGGGTGCCTCTGGTGGGTTCTTTGGATAAACTCTTTGATAAGCTTTACTATAGTTATGAAATGGGTATGAGTAAACCTAATGCCATCATATTTAATACAGTATTAGAGGATGCTAATATTAAAGCTGAGGAGACTTTGTTTTTAGATGATGGCGCTTTAAATGTTGAAACAGCCCGTTCTCTTGGTATTGAGTCGTGGTTGGTGGAATATCCTGACCAGTGGGTGTCAAAGATTAATGCGCTTATGTGATAACGTAATAAGTATTTACCTGTTGTTGGGCTGTGAATAAGTTTGCAACTCGCTTTGAGTACTATCGAATGAGTATATATTTTTTAAAAAGAATATAAAGTGCTTAGCAGTTCATCCTTACTTCTGATTTTTTTTGACGTTTATACTAAGGAGGAACCTGAATACGGACTTATTTTTTGATTAATAACCACACCTCCTGATTGTTTGGTTGTTTGCGTTCCATAGATAGCTCATTAAATGCTTCTTCCCTATCTGAGAAAGCTTTGTATGAAACCTTATAAAAGTCTTTGTTTTTACCTGTTTTTCTAACAATAATCTCCGAATCATAACCTTGCTGGATCAATTCTTTTTGAAAGGTCTGGGCGTTTTTCTCGTTTGAAAAGCTACCTGCTATCAAAAAATATTTGTTTTCAATCTTTGGTTTCACTACAGGTTCTGGTTTCACAATAGGAGGTGGTAAAGTATCTTTTTTCTGAACTGGTGGTTTTACTACCTCACGTTTTACCTGAACACTTTCTTTTTTTTTCGTTTTACCGCAAGAGAATGTAAGAAGGGATATAAAAATAATGAAAGGTAAAAATTTGTTTATCATGATCATTTAGGTTTATGATGTTAAAAATATAAATAATAATTAACAAACAGTTGTAAGTACATTTAAATTATATTCATATATCTAAATTAATAGTAAACAAATTCAAATAAGAGACTGTTAAGTAAAATAGGTTGTTTCAAAAGTGTTTTATGGATCAGCAGATAAAATTGGCTTTAAGTATGTATATATTAAACTGTTATGTGTATATTTTAGTAAGCCTAAAAAGAAATAATTTGACATCTAGCCCTCCCTCTTCTGTATTGCCTTCTGGAATTCTCTATTTTGGCATTAAAAGATTCTGCCGCAGTACTAGTGCTCCTGTTGTTGAAAAAATGGACAATAACTTCTCTGTTTCTAAAGGGTCTTTATTACCAAGCCCGGCAAGAGGTGAGCACCTCTGTATTTCTTGTGCTGTCCACTTTAAACTTGAAATGCTTTACACTTTAACTTTGCTACTTTATCCTTTACACTTTCTCCTTTCTCCTTTAACTTTGAAATACTTTCCACTTTAACCTTTATACTTGAATCCTTCGTTCGAGGCTTGTTCTTTGCCGCTTTAGGCGACATTACCCGTATTGAAGAATAAAGAAAGGGTAAGAACGTGAGCGCATTCTTTCGGGCTAGACTTTTTTCTTTCTTTTTGTGGCAATAACAAAAAGAAAAAAATATAGTTTGTATTTTTTAAAATTGTGGCGTTTTCATTGAAAATAAGAATCAATAATAATAGGTACTGACCATACACTAGGTTTTAGATTATACCGATTGGTTAATGACCAGAGCGTAATATATGCTTCGCAATAAAGCAGTCATTAATCCACCGGCATAATATGAAGTACTCACTTTATTATCAAAAAAATGGGTATTATATAATGGTAAGTAAATACCAACAACTCGTCCCTTTATCATCAGAGTTAAATGAAAGAATAGTTAGCTCTTAACTTACTTTTATAAGTTGGGATCAAATAATTTTGACCCCTTAAGCAGTATCTTTTATTTAAAAAAACAATAAGTTTATTCTACAAACTTATAACCAACGCCTTTGATGGTTTTTATATGATTTTGACCTATTTTTTCTCTCACCTTTCTGATATGAACGTCTATTGTTCGGTCTCCTACAATAATACTATCGCCCCAAACGGAGTTATAGATTTCATCGCGGGTAAAAACCTTATCGGGTTTAGAAGCCAAAAGCATCAATAATTCAAATTCTTTTTTGGGAAGAATCAGTTCTTCGCCTTTATTGATGATAATATATTTTTCGCGATCAATAACCAGCTCACCAATTTTTATGATACCGGATTTTTTTTCGTTGGAAGCAGACTGGTCAGGATTGTATCTTTTAAGTAAGGCTTTGACTCTGGAAATAAGGACTTTTGGTTTGATAGGTTTGGAAATATAATCATCGGCACCAGCATCAAAACCGGCTATTTGTGAGTAATCTTCGCTTCTGGCGGTTAAAAAAGCGACTATTGTTTTTTTAAGTTCAGGGATGCGTTTTATTTCTTCACAGGTTTCTATGCCATCCATTTCAGGCATCATCACATCCAGAACAATTAAATGAGGAAGTTCTTTTTTTGCCATTGTAATGGCCTCGCTTCCATTTTGTGAAGTTATTACCTGAAAGCCTTCTTTCTTTAAATTATAGCTGATAAACTCTAAAATATCTGGTTCGTCATCTACCAATAAAATCTTGTAACTGTCTGCTTCTTTCATTTTTAAAGCGTTTGAATATGCGGTGAAGGTACACAAAAGATTTTTTTTAATGTTTTGATATTGTTAAGGTATTGTAAAAATTTTGTTATAAATCAGGGTTTTGCTTTTTCAAAGGTGAGAGTAAAGCTTGTTCCTTTTCCATAGATGCTGGTTACATTAATGGTTTGTTTATGAGCCTCCATAATATGTTTTACAATAGCTAGTCCAAGGCCTGTACCGCCTTGTTCTCTTGAGCGGCTTTTGTCGGCACGGTAAAAGCGTTCAAAGATCCTGGGCAGATCATTTTCCCTGATCCCAACCCCGTTATCTTTCACTTCAATTAAAAATCGTTTATCCATGTCGTAATAGTTAATCACTGTTTTGCCGTCTTTCTTACCATAGTTAATGGAGTTAACAACAAGATTACTAAACACCTGGAACAATTTTTCCTTATCTCCCTTAATCATTAATTGTTTTTCGCCTGCCTTATTAAGTTTTAGTTCAATGCCCTTTTCCTTTGCTCTGATTTCCTGCAGATCAAATACATCTTCAATTAGCTGAAACAGGTTAAATGCTTCATGTTTAATTTGTAATTCGCCAGCTTCCAGTTTAGAAATAGCCTCCAGATCCTCAATGATGGTAATCATCCTGTCAATACTTTTTTCGGTACGATTAAGGTATAGCATATTTATATCTGGATCTTCAATTCCGCCATCTAACAAGGTGAGTATATAACCCTGAACATTAAATACCGGTGTTTTCAACTCGTGAGAAACATTACCAAGAAACTCTTTTCGGTATTGTTCAAGCTGTCGGAGTTGTTTAATCTCCTGTGTTTTGCCTTTCATCCAGTCGGCTACAGCCTTGTTTACCTCTACAAAAGGATCTTTATCATGGTAAGGCTGCGTTATCGTTGAACCAGGCTTAAAGAGGTGTATGGTTTTATAGATGGGGTTAACTTTTGATTTAATAAAGGAATTGATAAATGAGCCTGCATAAACCCCATATAGAGTTATCATAACAGGTATAGTTATCATTAGTGATATGGTTAGGTTGGATGAAAAATAATTTATCAGGAAAAATATAATCGTTAGGAAGGAATAGATGACGGTTGATAAAAGTATTAATTTTTTAGAGGTAATATTCTTCATAATCTGATGTTTGCGTACTGTTTTAATAAGATGCAGCATTTGTATTCCATTATGGAATGTTCACTTCATTATCCTATCTTTGGTATGAGTGCTAATGACTATTAAAAAACAACAACTTGATTTAAAATACAAATCTATGGTATTTGAAGATGAAATGATACTAGTCTTTTAAAATTTCATAATATGTTAATCTTTAAATGAAGTTATCTTTATAATAATAGTTTGCCGGTTCACTTTTTTCTATTCGCTACATTAAGATTATGTGAAGTTATGGGTAAAACCCGACCGACCTGTTTGATTTTGTTTCGGTGGAATTATATTTGTATAAATTTTAATTTTAATGGATAGCCTTTATCTTCTGATAATAATTTTGTTGGCCTTAGCAGTGGTTGATTTAGTGGTTGGCGTATCGAATGATGCGGTTAATTTCTTACATTCAGCTATTGGTTCAAAAATAGCCAGGCGTAGCTATATCTATATGGTTGCAGCGCTTGGACTTATTATAGGTGCCATGTTTTCAGGAGGTATGATGGATGTGCTACGCAAAGGGGTTTTTTATCCGCAGCATCTATATCTCGATCAGTTGCTGATTATATTTCTGTCGGTGATGATTACCGATATTATATTGATTGATCTGTTTAATACTTTTGGTTTCCCTACTTCCACCACTATAGCCATAGTGTTTGAAATGATGGGTGCTGGCCTGGCTATCGCTTTAATTATTGTTAGTGGTGATAATCATGAACAACTGAAGATGATCGATTTAATAAATACCGAAGGGGCATTGATCATTCTCAGTGGTATAGTGGCTTCCATTATTCTGGCTTTTGTTTCGGGTGTTTTAGTTCAGTTTGTAGCGCGTATGCTCTTTACTTTTAGGTATAAGGGCCGTTTTAAATTGATGTTTTCTATTGGAGGAGCTATTTCCATAACGGCTATTTTCTTTCTTATTTTCCGTAAAGATACCGCATTTATTGATTTGTTATTCGCTACCTCTAATCAGATGACTGAGTTAAGCATGGTATGGGTACTGATCGGTATTTTTTGTGTGGCCTTTATTTTGTTTCTGGTTCTTTCTTATGTGTTTCATATTGATATTCCCCGTGTAGTGGTGTTCTTTGGTACATTTACTTTGGCTCTTTCCTTTGCTTCAAATGATTTGGTTAACTTTATTGGGATACCCTTATCTGCCCTTGAAGGAATAAATGTATTTAAAAATTCAGGTGCTCAGGATGCTTCTTCATTTTTAATGGATATATGGGGTAATGGGCAGTCAAACCATGTTTTAGGAGGTAATTATTATCATCTTATATATTTTATTGCCGGTGTTATCATGGTGATAACCTTATTTACCTCGCGTAAGCTTCGATCGGTTACAGAAACAGAAATTTATTTAGGGAGACAGGATGCCGGCTATGAATCCTTTGAGCCATCCCACTTGTCGCGAATTTTGGTATGGCGTTTTTTAAAAATATATAAAAAACTACGAAGTGGACTTCCTGATGTAATTATTAAAGGTATTGCCTCAAGATATAATCGCTTTGTTGAGGTTGATATAGAACCAGAACCATCGGCCTATTTTGATACGGTAAGGGCAAGTGTTAATTTAGTGGTGGCTAGTATCCTGATTGCCTATGGTACCTATCTGAAAATTCCTTTGTCTACTACATTTGTTGTTTTTATGGTGTCTATGGGTACCTCGTTAAGCGATCAGGCATGGGGAAGAGAGAGTGCTGTTTATCGTGTTTCAGGAGTTTTATCTATTCTTGGCGGTTGGTTTATTACAGCAAGTATAGCCTTTTTAGGCGCCTTTGTGATTGCTATTTTTATTTGGTGGCTCGAAATATATGCAGTTCTTATTTTGTTAGTTTTGATTGCTATTGTCTTGTATCGTTCAACGAAATATCATCAAAGAGTATATCTTCAGCAACGGGAATTAAAGCAGGAAACAAGTGAACAGATTGAAAATAATATTGCTGCAATTATAGAGTTAGGCAGCGAGCGAATCAGAAAGCATATACTGGAATCATCCAAAATATACATGCTTATTATTGATGGTTTTGTGTATGAAAATACCAAACAGTTAAAAGAAACTTGTGTGAAAGCCAAGTTTCTTGATAAACTTGCAAAAAATACAAAAAACGAATTATTTCATCGATTCTCTTCCTTAAATATTGAATCGTTTGATTTTGGACATCACTTTATTCAGGCATTAGGTTATCTGGGAGAACTATCCAATACCTTGCAGGAAATGGCTGTTCCCGTATATAATCATGTAGAAAATCAGCATAAGGGTCTTTCTAAATCCCAAAAAGAAGATGCCTTGTTATTACTTGAGGAGGTGACTGGTTTTTTTAATTATTTGGTACATATTGAAAAAGACTACAAGTTTGAATCTATACCTGAATTAATTGAAAAGCAAAAATATATACTCGAGTTGATTGAGGAACTGCGTAAAAAGCAAATTAAACGTATTATGGATGGTGTAGGTAAAACCCGTTCAAGTATTTTACTGCTTGAGTGTTATGCCGAATCGAAAAACATGGTGCTTTATGCAATCAATTTGCTTAAGTCGCAACGTGATTTTTATGCCAATGCGCGTTGTTAAAACCTTATTTATATGCACAATAAGGTCTTCCCTCTATTTTATTAACCTCTTTATTTCACAAATACATAGTAAAAGAATTACCCCGCATGCTTCTTTTCTATATGGATACTCGCTTTATATTATACCATTTTAATGATTGAAATAAGTTTTATTCAATATTGGTGTCATGTGGAAGTATTAATGAATTGTGTTACGAGTTGATCTATTTAACACTCGGGTCATTAACTTATAGGTATTATTATCATTTAATAATACAATAATGTGCCAATATTAATGGGAAGTTAAATAAACATTAGCTGGTCTGTTTGTTAATTTTTTAATTCCTTATTTATAGCTATGTAAGTTTCTTTTGCATAGTGTTATACATGTTTTTTCCGATTAATAATTACTTCATATACCCTTAATGTTTAGATATCGGATGAAGCGCTGAGTACCTATATTTTTGCTTACAAGAAATTACTCATTTAGAACGATAGAAAATTTAAGATTTCTAAAGAGTTTAATATACTATAACTTATACTTTATTTAATTAAGAAGAAAATGAAAAAGAATTTATTATTTTTCGTATTGGCCTTTGGTCTTTTATTTACTGCATGTAGCGATGATGATAATTCCTCTGATGATGAGGAGAATGATTCAACAGAAACAGTTGAAATTACAGACAATATTACTGAGGATACTACCTGGGAGTATGGAACTATTTATGAATTAACTACTCGTATTGCAGTAGAAACCGGAGCTACTTTAACCATTGAGCCAGGTGTAATCATTAAAGGTGAAGCGGGTACAGGAACAAATGCTTCTGCTTTAGTTATTGCGCAGGGAGCTAATATTTATGCTGTAGGAACAGAAGATTTACCTATTATTTTCACTTCTGTTGCTGATGAGATCGATTATGAGGATATTGAATCCGGTTCATTTTCAAGTCCTAATCTTGATGATGACACCAATGGATACTGGGGTGGAGTAATCATCCTGGGATATGCTCCTATCTCTGTTAGTGGCGACGCAAGCACTGCACAAATCGAAGGTATTCCTACTTCAGATTCCAATGGTACTTATGGTGGTGATGATGCTACTGATGATTCTGGTTCTTTCTCTTATGTTTCTATTCGTCATGGAGGAGCTAATATCGGAGAAGGTAACGAAATTAATGGTCTTTCTCTTGGCGGAGTTGGTTCAGGTACAACTATTTCTAATATCGAAATTGTTGCAAACCAGGATGATGGTATCGAGTTCTTCGGTGGTGCAGTTAATGTTTCTGACATTGTTGTTTGGAATGTGGGTGATGATGGTTTAGATACAGATCAAGCCTGGACTGGTACGTGTGATAATTTTATTGTGATTACTCCTGCCGGACATGCTTTTGAGTTAGACGGACCTGAAGGAAGTGGGAACGGGTCACATACTTTTACTAATGGTCAGGTAATCGCTACTTCTTATGATGAGGATGGTGAAGTTGATCGTGCTTGTGAAGATTTGGTTAATGCAGATTCTAACTCAGAATTTTCAATGAGTAATGTATACTTCACATCTATTGATGCCCAGGAAATTGACGAAGATGTATTAACCGGTGCTTTGGTTACAATTTCCAATCTGGTGCTTAATGTTGATGAAGCTGATTTATACCTGTATTTAGATGGTGTTGAGAGTGCCGATGAGGTTCCTTCAACAATTTCTGCAGGTACAAGCAATACTTTCGATTATTCTACTTTAACATGGACCTGGGCTTATGCTGAAGGTCAGTTAGACTAGGTTCAATATTATGACTAAAAAGTAAGCATAAAAATATAACAGACTCGCTATTTTAATATGCGGGTCTGTTTTGTTCAATTTATATTATTTATACACAGTGAAGAACTTATTAATTATTTTTTTCGTTTTTATTACTGCTCTGGTACAAGCACAAAATGGAAAAATAAGGGGGACGGTTATTGACGATGCCACTGGGG
>JBFHEL010000071.1:0-13444 GCA_041584155.1 Saccharicrinis sp.
CCCTGGAAACTGGATAATGGTAATGGAGGTTCTGCTTTACCATTGCGCGGTCATAAATTTCAGACTTATGAAGGCGGTATGCGTGAACCAATGATTGCTCAGTGGAAAGGACAAATTCCGGCAGGTACCGTTTGTACCGAAGTGGCCTCTACAATTGACCTTTTACCAACCTTAGCTAAACTAACAGGTGCTCAACTTCCCGAAACAACACTTGATGGAAATGATATATGGCCTTTATTATCAGGGCAAAAAGGGGCGAAGTCTCCGCATGAAGCATTTTATTTTTATAAAGATACAGTTCTTGAAGCTGTAAGGTGCGATGATTGGAAATTAAGAATTGTGGATCAACAAGTGGAGTTGTTTAACCTGAAAACGGATATCTCGGAAAGTCAAAATATAGCACAGCAGGAACCAGAAGTGGTTGAACGATTAAAGAAGATGATGGTAGCATATGATACTAATTTAAAAAATAACCTTCATTAGAAAAAATAAAGAATAAGGTTGCACAATCACCTTATGGGAACGGTTTGATGTAAAGGGGTTGTCATGAAACCGTTCCTTTAAATATTTTAAGGCTAGGAAATGCTAAATGGATAAAAAATTAACAGATGAAGAACTTTAAGAACACGATAAAATTTTTACTGCTATGCGGATTCGCTTTAGGGTCTTTGACAGCATCAGCAAAAAAGAAGTTACCGTATAAAAATCCTAAGTTGACGGTAGAGGAACGAGTAGAGGATTTACTGAGTAGAATGACTTTGGAAGAGAAGTTCTGGCAAATGTTTATGATACCTGGTGATCTGAGCGAGGATATGAGCAAATACAAAAACGGGGTGTTTGGTTTTCAGGTATCCAGTAAAGGAAAACAAGCTAATGCTGCAGAACAGTTAATGGATTATGGTTCTTCAGGTACTGCCCGCCAAATGACAGAAAAAGTAAATAAATTACAGCATTATTTTGTTGAAGAAACACGTTTAGGTATCCCTTTAATCCCTTTCAACGAAGCTTTGCATGGTTTAACACGTGATGGGGCAACTGCTTTCCCGCAAGCCATTGCACTGGCTGCTACCTGGGATACTACCCTGGTGGGTGATGTGGCCAGAGCTATTACCCGAGAAACTAAAACAAGAGGAATCAGACAAATTTTGTCTCCAGTTTTAAATATTGCCCGCGATGTTCGGTGGGGAAGAGTAGAAGAGACTTATGGTGAAGACCCATATTTAACAACGCAAATGGGATTGGCTTTTATCAGTCAATTTGAAAATCAGGATGTGATTACCACTCCCAAGCATTTTGTGGCTAATATAGGTGCAGGAGGTAGAGATAGTTATCCAATCAGTTTTAATGAGCGTTTATTGGAAGAGATTTACTTCCCCGCATTTAAAGCTGTATTTCAAAAGGCAGGTGCCCGTTCGGTAATGACAGCCTATAATTCAGTTGATGGTTCCCCTTGTACAGCCAATGAATGGTTATTACGCGATAAATTAAAAGGCGAGTGGGGATTCGATGGATTTGTGATCTCAGATGCCGGTGCTACCGGAGGTTCTAATGTATTGCATTTTACTGCAGCTAACTATGCCGAATCAACAGAAGATGCAGTAGAAGCCGGACTGGACGTGATGTTTCAGACCAATTATAATCACTATCCTTTGTTTTGGGAGGCTTTTGAAAAAGGGATGGTAGACGAAAAAGCCATAGATGAGGCGGTTAGCCGTATACTTAAAGCCAAGTTTGAATTAGGCTTATTTGAAAATCCTTATGTCGATCCGGAACAAGCTGCTATCTGGAATGGCCATAAAACTCATCGTCAGTTGGCTCGTAAAACAGCTGCTAAATCAATGGTATTGCTTAAAAACGACAATGATGTTCTTCCTTTAAATAAGAAGGATAATAAAGTGGCCCTAATAGGTTATGATGTGAAAGCTGGTCGTTTAGGTGGTTATAGTGGCCCGGGTAATGATATAGTAAACTTTTACGATGGAGTTAAAAATGTAATCGGAGAAGATAATATTCTTTATGCACATGGGGTTGATTTAAACTCCAGAACATACAATGTGGTTGAATCGCAGTTTTTATCCACAGTAAAAGAGGGTAAAAAAGTGTCCGGTCTTTCAGGTGCCTATTACGATAACATTACCCTTGAAGGACAACCTAAGGTAGAGCGTATTGATAAGAATATTAACTGTGGATGGACACTGTTCTCTCCACATGAAGATCTGGCCTATGACTGGTACTCGGTTCGCTGGACAGGTACTATTAAAGCTCCTCAGGCAGGTACCTATAAAATTGGTGTGGAAGGAAATGATGGTTATCGTTTATATCTGGATGGTAAACTAATTATTGATGATTGGAAAAAACAATCTTACCAAACCATCCTTAAGGATTTTACATTTGAAGAAGGAAAAGAATATGAAATAAAACTCGAGTTCTTTGAATCAGCAGGGAACGTGAAGTTTAAATTAGTGTGGGATGCCACTGTAGAGAATGAGTGGGAGAAACAAATAGCCGAGGCTGTTGAAAAAGCAGAACAAAGTGATGTGGCTGTGGTTTTTGGAGGAATTCATGAAGGAGAATTTCAGGATCGTGCCCTCTTAGCGTTACCCGGACATCAGGAAGAGATGATTAAGGCAGTGGCTGCAACGGGTAAACCAACCATAGTGGTGTTAGTAGGTGGTAGTGCCATTACCATGAGTCATTGGATGAATGAGGTGGATGGTATTATCATGGCATGGTATCCGGGTGAAAACGGTGGTAATGGTTTCGCCGATGTATTATTTGGCGATGAAAATCCTGGTGGTAGATTACCCGTTACCTTCCCGGTGGATGAAGCTCAATGCCCATTGTATTATAACCATAAGCCTACCGGACGTGGTGATAACTATCATAATCTTACCGGTCAACCTTTATTTCCTTTTGGTTTTGGATTAACTTATACCTCTTTTGCCTACTCTAACTTAACCTTCAGTCAGAATGCTATTGCTCCTGATGGAAGTGTTATGGTTAGCTGTTCAGTGAAAAATACCGGAGATGTAAAAGGTGAAGAAGTAGTGCAGTTATATCTGCGTGATGAACTGGCTTCTGTATCCCGTCCCATCAAAGAATTAAAAGGTTTTCAGCGTATCTCCTTAAATCCGGGTGAAGAGAAAGTCATTCATTTTACCCTGGGATTTGATGAATTATCAATGCTCAATAAGGAAATGAAACGTGTGGTTGAACCAGGTGATTTCAGAATTATGATAGGATCATCATCAAAGGATATTAAATTAAGAGGAATACTAGAGGTAAAATAATAATCAGCACAATATAAATACAAAAAAAACTATGAAAACTATTAAACTGAGTCTGTTGGCAATGTTGTTAAGTAGTATGGCTTGTACAAAAATGCCAGAGGTAAAATGGGTGAGTACAACCGATACTAACCGCTGGGTAGAAAAAGAAATCACATCCCCTTCACAGGGTGGTTTATCAGAAGTACTTGTTAATATCGATACCAATAAGCAACAGCAAGAAATAGAAGGCTTTGGCGGGTGTTTTAACGAGTTGGGATGGGAAGCCCTAAATAGGGTTACTCCAGAGGAAAAACAACAATTGTTAAACGATTTATTTAATCTGGAAACAGGTTGTCAATTTAATTTGTGTCGTATGCCAATCGGGGCCAACGACTATTCGGTTGACTGGTATAGTCATAATGAAACAGAAGGTGATTTTGCAATGGAAAATTTTTCTATTGCCAGAGATAAACAACGCCTGGTTCCTTATATTCAGGAGGCACAAAAAATAAATCCTGCTATTCGTGTATGGGCATCACCATGGTGCCCTCCATCATGGATGAAGCACAATAAACATTATGCTTGTCGTGCCGATGCCAGATTCAATGATTTAGATCCTGAATTAAGTTCTTCAGAAGAGTTGGTTTCTCGTTTTATCACAGAACCGGATTATTTTCAGGCTTATGCCTTATACTTCTCAAAGTTTGTTCAGGCTTATGCGAAAGAAGGTATTAAGATCGATGCTGTTCATGTGCAAAATGAATATAACTCTGCTCAAAACTTTCCTTCTTGCGTGTGGAATCCTAAAGACTTAGGCATATTGATCGCAGATTATCTTGGACCACAGTTTAAGGCCGATAATATAGATGCAGATATTTGGTTAGGTACCGTTGAACGTCCGCAAATAGAGCGTGTAGATAGTGTGCTTGAGTATAAAAATGCGATGGATTATATTCAGGGTATTGGTTTTCAGTGGGCAGGCAAAGGGGCTATTGAAAGTGTGCATGCCAAGTATCCTCAGATGCTTTTAATGCAAACAGAAACAGAGTGTGGCGATGGATCAAATGATTGGGCTGCTGCAGAATATACATTTAACCTGATGAAGCATTATTTTAAAAACGGTGCCAATGCTTATATGTATTGGAACATGATTTTAGATGAAACAGGAAAGAGTCAATGGGGTTGGAAACAAAATTCCATGATCTCAGTCGACAGTAAAACTAAGGCTATCACCTATAATCCTGAATTTTACCTGATGAAACACCTTAGTGCTTTTGTGAAGAAAGGAGATGTAAAGCTGGATGCTGAAGGTGATGAGAACTCCATTGTATTTTATGACTCAGTAAAAAATGAGGTGATTGTCTTTAACTACAATCCTAAGGATGAAGATTGTGTGCTTAGTCTGACTGTTAATAGTCAGGTAATTAAGACTGCTATAGAGGCTAAGTCATTTAATACCTTTGTGGTAAGTTTATAATAGATCGTTCCAAAGAATAGAAATAGCACATAGCATGGCTAAAAAATATTGTTAGGAAACGACCATGTAAATTCAATCAATTAATTTGTACACAGGGCAATGAAATACTTAGTATTCATAAATGCCTTTGATTATAAAATTTGGTGAATGATGAACTTATACCGATGGGTTCATGACCCGGGCGTTATATATGCTTCGCAATAACGCTGTCATTAATCCATCGGCATAATACGAAGTGCTCTCTTTATTATCAAAATGGTATTATTTGGGAGTTCAATCTGATCAATGAAAAAAAAATAAACAGATGAAAAAGATATTATTTATACTGACTGTTTTGTTTGTTTCATTGTCCATGAGGGCTCAGGAAGAAGCTGTCGCTTTTATCCCTCAGCCTGAATCGGTGCAAATGAAACAAGGAAACTTCACGTTGTCATCTAAAACTAAGGTGATTATTCCAGCTGAATATAAAGATGATTTTCAACTTTATTTAAGCAATAAAATCAAAAGTGATACAGGGTTAAAACTGCAGGTTAAGGTCGGAAGTAAAACGCCATCAAAAAATTTTATCCTCTTTAAAAAAGTACAGGATGAGAGCATCGCTGATGAAGCCTATACCCTTGAGGTGACTGCTGATCATATCAAAGTGTCAGCAAAAACTTATGCAGGTCTTTTTTATGGTTTTCAAACATTGCGTCAGGCTATTCCTGTTAATACATCTGTTTATACAGTGCCTTGTATGGTGGTGAAGGATAGTCCTCGCTTTGAATGGAGAGGAATGATGATCGATGTATCACGCCATTTCCAGTCTAAGGAATTTATCATGAAGCAGATCGATATTTTTGCAGCCTATAAAATGAATAAATTTCATTGGCATTTGACAGATGACCAGGGATGGAGAATTCAAATCGATTGTTATCCTAACCTGACTGATAAAGGAGCCTGGCGCGCCGATAGATCCGGTATAGCCTGGTGGAGTCGTGAGCTGGCTACAGCTGATGAACCTAAAACAGTAGGTGGTTTTTATACCAAGAATGATATCAGGGAAGTGATAGAATATGCCCGGGCAAGGAATGTGGAAATTATCCCTGAGATTGATGTGCCCGGACATAGTAAAGCACTGGTGGCATCATATCCTTTTTTGTGTTGTGTTGATTCTGCCAATTTTGAAGTGGCTACCGGAGGTAAAGCACCTGATAATGCGCTTTGTGCAGGTAAGGAAACAACTTATGAATTTCTGGATAATGTGCTTACTGAAGTGGCCGAGCTATTTCCATCAAAGTATATTCACATCGGAGGTGATGAGTGTAATAAGAAAAACTGGAAAAAATGCCCGTTGTGCCAACAGGTTATGAAAGATCATGGCTTACAGGATGAAGAAGAATTACAGAGTTATTTTATTCAACAGGTAAATAAACTGGTTACAAGCAAAGGAAAAACCATGATAGGATGGGATGAGATTTTGAGTGGTAAAGGAGCCAAAGGGGCTACTATCATGGCATGGAGAAGGAATAAGTATACACCGGAAGTGGATGCACCCAGAGGTGGGTATCCTACTATCCAGGCATCATTTAATCATTCTTATATCTGTCAGGTTCAGGGACCTACCGATATGGAGCCGGAAGGTCCTAAAGTTGTACTTCCTTTGTGGAAAGTATATAGCTATGAGCCTGTTCCGGAAGAGTTAACTGCCGAGGAAGCGAAACTGGTGAAGGGTACTGAGGCCTGTCTTTGGGCTGAGTTTACACCAACAGAAGAGCATTGCGAATACATGCTTTACCCTCGTTCCTTTGCAAATGCTGAAGTGGCCTGGAGTCTGCCGGAAAATAAAGACTGGGCCAGATTTCAGGGTGCCGTGGAAGGTCATTTTGCCAGATTAGATAGAGATGAAATTAATTACTCTACCAGTATGTACACTGTATATGCACCATTTGCCATAGATCAGCTGCATAATGAAGCCATCGTATACCTTGAAACAGAAATGGTAGGCTATGATATTTATTATACCTTAAATGGTGATGAGCCCACTACAGCCGCAACCAAATACGAAGGTGTTTTTAAAGCAACACCACGAAGCTTGTTAAAGGCCGGTCTATTTAACAAAGAAGGTAAGCTCTTGGGTAAAATAACAGAAGTACGCTTAAAATAACGATTATGTATAAAATAAAAAGTAATGCTGTAGCAATTATTGTTTTGGGTTTAATGTCCCTTACAAGCAGTTGCTCAAATAAAAAAGCAGAAACCCCATTGCCAAATATCGTTTATGTGATTTGTGACGATTTAGGCTATGGCGATGTGCAGTGTTTAAATCCCGATAGTGGTAAGATTTTAACGCCAAATATGGATAGAATAGCTGCTCAGGGAATGACATTTACCGATGCACATTCTGGTTCTTCAGTATGTACTCCTACCAGATATGGGGTGCTTACCGGAAGATATGCCTGGCGTTCTCGTTTGCAAACAGGTGTGTTAAGTGGTGGTCAGGAATTTGAGCCTTTGATTGCCGAGGATGTGTTAACAGTTCCTGAATTAATGAAAAAAGCAGGTTACCAAACAGCAGCTATGGGGAAATGGCATCTTGGTTTTGCCGTGAATGATCAGGATGGAAATCCGGTGCAGGTATATGAAGAGGGAAAAAGAAAACCATCTCCTGCTCCTGTTGGCTCTGTGATCCCTGACGGACCTATTAGCCGAGGTTTTGATACGTATCTGGGTTTTCATCATGCAGCTTCTATTGAAACAGTAATTAAAGATAATCAGGTAGTGGATCATATGGATCCTGTGAAAATGTTGCCTTTTCTGGGTGATAATGCCTGTAACTATATTGCAGAAAAATCAAAAGAAAAAGATCCTTTCTTCCTGTATCTTGCACTTAACTCTCCTCATACACCTATTGTTCCTTCAAACCAGTGGAAGGGTAAAAGTGGGATGGGTGATTATTGTGACTTTGTGATGGAAACCGATTATGTTGTGGGACGTGTAATGGAAGCATTGGAGAAAAACGGAATTGCAGAGAATACCATCGTATTTTTTACCAGCGACAATGGCTGTTCTTATTTTCCAGCAAAAGCAGGTCAGTTACAAAAAAAATATGGTCACTACGTAAGTGCTCAATTTAGAGGTTCAAAATCAGATATATGGGAAGGTGGACACCGGGTTCCTTTTATCGTTAAATGGCCAGGTGTCATCGAAGAAGGATCGAAAAATAACCGACTAATATGTTTGACCAACCTGTTGGCTACCTGTGCCGATATAGTCAATCACCCGGTTGCTGATAATGAAGGAGTGGATTCCTACAGTATTTTGCCTTTGTTAAAGGATAAGCAGGCTGAAAGTCCTTATACCGCAGTGATTCATCACTCCATTCATGGTAAATTTTCTATCCGTAAAGGAAAATGGAAATTGGAGCTTTGTCCCGGATCGGGCGGTTGGAGTGCCCCGGGAGATAAAAAAGCAAGAGAAAATCAGCTGCCTGAGGTTCAACTATATGATTTAGATACTGATATAGCTGAAAAAAATAATGTATACGATCAGTATCCTGATGTGGTAAAAGACTTGACTGCTGAATTGGTTGAAATAGTAGAAAAAGGAAGAACCAAAGATGGTGAGAACTTGAATAACGATATGGAAGTAGATATTTTTAAGGCGGATAAATAAATGGTGACTCCGAATAAAGCAGGGTTTAAACCTGAATATAATTTTGAGTTATCAACTAAACATTAGGTTAGATAAAGTTAAAGATTTAAATGATGGTAATGGACAGGAAGATTTTATGGTTATCCCTGGGGGTAGTTTTGATTCTGATATCGGGTTGTACTCCGATTGAAAAAAGCAAAGAGGCGGTTGATTATATCGATCCCATTATTGGTGCCATTACCTATGGAAAAAAGACAAAGGATGCCCATGGTTTTGGTAAAACATTTCCGGGTGCTGCCACTCCCTTTGGACTGGTTCAGCTCAGTCCGGATACCTATACCGGAGGTGACAATGGTAGTGGATATTCAGTTGAGCATCCTACCATGGAAGGTTTTAGCTTTACCCATATGAGTGGGGTGGGCTGGTTTGGTGATTTGGGTAACTTTTTAGTTACTCCTGCTACTGGTAAATTAATAACCAACCGAGGTTTACCCAGTGAACCGGAAAAAGGCTATCGTTCCCGTTATTCTCACCAAACAGAGGTGACGAAGGCAGGTTATTACGCGGTTACTATGGATGATTATAAGGTGAGAGCGGAACTTACAGCTGCTCCGCGTGCAGGGATAATCCGTTTCACCTATCCTCAAAGCGACAGCTCACGCATCCAGATTGATTTATCACGCAGGGTGGGTGGTACTTCTACCGAGCAGTATATTAAAATAGAAAACGAAAATACCATTTCAGGTTGGATGAAATGCCCACCGGAAGGTGGTGGCTGGGGGGCTGGTGCCGGTAATGCCGACTATACAGTATATTTCTGGTGTCAGTTTAGTAAGCCTTTGAAAGATTATGGGGTATGGAGTGCCAATATCCCGGGTGAAGGAAGAAAGATGCGTCATATACGCAAAGAGGCTTACCAGGATTCTGTTAAAAATGCACCTCGGTTTAAAAATATCACAGAAAAACAAGGAAAACACCTTGGTTTTTATACCAATTTTAAGACTACCGAAGGAGAACAAGTACTCGTAAAAAGTGGTATTTCCTTTGTGAGCGTAGATGGTGCTAAAGAAAATCTGGAGCATGATATCAATCACTGGGACTTTGATAAGGTTTACAATCAAAGTCGCGAATTATGGAGTAATGCCTTGAAAAATGTGAGTGTGCAGGGTGGCAGTGAAGATGAGAAAACTATATTTTATACCGCTCTTTATCATACCATGATAGACCCTCGTACCTTTTCCGATGCGAATGGTAACTATATTGGTGCAGATAAGCAAGTTCATAAGGCCGACGATTTTACTTACCGTACCATTTTTAGTGGATGGGATGTGTTTCGTTCTCAGTTTCCTTTGCAAACCATCATTAATCCTACGTTGGTGAATGATGAAATTAACTCCTTACTGCAAATGGCTGAATTAAGTGGAAGGGGCTATCTGCCTCGCTGGGAAATGTTAAATTCTTATTCCGGCTGTATGTTAGGTAATCCGGCTGTATCTGTGATTGTGGATGCCTACGAAAAAGGAATAAGAAATTATGACATTGATAAAGCCTTTGCTTATTGTAAAAACTCAGTAGATACTTTTACAAATGAACCACTGGGTTTTATTCCTAAAAAAGTATCCATGACCATGGAATATGCCTATTCCGACTGGTGCATGGGTAAGTTTGCAGAATCACTCAATAAAACAGATATAGCTCAGGAGTATTATAAACGAAGTCAATACTATAAAAATATCTGGAATGATGATGTTAAGTGGTTTAGGGCGCGAACAAACGATGGAGAGTGGACAGATTGGCTTGGAAAAACTACCCATGGACAAGGATGCATCGAAAGTAATCCTTATCAGCAAGGATGGTTTGTTCCTCATGATATAGATGGTTTAAAAGCCCTGATGGGTGGAGAAGAGGCCTTTAGAGATTCTCTGATCTCTTTCTTTGAAAATACACCAGATGATTTTCTTTGGAATAATTATTATAACCATCCCAACGAACCGGTTCATCATGTGCCTTTTATGCTGAATACTGCCGGAGTACCACATTTAACTCAAAAATGGACACGGAAGATATGTAGCGAAGCCTATGGTACCGGTGCGTATGGTCTGTGTGGTAATGAGGATGTGGGGCAAATGTCAGCCTGGTATGTGTTAACAGCAATGGGTATTCATCCTATCTGCCCTGGAGATAATAAATACCAGATTACCAGTCCTGTATTTAATAAAATAGAGGTAAAACTGGATTCTGATTATTATCAGGGTAAGAAATTTGTTATCGAAGCAAAAAATAATTCACCTCAAAATGTCTATATCCAATCGATGAAATTAAATGGGAAACCACTTGATCGTTTTTGGATTTCGCATGAAGAAATCGTTTCGGGAGGTTTATTAGAAATGGAAATGGGGCCGGAACCTAAATTATAAGAAACCCGGAGAACTCACTTTGTTTGTGCCCATAAATAAATGGTTTGGTACAGAAAAGGAAGTAAAGCCCCAATAGAGTGTAGGCCTTAAGCCGGTCAGATTAGTCCGGGTATATGAGTAATGTAAACAGAGCGCCATCAGGGAGCTCATAAAAATAATTGGTAAAATGACCATGAAAAATCGCCATCAGGTTTCCACACATCCTTTCCTGTTTATGCAGGATTTAGATGGTTTGATTTTTCATGGGATTTTATTTTAAATAATTAGAATAACTATAAAAATATAAAGCCATGAAGAATTTGATTTTAATTGCTGTATTCTTGTCATTGGGACTTGTCGGATATGCGCAGCAGTATTCGTTTCCAATGGATCCCTACACACCTACCGAAGGGAATCTGGAAGCACGAAATGAGTTTCAGGATATGAAATTTGGAATGTTTATTCACTGGGGAATTTACAGTATTCTTGGTGATGGGGAATGGGTGATGCTTAATCAGAAAATTCCTTATGAGAAATATAGCCGTTTGGCTAAGTTTTTTAATCCGCAGGATTTTGATGCCAAAGAATGGGTGCGTATTGCCAAGTCGGCAGGAATGAAATATATAACCATTACCACACGGCACCATGATAGCTTTAGTATGTTCGATACAGAGGCTTCTGAGTATAATATTGTTGATGCTACTCCTTATGGTAAAGACCCCTTAAAAGAACTGGCAGAAGAATGTAAAAAAGAAGGTATTAAGCTGAATTTTTATTACTCATTACTTGATTGGGCCAGAGATGATTATGGTTTTGGTAAAAAAATTGTTGATGGCTTACCTGTAGATACCGATTGGGATAGCTACATTGAATTTATGAAAAAGCAGTTGACAGAATTATTGACCAACTATGGAGAAATTGGTTGTATATGGTTCGATGGTCACTGGGAACGTAAAACAGTAGATTGGCGTTACAACGAAATCTATCAACTGATTCATAAATTAAGCCCTAATACTTTAATTGCCAATAATCACCATCTTCAGCCAATACCCGGCGAAGATATTCAGACCTTTGAAAGGGATCTTCCAGGTGAAAATAAAGGAGGATATAGCCATGGTGTGGAAGTGAGCGAATTACCTTTAGAGTCATGTGCTACCATGGCAAAGTTCTGGGGTTTCGGCTTAAATGATAAAAACTTTAAGTCAACAAAACAGATTATCCATTTCCTAGTAAAAGCTGCCGGTAAAAACGGAAACCTGTTATTAAACGTGGGTCCAATGCCTAATGGCGAAATACAACCTGAATTTGTGAGTACATTAGCTGAAGTAGGTGAGTGGACTAGTAAATACGGGGAAACAATTTATGGAACTCGTGGAAAAGTAACCGGAGATCAGGAGTGGGGAACAATTACTGCTAAAGATAATAATTTGTATGTGCATATTTTAAATCCCCAAAATGATGATTATATATTCATCAAAAACCTTGATGAAAAAGTTCTTTCGGCTCAAACATTTGAGGGTAAGAAATTGAAATTTAAACAGGTGAAAGAAGGGGTGTTTATTTATCCGGGAGAGGTTGATCAGGACGCTTTTGATACCGTCATTAAACTTAAAGTTAAATAAGTGTTAGATAAGAAGTGCAGAGAAGCAGTGTGTAAATTTTCACTCTTTCTTCTGCACTTTGTTTTTTTGCTGTATTAAAAAAATAGAATCGATAGATATGTTAAAACTTAAATTATTACTGAGTCTGCTTGCTTTATTACTTATGAATACAGGATTTGCTCAGGATACGATAGTGTTTAAGCAGGCCCTGATGGTGGGTGCAGTGGGAGAAAGTTCTCGTTCAGTGGTAAATACCGATCCGGTTTTCTATCAGTTTATTACAAATAAAGAATTTCGCCCGCAAATAAAAGATTCTGTTGGAATAGGCCGCAATGGACTGACCCAAAGATGGGATAGCATATCGGCTAACGATAAGGGTGTGTTTAACTCTCCTAAACTAAATGGAGGATATTTATATCTTAGCTATAATTCTCCTGTAGATGAAATCCGTATTCTTGAAATATCAGGTCATAGAGAGGCCTATGTGAATGGAAATCCACGCGGCGGGGATGTGTATAACAAGCATCTGACCTTTTTCCCCGTAGAAATAAAAAAAGGCGAGAATACTTTTCTGGTAAAAGGTTCCAGAGGGAGGGTAAATATGCAACTGTTACCCGTATTAAAAAGCATCTCTTTTATGGAAAGAGATATGACCATTCCTGATTTTATAAGCACAGAAAATGATATAAAAATTGGCGCAGTAAGAATACTGAATGCCTCGAACCAAACCCAAAAAAAATTAAGAATAGTTGCACAATCAGGTGGGGTATCGACAGAAACCAAACTGGATACCATTGTCCCTCTTACCCTGCGTAAACTCCCTTATAAAGTTAAGGATGTATATACGCAGGTAGATACCGTAGATGTTTACTTAAAACTTTATAATGGGAAGCAATTGCTCGATGAAACAACGGTTCGTTACAAAGTGCGAACTCCCTCTCAGTTTTATGTACGAACTTTTATCTCAGATATTGATGGTAGTCTTCAGTATTTTGCTGTTCGCGAGGGGAATAGTGACCCGGATGTAAAACCAGCCATGTTCTTATCCTTACATGGCGCAGCGGTGGA
>JBFHEL010000072.1:0-13401 GCA_041584155.1 Saccharicrinis sp.
AGCAACTACAAAAGAAGGTTTTGGTGATAATTTATTTTCCGACTGGAGATATAATAAGGATGGTTCACCTAAAGCTGATTTCATATTAAATGATTCAAACTATAAAGGTGAAGTTTTAGTCGCTGGAAAGAATTTTGGTTCAGGGTCAAGCCGTGAGCATGCAGCCTGGGCTATACATGGATATGGATTTAAGGTGGTTGTATCCAGCTTCTTTGCCGATATTTTTAAGAATAACTCTTTGAATAACGGTGTGTTACCTGTAGTGGTGTCAGAGCAATTTTTAGCTGAACTGTTTGCTGCAGGTCCTGATAATAAAGTAGTTGTTGATCTTAAAACTCAAACGATTACCAATAAAGCAAATGGAAAATCGGAGACTTTTGAAATAAATAGTTACAAGAAAAACTGTTTGTTGAATGGATATGATGATATCGATTATCTGATCAATTCAAAAGGAGAGATAGAAGCCTACGAAGAAAATAGAGCATAAATGATTAAGCGATACAAAGTCATTAGGCTCTGTATCGCTTGATTGATACTTTGATTTTATTCACAAAAAATATTTTTTGCACAGTTTGGTGAAATATAGACAGAAAGATTCTACGTTTCCATGTATCTGTGTTCTTGCTTAAGAAATATGAAGATAGAAGTAATGGATACTACTCTCCGTGATGGGGAGCAAACAACCGGGGTTTCTTTTAACGAAGGAGAAAAGCTGGCTATGGCCAGACTGTTATTGGAAGAGGTGAGGGTTGATCGCATTGAAGTTGCATCAGCTCGTGTTTCAGAAGGCGAGTTTGCTGCGGTGAAAAGAATTACTGAGTGGGCAAAAAAGAATAATTTCCTGGAAAAAATTGAGGTCCTAGGTTTTGTAGATGGTGATATATCTTTAAAATGGATACAGAGTGCCGGGGCTAAAGTGATTAACCTGCTGACCAAAGGTTCTTTAAAACATGTTACAGGTCAGTTGCGCAAGACCCCAGAAATGCATATGGAAGATGTAGCCAGACTTGTGGATATAGCTGAGCAAATGGATATCTCGGTTAATGTTTATCTCGAAGACTGGAGTAATGGAATGTTAACCTCGCCTGATTATGTGTATTATGTAGTTGGGGAATTGAAAAAAATGAGGGTCAAAAGAATAATGCTTCCTGATACCCTGGGTGTGTTAAATCCTGATCAGACATTTGGTTTCTGTGCGGATATGGTAGATCGTTTTCCCGATACACATTTCGATTTTCATGCCCATAACGATTATGACATGGCTGTGGCCAATGTCTTTTCAGCCTTAAAAACAGGTATTGCAGGTATTCATACCACAGTGAATGGACTGGGCGAAAGAGCAGGAAACGCGCCCTTGGCCAGTATTGTAGGTATTTTAAATGATCATCTGAAACTATCAAATAATCTGGTAGAATCAAGTATTACCCGGGTTAGTAAAGTGGTTGAAAAATTTTCAGGTCTTCGTATTCCCGAGAATCAGCCCATTACAGGATATAATGTCTTTACCCAGTGCAGTGGCGTGCATGCCGATGGAGATACGAAGGATAATCTGTACTTTAATAATTTAATGCCTGAGCGTTTTGGTCGTAATCGCCGTTATGCCTTGGGGAAAACTTCGGGTAAAGCTAATATTAAAAAGAATTTAGAAGAGCTTGGTATCGAACTGGGAGCCGAAGATATGAAAAAGGTTACCCAGCGGGTTATTGAGCTTGGTGATAAAAAGAAATTGGTTACCATTGAAGATCTGCCTTTCATTATTGCAGATGTGCTTAAGAGTTCATCCGTGAAAGATGCTATTAAAATTAGAAATTATAATCTATCTTTGGCGCATGATCTACGCCCCTTAGCCTCTATTAGTGTGTCGATTGAAGGTAAAAGATATGATGAGACTGCTGTAGGAGATGGTCAGTATGATGCTTTTATGAAAGCGCTGTGGAGGATTTATAAAAAATTGGATAAAGTACATCCTGTATTAATCGATTATTGGGTATCGATACCACCAGGAGGAAAAACAGATGCGCTGGTGGAAACTGTGATCGCCTGGGATTATAAAGGAGTGGAAATTAAGTCCAGAGGTCTGGCGGCTGACCAAACAGAAGCTGCTATTGAAGCCACCATTAAGGTGCTTAATGTAATTGAAGAAGGTAGTTTAACCCGACAAGCCAACTGGAAACAGAAATTGGAAAAATAAATAATAAGACGAAAGTATTAGGTATATAGACAATCGAAGTAGTACATGAGGTAAATGTCATGTGCCTTTTGTCTTGTTACTTTATATTTTTACTAATTACTGAAAACATGAAATTGAATATTGCGGTATTAGCAGGAGATGGGATTGGTCCCGAGATTGTTGCACAGGCACAAAAAGTTATTGATGCTGTAGCTACTAAGTTTAATCATGAAATAGTTTATACGCCTGCGCTTGTAGGTGCAACTGCTATCGATCAGGTTGGAAATCCTTATCCTGATGAAACACATGAGATTTGTTTGAAATCGGATGCGGTGTTATTTGGTGCCATTGGAGATCCTAAATTTGATAACGATCCTAAAGCTAAGGTGCGTCCTGAGCAAGGTTTGTTGGCTATGCGTAAAAAATTAGGCCTATACGCTAATATTCGCCCCGTAGCTACTTTCCCTTCTTTGTTGGATAAGAGCCCTTTGCGTTTGGATATTGTTGAAGGTGCTGACCTGGTTGTTGTTCGTGAGTTAACAGGAGGTATCTATTTTGGCGAAAAAGGACGTTCTGAAGATCTTACTAAGGCTTTTGATACTTGTACCTATACAAAAGAAGAAATTGAGCGTATCCTTAAGCTGGCTTTCTCATACGCCGATAAAAGAGATAAGCGCTTAACAGTTGTTGATAAGGCAAATGTTCTGGCTACATCTCGTCTTTGGAGAGAGATTGCTCAAGCTATGGAGCCTGATTATAAGGATATTGAAGTCGACTATATGTTTGTGGATAATGCAGCCATGCAATTGATTCAGTGGCCTAAGAAATTTGATGTTATTGTTACCGAAAATATGTTTGGCGATATTATCAGTGACGAGGCTTCTGTGATTACCGGTTCTTTAGGTTTATTGCCATCAGCTTCGGTTGGTACACATACTTCTGTGTTCGAACCAATCCATGGTTCTTATCCTCAGGCTGCAGGTAAAGATATTGCCAATCCGGTAGCCACTGTTCTTTCTGCTGCTATGTTATTAGAATCTCTTGATCTATTGGAAGAAGCACAATTGATTCGTGAAGCAGTCAATCAATCTCTTCAGGAAGGTGTTGTAACCGTAGATATCAATAAAGAGAAAGCTTACAAAACATCTGAAGTAGGTGATTGGTTAGCAAAATATATTGCCGGATAATAGCTGAATAATTATAAGATACGTAGCCTTGGTTGAGAAATTGACCAGGGCTTTTTTATGGTATTTTATGTGTGAAGTATTTCCAAAATCTTTCTTGTTTTGCATATGTCATCACTTCCTGATTTTTTTATCTGATAGTTTCCGGATCTTTATTAAATTTATAAGGTTTATTATTTTAACATATTAAACCATTATATTATGAATGCTACCGTAAAGAAATTACTTGTTTTTATTGTTTTTACTCTTGCCCTCACCTCTTGTATTCCCGGAGGAGGATCCTACAGTCCTGTAAATCCTGCTGGATTTTTCTCGGGTGTATGGCATGGGTGGGTTGCTCCCTTTTCTTTGGTCTTAGGTTTGTTTAATGATTCTATCTCTGTTTACGAAGTCAATAACACTGGTTGGTTCTACGATTTCGGCTTTTATATTTCTATTATTGCGGGTTTCGGGGGAATTCAATTCTTCAGAAAAAAAAGAAATTAGCGAAGAGTGCCTAGTGGGGTGGTGTTAATAGTCAATGTTTAACAGAATAAGAAACTAGTCTATTGCCTTTAGGTATTTTATTAATCTGAATCTACTGCTTTAGGGGCTTTGTTATATATGCACTATCAAATAGTGCTGAACTACCTTTATGCAGATACTGCTGGGGATGATGTTTATTGCAATAGGGACATGACCGACGGCTCAATTGATTGAACAATATTTCTATTAAGGAATGTTAAATATTCTTTGCTAATCCTGTAAATTGTTACTATTTTTCTGAAATTGAATGATCCTTAAAACCGTTTTATGCTCTATAAATTAATCTTACTGACTGTTTTTTTTGTTACAGTTTCTACCTACGCGCAACATTCAACTTCTGAAGATATTATTAAAGAAGGTAATCAATTATACGATGAAGGTGAATACACAAAGGCAATTGAAAGGTATCGCTTAGTTCATGAGAATGATTCCAATTATCATTGGATGTTGACGGAAATGTCGATGACCTACCTGGCAATGCAAAAGTACGATAGTGCATTGATTGTGGTGAATAAAGGCTTAGCTTCTCCTGGACCTAATCGTAAGGATTTGTTGCGAAACCAGGGTACAGCTTATGATTACATGGGTGAGGCAGACAAAGCTATTGAGGTATATAGCGCAACGATAAAAGAATATCCTTACGATTATTTGTTGCATTTTAATTTAGGTGTAACCTACTTAAATAAGCAGCAATACACGCAAGCGCAGGCTTGTTTTCAGGAAGCCTTAAGGTGTAATCCGTATCATGCCTCTAGTCATATGCGGTTGGGTATGCTGGCTGCTCGTCAAAAACAGTATACCAGGGCTATGCTTTCTCTGGAAACTTTTTTGGCACTTGAGCCAACAAGTAATCGAAGCAATGAAATTTTGGTCTTTATCGAAAATTTATCGAATAATTATATCGATACCACTCAGGGCCATTTTATCGATCCGATTGATGATAACTCCTTTTTTGAAGAATTTGATCATTATATAAGATCAAAAATAGTTTTGTCAGAAAGGTATCCTTTACCTATCGATTTTAATGCCTCTTTGGTGAAGCAAACCGATATGCTGATAAAGGCTTTGCCTCTGGAGGATAGAAATGATGATTTTTGGGTACAGATGTACTTTCCTTTTTTTAATGCCTTAAAACAGCACAATCATTTGCATCCTTTTCTCTATACTCTTCTGCGTTCCACAGGTCAGGAGGTGGTTCAAAAATATATTAATAAGAGTGAAAATGAATTGGATCTGTTTTATAAAACAGGGACTGAGTTAGGGCATATAAAGAATAAACGGTGGGCTAATATTACGGGTGAACCTAAATTATACGATTTCCATTATTTCAATAATGGACATATTTATTCTATCGGTAATATTAATGAAGCAGGCAATAGTGATGGCGAATGGCAATACTTTTATAGTAATGGCGAGTTGCAGGCAGAAGGCATTTTTAATGACGGGAATAAGAACGGTGTGTGGAAGTATTATTCTACCTATGGCCAGCCGGATGCCATCGAAAATCTTACCCAGGGTGTTTTGAATGGGGATTGGCAACAGTTTCATGAAACAGGTAAAGTGGCAATAGAGGTGAGTTATGTGGAAGGAAGTGCCGAAGGGATAGTTAACTGGTATGATGAGTTCGGGGGCGTTAGTTCGTTTGTTCATTTTGTAAATGATAAAAGAAATGGTAAAGCGGTTGATTATTATGCCAATGGCGCGATACGTGATAGCTTTTATTTTAAGGAGGGTAAATATGAGGGCTTATTCACTTCTTTTTATCCAAACGGTCAGGTAGAAATTCAAAAAAACTATCAGGAAGATAAAGGGCAAGGTTTATATAAAAAGTATTTTTATAACGGACAACTGTTCAATAGCGGTCAACTGATAGATGATCAGGAAGAAGGTGAGTGGAGGAGCTATCATTTTAATGGTCGTTTAGAGTCTGTTCAGCAATTTAAAAAGGGAGTAGTAGTAGGTAAGAGTACTATCTATTATCATAATGGAAATATTAAACAAGAAAGTTCCTTCAATGAACAGGGGGAGAATGATGGTGTGTTTAAGTATTATACTGTCAATGGAATATTGTATTTAAGTGAAGAACATAAAAATGGAGTAGTAACAAATGTGACTTCTTATGATAGTAATGGAAGTGTAATAGCCAGCCAGGGAAATGAAGAGGGTGTTTTTAGTTTTGTTTCATATGATATAGATGGCAAGAAAATGATACAAGGTTCTATGAATAAGGGGGAAAGAGAAGGGGAATGGCTGTGGTATTTTAAAAACGGAACTGTTAAGCAAAGGTGTTTTTATGCTGCAGGTGCCCTCGAGGGCCTATATGAAACGTATTACGAAAACGGGCAGGTCAAGGAACAATATCATTATATCAATGATCAGCCCGATGGTGCGTATCTTAGTTATGCGCAAAATGGTCAAGTGACCTGTGAGGTAAACTATATCAATGGTAAGTATGAAGGTTTTTATAATTACTATTTAAACAATGGTATGCTAAGCCAGAAAGTGTTTTACGTAAATAATAGTATACATGGCTGGATGACTAGCTATGATGTGGAAGGTAATGAAATGGTGAGGCTCAGGTATTTGAATGATAAAATTCTTGAGGTAAATAATTATACCCCTAAGGGTGAGTTGCTTAATTCTTTTAATTTATTGAATAGTAAGTCTTATTCTCTGATGAGTGATACCAATTATGTAATGGCCGTTTGTAATATGAAAGGTGGGTTGTATGAGGGCGATTTAAATTGGTATTATGCTGGAGGAAAGATCAACTCGCATACTGTTTTTGAAAATGATTTAAGAACAGGAGAATTTAAGAGATACTATGGCAATGGCATATTGAGAGAGAAGGGCAATTATGTTAATGGAAATATGGAAGGGAAATGGTTAAGGTATCATGAGGATGGGAGCTTGGCGGATGAGGACTATTACTATAATAACCAATTAGATTCAGTGGCTAAGGCTTTTTATAATAATGGTAAAATAAAAGTGTTATCGCATTATTTTGAAGGGAAACTGGAGGGAGATGTTTTGTATTATGATGTGAGTGGTGAATTATTGATAAAAAAAATATTTTGTGACGATGAATTAATTGGCTGGCAGTATAATAAAAATGGAATGCTTTGCGATACTTTGTATGTTAAAGAACCCAATACCAAAGTGGTTGCTTATTTCAATAATGGGGTGAAGAGTTATGAACAAAACTACCTGAATAATGTGTCTCATGGAGATAGAATTTATTATTTCCCCAATGGTGCTGTAAGGCAAAAATTTTCGTATAAGGATGGTTTGTTGGATGGCTTGTGGGAATCATTCTATGCTAATGGAAATAAGGAAACCAAATGTAATTATAAGGATGATATGTTGGAGGGGGAGTATATTGATTATTGGGAAAATGGACAAATAAAGAGAGTAATTATGTTTTTGCACGGTAGTGAACATGGTGATATGAAAGAATACGATAAGTCAGGCAAAATGATAAGTGTAACCAGTTATTGGAGTGGCAGAATTGTAGGAACTAAAAAGATCTAAGCGCAATGAAAGGAATGTATATGCCTAAATATGTATTGTTTTTATTCGGAATCGTGTGCCCGTTTTTTCATAGCAGCGCTTCTGATTTAGTGGAGAAATATGCTGCTCATAATGCCGTAATAACTAATTTAGAGTATGAGTATGTGATCGATGTAAAGGGTGACTCTCTTTATGTGACTCAAACCAATACCAAAGAAGTACAGCTTATCAATGATTATTCAAAAGGGTTTACCAAAGACTATATTTATTTTAGTGGATTTACCTCAATCAGCGAAAAGGAAGCTTATACTCTCATTCCTAAAGGGGATGATGATTTTGAAAAGGTTAAGGTGGAACAGTTTAAGGAAACAGGAAGTTCTGATGGTAGCGTTTTTTACGACGATTCAAAGATGTACCAGTTTGCTTACCCATCTCTTCAAAAAGGAGCTTCAACCTATTTAAAATACACAATCAAGTATAATAATCCCAGATTTTTGCGCACTTGTTTTTTACAATCGTACCTGCCTGTGAATCAGGTAAAGATAAAGGTTAAGGTACATCGGGATGTGGAATTGGGGTATAAACTTTTTAATACCGAGAAAACAGGTATGGAGTTTAATAAATATACTAAGGGGAAATACACCTATTACGAGTGGAATGCGTCCGATATGGAACCTTACCCTTATACTGTGGGAGAATATTATACCATTAGTTATTTTAGTCCACATATTATGTTCTATATTCTTAGTACGCATAGTAAGGGTAATGAAGAAAAGTATTTTGGGAGTCCTGATTTGTTATATCAGTATTATTATGATTTTGTTAAAGGGGTAAATGATCATCCTTCTGATGCACTTAAAAAATTAGTTGTGGAACTAACCGAAGGTCTTAATGACCAGCAAAAGGCTAAAGCTATTTATTATTGGGTGCATGATCATATTAAATATGTGGCCTATGAGCATGGTTATGCCGGTTTTATTCCTGCCTCAGCTTCTGAAGTGGAGCAGAAACGTTATGGTGATTGTAAAGGTATGTCGAGCCTCATTAAAACAATGATGGATTTAGCAGGACTTCCTGCTTATTATACATGGGTAGGAACAAGACATATACCGTATACCTACGAACAGGTGCCTTTGCCATCGGTCGATAATCATATGATCGCTTCTCGTATGGTGGGCGATTCTTTAATCTTACTCGATGGTACCTTTAAATATCTCGATTATGGTGTTTATCCTTACCATATACAGGGTAAAGAGGTGCTGGTTGGTAAAGGACCTAATGATTTTGAGATCGTAAAAGTACCTGTTAGCCCTGCTTCGTACAGTGTTATTACTGATTCTTCCTTGGTGCGTATGGAAGATGGCATAGTGAAAGGACAGGCAAAAGCTGTGTATACGGGTTTTAGTAAACTCGAACTGGCGTATACAATGGATGGGGTTAAGACTGATGATTATAATAAAACCTATTCCAGAATTTTTAATAAAGGAAACAATAAATTCAAGGTAACTAAGCAGGAAACAGATAGACTATTCGATTACGATGTGCCAGCTGAGATTAAATATGATTTTGAGATTGGTGATTATTATAAACAGATGGAGGATGAAATATATATTAACCTGAATCTTGATAAGCCCTATCAAAATATGTTAGCGGATACTACTGGTACTATAAATCCTATACAAAATGATTTTTACTGTATCGAGAGGTATGTTACTCGGTTTCAGATACCGCCAGGGTACAAAGTGACTTATATGCCTAAGGAGGATGCTTTTTCCTGCCCCGATTTCAGTTATTCATTAAAATACAGGAAAGAGGGTGATTTTATTGTCTTAGATAAAGAACTTGTTTTTGATTTTTTTATGTTGCTCGAAGATAAATTACCTCAATGGAATAATATGATTAAATCACTAAATAAAAATTACAGGAGAACATTGGTGTTAAAAAAGATGAGTGAGTGAATCCTCTTTTGTTTTAATGGGTGCTGAAGAATGATATAGATGTTCTTTTGTTCGCTCTTTACTAATGTATGATTGATATAAATTAATTATTAACAGATGAAACAAGCATGAGATATGCTTCTGATAAAGAAGGATGATTATCGAAGCGAGTTCTCACGCATTTCGCGGGACAGGCTATCTGACCATTGAAAAATAAATTATAATCATATGAAATATACCCTTTTGCTTTTGTTTTGTTGGAGTATTGCCTGGTTGCAGGCGCAAAACAACAATATTGTTTGGGCTGCTAAACCTGTGTTTTCAACAATTCTGGATGAAAATAAGAATGAAAACGTTATTGGTATCTTACTGAGTGAAAAGTACGATTACCACTATAACAGTGAAGGGGGGTTGGAAATGATTCATACCTTGCATAAAAAGTTCAGATTGAATAATGATGAGGCTATTAATCAGTTTAATAAGCTTTCGGTAAGTTTGAATGAGGTTATTGAAGTGATTGATATTAAGGCCCGAGCTATTAAAAGTAACGGTAAAGTTATTGAGTTTGATAAAAATAATATCAAGGAAATTAAAGATGAAGATAGTGGTAAAAGCTATAAAATATTTGCCATCGATGGAATTGAAAAAGGAGATGATGTTGAATATTATGTAGTTAGAAGAATGCAGAGTAGTAATTTTGGGCGTACTACTTTTCAGTTTACCTATCCTTTACAGGAAGCTTCATTTGAAATTGTTAGTCCTAAAAATTTGATTTATGATGTAAAGGGTTATAATGGTTTTCCCAACGGTCAGTTAAGTACTATTGACGATGAACGTAATCAGCTGATCTGCCATAAACAAAATATACCGGCCATTAAAGACGAGAAGTTTTCGTACCTCACTCCCCGCATGGAGAGAATAGAATACCGGTTAGATTATAATACAGACAGGAGCAAGTCACAAAGCCTGACCTGGGATGATGCTGCGGTGAGTGTGTATGAATCCATGTATTTGAATGTAGATCCGAAAATAATGGATAAGTGGTTGACGCTCGCCGCGATTACCGGAAAAGGAGATTTGGAAAAAATACAACAGGTGGAACAGTTTATAAAATCGAATATTTATGTTGAGAAATTTAATGTGCCTGAATTCTCCGATCTGAATTTTGTATATGATAATAAGGTTACCGGTAGTCGGGGTATAGTGAGGTTATATGCCAATATCTTTAAGCAGCTGGGTATTGCGCATCACCTGGTGTTAACTTCTGAACGAGATAATATTAAATTCGACGGGGACTTTCAAAGTTGGAATTATCTGGATGAGTATCTGATCTATTTTCCGGGCATAGATACTTATCTTGATCCTTCTATTCATGCCTACAGGTTAGGAGTTGTTAATGCTATGCTTACTGCTACCAATGGATTATTTATAATTCCGGTGAAGATAGGTGATTTTGAGTCGGCTATTGGTAAAGTAAAATATATACCCGCATCACCATATTCATTCAATTACGATAATATGATTATTGAGCTTTCTGTTGATGTGGATGATAATACAGCACGGATTGCCACTGACAGGGGTCTTAATGGCTTAAGTGGTGGTTATATTCGTAATTTTTACAAGATGATGGATGCAGAGCAAAAGCTAAATACACTTAAAGATCTCACTTCAACTAAAGCTCCTAACCCCGACTATCATACTCTTGAAGTTAGAGAAGGTAGTGAATATGAAGCTATTAATGATGCTGAGTTTGTTATTTATTCTGATATCACAACAGATGCTTTTCTGGAAAATGCAGGTAATAAGCTCCTGCTGAGTATTGGACAAAGTATAGGGCCTCAAATGGAAATGTACTTTGAAGAGAATAGAAGCGCTCAGGCTGAGAATGATTGGAACAGGATGTACCATCGCGAAATTATTTTTCATGTACCCGAAGGTTATGTGGTGGTAAATCCTGAGGTGGCCAGGATGAATATAGTGGAAGGAGATGTATACGGGTTTGAGTCTGATTATACTTATAGCGATGGGGTGTATAAAATAATTATTGATGAGTATTATAAGCATATAATGGTTAAGCCAGAGGAGTTTGAGGGTTTTAAAAATGTGATTAATGCTGCCGCTGATTTTAATAAAGTAGTGTTGGTTTTACAGGAAGAATAGGAAGCCAAAAAAAATAAAATGAAATTTTATTTAAAATAAATCACATTAAATGCTTGTAAAGTAATTTATTAAATTACCTTTGACCTGAATTTTTTTAATATTACAATGAATAAAGGAACAGTAAAGTTTTTCAATGAATCTAAAGGATTTGGATTCATTAAGGAAGAAGCATCAGGAACAGAGTATTTTGTACACGTTTCAGGTCTAATTGATGAAATCCGCGAGGATGACGAAGTAGAATTCGACCTTAAAGAAGGTAGAAAAGGTATGAACGCAGTAAATGTAAGAGTAATATAATATATTATTCAGAGAATTAATGAAGCCGGAATGTATTTACATTCCGGCTTTTTTTTTGTTAAAAAAATAATCAGGTAGTGGATTACCGAAAAATATCTTTAAATTTGATTTTCGCCTAAACAATTAATTTGATTCCTTGTTTTTCGATAACAATTTTACACACATGAAGAAAATAATTGAATTCTATCTGGATGGTTTTAAGAATCTACCCCCTTGGGCCAGATCTATATGGTTTATTATTCTGTTAAAGTTGTTTATCATTTTTGTTATCTTTAAAATCTTCTTTTTTCAGAATAAATTGAAAAATGATTTTCCCTCGGATGAGGAACGAGCTGATCATGTTATTGAACAATTAACAAATACTCAAATACATAAATAAATGCTTGAATCTATTGATCTTACACTGGTGAACTGGTCCAGGGCACAATTTGCCTTAACCGCAATGTATCACTGGATTTTTGTGCCGTTAACCCTCGGCTTGGGCTTTATTATAGCCTTTATGGAAACTGTTTACGTTAAAACAGGTGATCCTGAATGGAAAAGGATAACCAAGTTTTGGATGAAACTTTTTGGTATCAACTTTGCCATTGGCGTTGCTACCGGTATTATACTGGAATTTGAATTTGGTACTAACTGGAGTAATTACTCCTGGTTTGTGGGTGATATCTTTGGTGCCCCACTGGCTATTGAAGGCATCATGGCCTTTTTTCTGGAAAGTACTTTTATTGCCGTCATGTTTTTTGGATGGGGAAAAGTGAGTAAGAAATTTCATCTTACCGCTACCTGGTTAACGGCTATTGGAGCAAATCTCTCTGCCGTATGGATTCTGGTGGCCAATGCCTGGATGCAGGATCCTGTAGGAATGAAATTTAATCCCGATACGGCGCGTAATGAGATGGTGAATTTCTGGGATATTTTTCTCTCGCCCAGTGCAGTGACCAAGTTCTTGCATACCACTACCTCAGGCTTTGTGTTGGCTGGTATTTTTGTGGTGGGTATAAGTGCCTGGTATATGCTTAAAAAAAGAGAAATACTCTTTGCTAAACGCAGTATTGTGGTGGCCGCTACCTTCGGTATTATTGCTTCTGTTATGCTGATCGCTTCAGGGGATAGCTCGGCACGTGAAATGGCCGAAAAGCAACCTATGAAATTTGCTGCCATGGAAGCTCTTTACGATGGGAAAACCAATGCTCCTCTTATAGCCATCGGTTTAATAGGTAATTCTGAGAGTGATGCGATAGATGAAATGAGCAAAGAGAATTTTAAAGTAAAAATAGAAATTCCGAATATGCTTTCTTATATGGCTTTCTTAAAGGCAGATGCCTTTGTTCCCGGTATTAAAGATCTTGTGCTGGGGAATCAGAAGCATGGTATTATGTCGTATAAAGAAAAGATAAAACGAGGATATGTAGCCCAACAGACATTGGTAGCCTATAAAAAAGCCAAGAAAAAGGGCTTGCCGGAACTTGCTGATTTACGTGCTAAATTTGAAGATCAGCAATGGATCGATAATTATTTTAAGTATTTTGGTTATAGTGCCTATTATGATCCGGACCCCGTTCAGCTAGAGAAGAATGCTTTTAAAATTATTCCTCCTATCTCTACTACTTTCTATGCC
>JBFHEL010000073.1:0-13020 GCA_041584155.1 Saccharicrinis sp.
CAAACTATCAGGTAACTTATCCTGGAGAAGAACATTGGCTAAAGCTAAAACCATTCCAAATTTTCGGGCACCAAGATCAATGGACACACGCTTTCCCTCCAAAACTGAGTTTTCATGATCATCGTGATTAGGATGGAGCCACGATTTCATGGCCATGATAGAGTCAACATACACTTCTATTTGAGGAATAAAACGACCTTTATTCTCCATACATTCCGCCAGAATAAACTTTTCGAGTCTGTCCATAGAACGGTAATACCTGGGTTTATATATCCCTCTGTTTCCTTCTTTGTTGGCACGGCGGTATATTTCGTCACTGATGGGCACTTCCGGAGCTTTTTCCAATGCTTTTAAAGCTTCTTCAAAATAGGCTTTCCCCGATTCTCCGGACGCTATCTTATCCCAATACCTTCGATCGTTAACCGAAGCTGCAGGAGTGTATTTATCTTTAGGCACAACCTTTTCGAGCATATCTATTTGTGCCTGTGTAGGATAAATTAACTTCACATCGGAGGCTTGTAAATAAGCATCCATATCCAATTTAGCTACCGGGGCCTTTTTTTGACCACATGCCCAGCAAAAACTTAGGATAAAAAAAACTAGTATGACATTTGTTACTTTCAACATATAAAATTAGATTTTAGGTTCTTTTTTTAAATATTTAAGCGATATCAGAAACTGGTCAGCCTCATGAATGGTTAGCTTATAAAATTTACCCTCATTTTTACTTAAGTTAAAAAAGCCATGACCTGCACCTTCATATAAGTACAAATCGCATCTACATCCAGCTGCATCCATTTTAGCTTTATAATTTTCGGCAATTGAAACAGGTATTAAATGATCTTCGCGCCCCAGAAATACAATAGTTGGCGGAGCATTTTTTGTAATGTTATGAGCAGGTGAAATTTCCTGCCAACGTTCTCCCATGCGTTCATGGCAAAAGCCATCGGGGCCATTGTCAAACACCGGGTTAAATAATATCAGGGCATTAGCTTGAGAACTGATACTTAGATCTTCTCCTTCCTCATCCAGACCCGGACACAAACCACATGCAGCAGCTAAATGACCTCCGGCAGAGCCCCCTGAAGCCACTATTTTTTTAGCATCGACATTTAAGGCTTTGGCATGTTGACGTAAAAAGCGGATGGCTGATTTGGCATCGGCAACAGCCTCATAGGGCGTAGTATTATGCCGTGATTTCACCCTATAGTCTGCCAAGATAGTGATCATCCCTCTTGAAGCAAAATATTTGGCCTGAGGCTCAAACTGAGAAACCTTACCTCCATTCCAACCTCCTCCAAAGAAAAACACAAGGGTAGGATATTTCTTTGACTTTTTAAAGTCTGGAGGATAATGAAAAGTAAGATCCAGATGTAAGCTGTCAATAGTTTTATAAGTCAGATTGAAAGGCACTGATCTGTCCTGATGAACCAATAGTTGAGACAGATTCACATCATGCTCATTAAGAATATTGCATTTTTGATCTGTGGTGCTTACTTCTTGCGCCAGTATAGGACTGACAATTGAAAAAAGCATTAGCAGAATAGTACTGGATATAATTGTAGTTTTTTTCATGTTTAAATTTTATTTCCAATGGTTGCATAGCCTGTCGTGCACGATGCAGAACAACTGGCCAGGATTAAAGGTACTTCTCGCACATAGGCAGGAGAGGTTGGTTAGGGCAATCGTCTCATGGCTCATTTGTTGTTATTATTTCAATTTCATGATATGATTAACCTCTTATACCGTTTGGTTAATGACCTGAGCGTTATTTATGCTTCGCAATAATGCTGTCATTAATCCATCGGCATAATACCAAGTGCTCACTTCATTATCAAAATGGTATTATATAAACATTTCCTCCCTTTTCTTTAAGCTATCAATGGCGGCATTCAGCAGACGGCGTATTTACAAAGCCATCCAGGTTACCTGCTCCCAATCCTCTTTAACAAAATCCTGAGGAGCTCCTTTAGTAGACCTGCCGTTTTTAATAATATCAGTAATCTTTATTTTTAATCTTTCAACAACTTCAGGATGTTCAAAATAAAGATTACGTGTTTCGCCCGGGTCATTTTCTATATCATATAATTCATAAATAGCGTCACCTTTCTCTGTCTCAATTAATACTGGTTTAAAAGAACCACCCGAACCCCGAAGCATATTTAACTTCCATTTACCCTCTCGAATGGCAAAATGACCTGTAAAAGAATGATGCACTACGGCTCTATCTGATTGATAGGCATCAGGGTTTTCGCCTGTCATCAGAGGATACAGGCTATAGCTATCCTCTGCTGCATTAACCGGAACAGGAGCACCCACAATATCGGCTATGGTCGCCAGATAATCGGATTGGCACACCAGCTTATCGACCTTGGTACCTGCTTTTATCACGCCCGGCCATCTCATCAAAAATGGCACTCTGTGCCCACCCTCATAAATATCGCGTTTACCTCCTTTAAAGTTCATACAGCTATAATGTTGATAGGTATCTCGTTGATACACATAATTGGTTTCAGCTCCGTTATCCGAAGAAAAGATAACCAGCGTATTATCTTCAATACCATTTTCTTTTAAAGCATCTAATACCTGTCCAACTCTGTAATCCGTTTCCATCATAAAATCGCCATAGTTACCGCAAGTGCTAAGCCCTTGAAAGTCGGGATGAGTACAATGAGGCAGATGCGGACTGGTTAAGGGGAAATATAAAAAGAAAGGCTTGCCATTTTTGGCATCGTGAGCCGATTTATTAATATAGTCCACAGCCTTTGCAGCCAATGTTTCCAGCACAATCTCATCATTAAACGAAGGAGCCACTTCCACATGTCCTTTAGCTATTTCATTTTGATAGGGTGGTGTCATACGATAGGTACGAGGGGTAACATCCAGTTTCTTTTTCGTAAATAACACAGGAGGATCGGTTACCCGGTCATTCTCCAGAAAAGTTAATACCCCAAAATTCATAGAAGCAGCTATCCCAAAAAAGTAATCGAAGCCATGCTCAACAGGTCCCTGGGTAAAAGGTTTTGACCAATCGCGATTATTTCCTCTTTCGCCCGGGAAATCCATTTGCAGATGCCACTTACCCACCATGGCGGTATTGTACCCTTGTTTTTTAAGCATGGAAGCAATGGTCATCCTGTCACTTTCTATTAAACAAGGACCGTCAGCACTTAACACGCCCTTTTTTAAAGATGTCCTCCAGCTATATCTTCCTGTTAATAATGTATATCGTGAAGGAGAGCAAACAGCATCACTACTATGACCATCAGTAAAAACTATCCCTTCATTGGCTATTTTATCCATATTGGGTGTTTTAAACTTGGCATCAGGATTTAAGGCACTCACATCTCCAAACCCCTGATCATCGGTATAAATAATAACGATATTAGGTTTATTTACTCTGTTCTTTGTTGCTGTACACCCGCCCAAAGCAGCAGATAATGCCCAGCTCATAAGCAGAATAGTTCGTATTTTTATGTATACTCTCATTTTCTATATTAATTATAATTTCAGGATCATCAACAGACTATAAATTTTCAGCAATTATTCTGGCAACTTCGCGGCCTTGCTCATCCTTTCCTGTCTGATTATAATGAACATTTCCTGGAGCTTGAGCCCATTGCTCTTGATGTGGCTTTGTAAAAGTATAGAGATCGTTAATAACGATGTCTGGATATTTTGCCAACACTTCCAAGGCTGCCTTATTGAATTTTACACTATCTCCTTTAAACCTGCCTTTTGCATTTTCCGGTACAGCAGTTGTAGTTGCAAAAATCAATTTAGCATTAGGAAACTTTGCCATCAGGTAGTTACAAATTGCATCTAAGTTCTCCTTATATTTCTCGATTGACGACACTTGAGTACCTTCCTTATCCAAATTTTTACCCTTGAGGTACTTTAAATCGTGTAAGCCTACATTAAAGTGAATTACATCCCATTTAAAAGCCCAGCCCTTTTTTAAATAAGGCTGAAACATAGTCTCGTGCATTGTATTCATATTAGGAATAAAGCCGTGGCTGGAACCTCCGTTTTTAAACAGCCTGATAACAGTTGCTTTACCTTCTAAACTTTTTCTTACCATCGAGGTATACCCTATAGAAATAGAATCGCCATAGATAAACACATTCGGTTTTCCTTTTTCAGGATAAACATATTCAAAAGCATCAGTTGAATAATTATTAGCTATTTTACCACACAACTGATCCCAAACCACCTTACACTTAGCATGATCTGTTTTTTTTACGCTGTTAAAAGCAACTACATTGGGTGTTATGCCCAGCCCCAGAGCACCCGTTCCTAATAATTTAACAAACTCTCTACGTTTCATTATCTATTCATATTCTATAATTATTTACTCCAGACTTTAATTTTATTTTCTCCTATTGTTAAATGCTCAAATGGACCAACTAAAGGTGTATCTGTGTTTCTTTTATTTCCAAAATAATCTTCATCCAGGGTAATAGGAGAGCCATCTTTATTTTCGAATGGTGTTTCCGGCTGAAAAGCTACTCCCATTAATTCGGTATCTATAACTTGTGTTTTTACTGTCTCAAAACTCTCATCAACTGTAATATTCAAATAATAGGCATCTTCCTCCTCAGATAGGCTTATCTTAGGTTCTAAAGTTTTATTCTTCACAAAATTGGTTTCTATATTCGATGCTATGGCCTTATTTAAATACAAGTTGGCAGCGATATAAACCGGAAATTTTTGTTTGTTATAATTATCAAGACTGCCTGTTGTTTTCCAATCGTAACTTGCCGTTGGGAAATCATTATAAGCATCTAATCCGTAATATTGACTCTTATTCAGGCTATCGCTGTTAGCAGCAAAAATATTATTGTAAAAACGATCATCTCCAAGAATTATAGTCATCATACCCATAACTTTTGTAGAGTGTGGAAAATGATAATGCGTAAACCGATTACCTGCTGCTCGCATTTGCACATTTCCGGCAATTAAATTATTAACAAATGCAGATCCTTGTGATGCATTAAGAATTGCTCTTTCTGAAAGTAAAATATTGTTATCAATAATCATAGGACCGTGATTGACCTCAATAAATAAATCCTGATCTTCATTGTTAAATAAAAGATTACCTGTTACACGTGCTCCTTGCGCCTGCCAGTCGAGCCATATTCCTCTGTGGTTATTATGAATACAATTATTTTTAATTAGGACATCGATGGCAGCATGGAGTTTAATGCCACCAATTTCCCAACCAGTAAACTGTTTTTTTACATTAATATTATAAATATGATTATTGCTTATTTGGCTAAATACACAACCTAAATGACCAATAATACCCCCTTGTTCACAGTCTTTAATAGTATTGTTTCTAACAATATGAGAACCTATATTTTCTTTAGACCAACCTAATTGTAAGGCCTTGAATACAGCTTCGCGTTCACGTTGAGTCCCCCGTTTTTTATGGTCTCTTCTCCATAAATTTTGCCCTGATGCTCTTTCTTTTCCAATAACAATTCCTGAACATTTTGAATCGCTGATTAAATTATCTTCGATAATCCATCCCTTACTCCAGTTGGGTCCAATTAAGCCAATTTGTTCAGCCGTTGGCGGTGCCCATTGCGTTGCGGCATGGCACATATTAAAACCACGAACGGTAATGTAATTTATCCCTGTCTTTTTAGGCCAAAACACGGTAGGGCGAACATTTATCTCAACTAATTCTTTGTTTGGATTACGGCCATTGAAATTAGCATAAATAGTTGTGGTTTCTTCATTACTCTCACAATACCATTTGTATTTAGAACCTTCTTCATCTGTAGCCCTTTTTAAGTGAGTTTCAGAAAACACTTTGGATAAGCTGTCTATTTCATACAGAGCCTTACCATTTACATATACTTCTCCTAAGTGGTGATCACGACCATAGGTACTGGTAATCCAGTCGCCCCAAATAATTTCCTGGTATGGATTAACATCTCCAAAAATATCATTATCAATTTCTACCTTCCAAACTGTTCCTTTGTATTTTTTCCATGTATTAATTTCCTCAGAACCTTTAATCCAAACCTCTTCATTTTCAGCAGCCTGATAAACGATTCTATTTCTATCATTCATCCCTCCATAAATGGGATTCACCCATTCCCTATACACTCCTTTATGAACAGTAATTACATCTCCTGGCTGAGCAATTTTTGCAGCTTTAGTTATTGATTTAAACGGGGCATCGAAACATCCTTTATTAAAATCATCACCATCCTTTGATACATGATATTCTTTTGCTTGCATTGTCAAAGACAACCCAAGCAAAAAAATCAATCCCACCTGCTTTATTTTACTCATTTCAACAGTTTTTAAACATCTTAACTCTCAAGTATAAATTCAATCAATTACACTTTCTCCACCTCCACATAATAAGCTCCTATTTCCACACCATCATCCAGTGTAAACCAGGTTTGAAGATGAGTTTTACCTTTTTCCAGCTCCACTGTATACTCAATATATTCAGCATCAAGATCAACATCTTTTGATATTTCAATATCCTGAATCTTAATTCTTGACTCTGTGATATTTAAGGCCACTCCTTTTTTACTGGCCTCAACACTTGTGCCTTCCAATGCAGGTCGAATAGGTGCTTCAGCACCCAGAGCCAGGTGTGATTCCTTTGGCCAGCGACGCAATTTCAAGGTATAAGTACCGGACTCTGCCACATTAACACGCCAAAAACCATTATTTACATACCCCGACCTGATATGTCGCTGAGCCCATGGGGTAAAATCTTCACTATGCCAATCATGACAATGCAGCGTAGTGGGATTTTCGGCTTTATCTCCGACAATAAAATATGGTTTGTCTTCAAAAGTAGGTGAAATCTCGGCCCACCATTTATCGTAAGCAGCTTTATAGGCCGTCATTTTTTCAGGATATTTATCTGCAACATTGGTTCTTTGTTCAGGGTCAGTGCTTAAATCATATAATTCTGTCCCTTCAACCAACCTCCAGTTTTGATGCATTAAAGCAGTACGTTTCCAGGGTACCGGATCGGTAGAAAACTGCGTATTTACATACACAATCCTATCCTTAAAATCTTTATTATCCCCATTCATCAGAGGCACCATACTTGTACCATCAAACTCTATCGCGGGATCAACTTTCAAGTCACAAAGATCAATAAGTGTTGGCAATACATCGTAATGAGCAGTCAACTCATTTATATCTTTCCCTACGTTAATTTTCCCATCTTTCCAGTGAATAAAAAAAGGCACTCTATGGCCGCCTTCGTACATACTGGCTTTAAGGCCACGCATTCCACTATTAAAACCTTTTGCAATAAATCCATCCAGGCGGTGTCCTTCGGTTTTACAACCGGCGGCAGAACCATTATCAGCAGTATAAATTAAAATGGTATTATCCATTAAATGAATTGATTTTAAATACTCTACCAATTTTCCAAGGTTTTCATCTATATTGGCAATCATACCATAAAAGGAAGCATTATAAATATTTTCATTCTCCTTATAAGGATCTGAATATTTATCGGCCACATGATAAGGAGAATGGGCTGCATTGGTTGATAAATAACAAAAGAAAGGTTGATCTTTATTTTCGCTGATAAAATTTTTAGCATTCTCAAACCAAACATCAGTACAATATCCTTTATGTTGTTCGAGTTTACCATTGTGTTTATACATATCATCAAAATAATCATTGTCCCAATAATCCATGGTCTGCCCTACACCACCACCATCGTGCATTAAGACCTCATCAAAGCCCTTATCCTGAGGACGGAAAGGATAATTATCGCCCAAATGCCATTTGCCAAACATGCCTGTACTATAACCATTTTGTTTAAAAATATCGGCCATGGTTGTTTCCCTTTCCAAAATAAGAGATCTTCCTTTAATGGTAAAAAACACACCCGTACGGAGGTTATGATGACCGGTCATAATGGCCGCTCTGGTGGGTGCACAGGTTGGGCTTACATGATAGTCAGTCAAGCGAGTACTTTTAGCATAAAGCGCATCAATATTAGGTGTTTGAATATATGGATTACCATGACAGGCAATATCGCCATAACCCGCATCATCTACCATTAATAGAATAACATTGGGTTTTGATTTTTCTTCTGTTTTGTGGTTACATGATTGCATCAGCAAGGCAAATACAACCATGATTAGTGTAAATTTTAAAGTTTTCATAAGTTTATAAAATAGTAAAGACTGATGCATAAAAGTACACGCATGCACTAAGTTTTAAACACCTAATTCTTTGTTAGCTTTATCTTTAATGGTATTTAACTATTATTTTAAACTGTTTCTGTTTCTTACATTCTATCTACTGAATAATCAAACATCCTTTAGTCCTTAATCTCTCCTCCCTGAACTAATTCCTTACTCTCTCTTTTCCAGATAAAACTTTCGTCAAGTAGTTTTTTGTATTCTGATTTCAGCAATGTTTTCATTTCTTCGAAGACCTCAGGTTTTTTATGAGCCATATTTTCTGTTTCACCCATATCATCTCTCATATTGTATAACTCAAAGTCTGTTAGTTCTGCATCTTTAACCAAGCGTTCGTTCCCTTCATATAAATTATGAATATGACCCAAACAAGTTGTATCACTTTTTAAACGACACAATATTTTCCAGTCTTCAACCCTCATGGCTACCCTTTCTTCATTTATTGCATCATAAAAGGCCCAGATCAAAGGCTTCATTCTTTCCTTCTTACCTGTTTGTATCAATGAAGTGATGGATTCGCCATCTAAGATTTTGTTTGGCAAGGCTGCTCCTGACAATTCTGCGAATGTTGGCATTAAATCCAACGAAGAAACCACAGCGTCGGAGGTACCGTTAAAAGTTTCATTGCCCATCCAGTATAAAATACCCGGAACGCGAAAACCTGCTTCATTGGTCCATAACTTCATTCCCTTTAAGTTACCCGGAGAACCATAGGATCGTTTAGCTCTGTAATAACGATTTAGTGTTTCCGGACCATTATCTGATGAGAAGAATATAAGCGTATTATCTCCATAGTTTTCTTTCAAATATTGAATCAGCGTACCTGCTGCTTTATCCATATTTTCTACATTGGCAAAGTACTCTGCCTGATTTTCATTTTCGGCCAGGGGCATATACTTATTCACTAAATCTTTAGGCGATGCGATGGGTTCGTGAGGTTCGTGGAAACATACCTGAAGATAAAAGGGTTTATCATCCTTCTTATTCTTAAGCCATTGTATAGCTTCATTGGCCACAATTTGACAGCTAAACCCTTTTAAATCACCTACTTTTTCTCCATTTCGTATAAAGTTATTAGGATTTTCGTGACTGGGTGCAGCATTATTATGCGTAGAAAACCAGTGATCGAAACCGAAATATCCTGGTGTAGGCTGAGCATCGCTATTAAATCTGGAACTACAGTGCCACTTTCCCGACAAACAGGTAGCATAACCAGCAGCTTTCAGCATGGCAGGGATGGTTTGTTCATGCTTTTGTAAATGAACCAGATCTCTGCAGTCAGGGCTTTTTTTAGGAGAGGGTATAAAATCATAAATCCCTGCCTTATTGGGGCTACGCCCGGTAAGCAAGCCTGCTCTTGAAGGAGAGCAAACAGGAGCTGCAGAATAACAGTTGGTGAATTTAATTCCTTTTTCGGCCATATCATCCAGATTGGGGGTTTGTATGATGGGGTGTCCGAAGGTGGACAAATCGCCATACCCCAGGTCATCGCAGAGAATAACCACAAAATTAGGTTGCGATTCTTCCTTTTTACATGATGCAAATAACCCAATGCCCAATAAAATATAAATTGTCAAAATATAATTCTTCATCATAATAATTTTAATTCCCTTAAAATTGACCATATTTCTCAAGTCAAAAAATATATACTACCAATAATTTTATATCTATTTTAAACATCCTACATAAGTTATTCTAAAACTCTTTAGCGTTTAGCCGTAAATTTGATCTCTCTCCTGTCGCCAGCCTCAAAATATTTATGTTTTTTACCATAATTGACGGTAACCGGTACTTCATTATGCAGCAATAAAGCACCATCCTTCATCTCAAAAACAACATTCCCTTTTACCTGAGCAGAAAGAGAATACCCTTTTGCTTTGAGTGTTGTTCCATTACCCATAAACAGGACAAAATCACCATCAGTTTCGGTCCCTACCAGCGCATACTCAGCATCGGAGCTTATGTCCTTATAAACCACCATCTTTCCATGGCAGGATGACAAAATAAAATCTTCACGACCGGACTGGAGACTCAGATGTACACCAGCAAAATCCTTATTTCCATTTTCATCCTCAATACCCTCAATCTCTTTAACACTTTTCCCTTCTCGCGAGGTATATGGCTCATACACCGAAACAAAAGGATGTTCCCAGGCCTCACCATGCTGACGTGCTGCCAGTGTAAGGTACGGTTCGTGATTAACATCATAAGGAATACCCTTTTTATCTTTAAAGGATTTGCATGGTGGTGATTTGATAGCAAACACTTCACGGCCTTCGGTGCCTTTCATCCACAGGCTCATATACAAATCCTCCTCTCCATCGGGCATATCTATGGTCCATTTGGCCTGATAATCATCATGGGTACGAATTGATTTTTTATCCCACATATAATCCAAAGCATAAAGGTGTCCTCCGGCAAAGGCCATTTCCTGGCTTGGAGTAAGATTTAAAGGCTCACCTTTAGCATCTGTCAACACCATGCTTTGACCCAGATTATGATAGTAATAGTCATGAAACTTATCTCCTTTTTTTTGTTTCTTTGACCGAAAGATATCAACATAATAACCTGTCGTTTCTCCGGTTTTCACAATACTAACTGTTCTGTTTTGATCACTCTGACTTTCAGGCTCTAAGAAATAAACATTGGAATAAGTAATATCCTGATAAAAACCATCTTTTTGCGCTGATTTTGGGTACTCACCGATTAAATCAAAGGCATGATAACTCAACATTTCTGTGTAAGAAGAAATTCCATCCACCATTACCGTATTATGAGCCGGAAACTGTGAGTAATATTCTAAATAAACAGGTTGAAGATAACCGGCTCCTTTGCCAGGATCGGCACCCATCACCAAACCTTTGCCATAGAGTTCCATATTTATCCCATTGGCATGCATATGATTACCCAATGAACCATTTAAGGAAACCATCATCCCTTCCTGTCCTGTTCCCATGCGTTGCACATGCCAGCTAACAGTTGGTGCATAAAAAGTTTGTGTGATATAATCACTGCGGTTTCCTGCTTTATAGCTTGGATTTAAGAGTAAAGGTCTAGTGGCAAAAAAGGAGGACACATTCGGCTTGCGCTTAAGATGAGTAGCTTGCTTATCAGATTCAGGTTCAAATAAGCGGTACATAGCCGTATATTCCTCTTCCTTTTGTACATCCTGATACTTCTGTGCCAGACGGATCATATCGCTTATGGGCTCAGTACTTACATGATCGTAGTATGAATCCCCAAAAGCAACAATTTGTCCGTTAGGAAACAAATACTGGGGCAACATTTTAACCGCCTTATCCATAACCGGAGTAAAAGGCAGAATATTATGATCAAAAGTAGTGTCGAAGTCACGGATGAAAGCCATCAACTCTTTGGTTACACTTTGTGAATAACCCGGGCACTCTGCCCATACTCCATTATTTTCATCATAACCATAATCCAATAATTTGGTCATAGACCACTGACGTGGCGAGGTCACATTCAGAATATGATTAATATAATATTCCCTTCCTTTTTGATTTTCATATTGACTATTATCCTGCAGAACCATAGCGGCTTTAAGGATAACATTGGCCTGGTGCAGATTCCAGTTATTCTGAGGCACCCCATTTTTAATCACCTGATCAGTCCATCGTTGAATTGTGGCATCGTAGTTGGCAATATTACCAGCATAATTTGCATCAAGGTATGGATGCAAAAAATCATACAGCTCAGCTATATCCTTGAGTGCTTGCTCATGTATAACCTGAAAGCAGGTAAAACCAACAAGCGTTTGTATATGGCCATTTAACAAATCCACAGGTTCTTTACGATAATACATTCCGGCCATATAGGTGTTAAAAATATCATAGGCAAAGCGGGCATAGCGTTCATCATTTTCGAGCCAATAGATAAAGGCAGCATCGCGAGCCATAGCTATAATTTTTTCATTGATCTTATGAATAATTCCTCCTGTTTTTGAGGCTTCCACCCATTCAAAAGGCTGACCTTCTTTCGTTTTATTTGGAAAATACAATCCCCGCTCATCATCCATATACGGTAAAATATCTTCCAGACTGGGCATGGCATAATTGGTGGTATAATCACGAGAACCGGTATATCGAACCGTAGGTACAGGTGCCTCACCATCAGCATGTGAATAATAAATACCATTAATATAAACATTAACTGCTTTTGTCTTCCAGTACATCTGCAAGCGCGATGGCATCCATTCGGGATCGTTGACATGCTGTTCCACATAGGGATCAATACGCTCATGGATGCCTTTTAAAACCTCCTGAGCCCAACTTTCGTTTTGTATTGTTTTTTCGAGATTACCTTTTTCTTCCTGCGTAATATAAATGCGTGGATAGCCAGGTTCCAAACTCTTTGGCAGAGGAATATTTGTATTATTCTGGGCCTGAATGAAAGCAAACGAAAAGCTCAAAAGAAGATATATGCTTAGTCTTGTAATCATAACATTAAAAATTTTGCACCTGTTTAAAAATTTTGTTTTTAGAAAATGTGCCATCTTCGGCAGCTGCCAGACAGCAACTCTCATTCACTTTTTTAATCATCCTCCTGTGTGTACTTTATGATTAATAAAGTTAATGGTCGTTTCATATCTTTTATGACTGACTTTACAGCCGTTTAACTATTATTGAATATAAGCTATCTCTATAACATCCAAAGGTAAACCAGACCCAGTTCTACGGATAAGGTATACATCCCTAAAAATAGTGAGATTGTTGCAACATCGTCCTTACCCTTCTCTTACACAGTATTTATCCTTTTATTCCGAAATTATAAGTGCTTTTTTGTATGCTTTTTCAAATCG
>JBFHEL010000074.1:0-12960 GCA_041584155.1 Saccharicrinis sp.
GATAAGATAGGACTTTTAGAAAGTCGTGGCCAGTGCTACTCTTCTTACTATGAACTAAACGATTCTATCGGATCATTTTATGGTTTTCTGCTACCTTCTACGGGCTATCTGCAAGTATTTGATGTGAATAAGTATTACAATGGCATCTTATTGCAAATACCTAAACGCTTTGAACCCGAAACAGTTGAAGATCTGATCATACAGAATAAGATGTTTGAGATTTTTCAGGAGTATGGCAATTGGAATAAGGTTCTGAAGATCACGAATATTCACGACTTAAACTGCTTGCAGGAAGAAAATAAGTCCGAAAGACTTATCAAGGTTTCAGAAGCCCTGCACGAGAAAAAAATAGCTCAGATTGCAGATATGATTGCCGAACGTAAAGATAATATCCGCATTATTTTAATTAGCGGCCCTTCTTCCAGCGGCAAAACAACCTTCAGTAAACGATTGGCTATCCAATTAATGGTGGCGGGCTTAAAACCAAAAACATTATCGCTGGATAACTACTTTGTAGACCGTGAACATACTCCTTTAGATGAGAATGGTGATTACGACTTTGAAGCCCTGGAAGCGCTGGATATTAAACAGTTTAATCAGGACTTAAGCCTGTTGTTGAAGGGTGAAAAAGTTCAGATTCCCACATTTTCTTTTGAAAAAGGAAAGAGGTTTTACGATGGGACAGAAATGAGACTTAATAAAGACCAGCTGTTGGTTATAGAAGGAATTCATGGTTTAAATCCTCAATTGACACACAGTATTCCCGATGCATTTAAATTTAAAATTTACGCTTCAGCGTTAACCTCTATAAACATTGATGATCATAATCGAATTCCTACTACCGATAACCGCTTAATCAGAAGAATCATTAGGGATTATCGTTACCGTCATTATTCTGCTGCGGATACACTCGGACGCTGGCAAAGTGTACGCAGGGGTGAGGACAAGCATATTTTCCCTTATCAGGAAGAAGCTGATATCATGTTCAACACCGCTCTGTTATACGAATTTGCCGTTTTAAAGCACTATGCCGAACCAATTCTGCTTGAAGTAGCAAGTAACAAACCGGAATATGCAGAAGCAAAAAGATTACTTTACTTCTTTAGTTATTTTAAACATATGAACGATAAAAATATTCCACCAACATCCATCATTCGTGAATTTTTAGGTGGCAGTAGCTTTACATACTAAAACATAACAAATTGACCTATATGCAAACAAACTATACATTACCCCTAATTTGTATTTGAATGTATAGAAAAAATTACGGCTGATTTGGATACAAAATAAAAAGTCCGATTATTAAATATCAATAGTCGGACTTTTTTATATAGTAATTCTAAATAATAGAATCAGATATGAATTACCTCATCATAGGCAGCTGCAGCAGCTTCCATAATAGCTTCTGACATGGTAGGATGTGGATGAACTGTTTTAATAAGCTCATGACCTGTTGTTTCCAACTTTTTAGCCACCACTAATTCAGCTATCATTTCAGTAACATTAGCTCCAATCAAATGAGCGCCTAACAACTCGCCATACTTCTCATCAAATATCAATTTCACAAAACCATCTTTATGTCCTGCAGCACTTGCTTTACCTGACGCTGAAAAAGGAAACTTACCTATTTTCAGCTGATAACCTGCTTCTTTAGCCGCTTTTTCTGTCATACCAACAGATGCTACTTCGGGAGAAGTATAGGTACATCCGGGAATATTACCATAATTAATAGGCTCAGGAGTAAGTCCGGCAATTTTTTCCACACAGGTAATAGCCTCTGCCGAAGCCACGTGAGCAAGAGCCTGACCGGGAACAATATCACCAATTGCATAAACTCCATCTACAGAAGTGCGATAGAACTCATCGACTTTAACCTTACCTTTTTCTACAATTACCCCCAGTTCTTCCAATCCAATTCCTTCAATATTAGGGGAAATACCCACAGCCGATAAAATCACATCAGCTTCATACGTTTCCTCTCCTTTTTTAGTTTTAATAACAGCCTTCACCTTATCTCCGCTGGTGTCCACACTCAGCACTTCTGAAGATACCATCACATCAATTCCTGCTTTTTTAAACGAACGTCCCAACTGTTTCGATACTTCTTCATCTTCCAATGGAACAATATTAGGTAAGTACTCCACTAAAGTGACTTTGGTTCCTATCGAGTTATAAAAATAAGCAAACTCACTTCCTATGGCACCAGAACCTACTACAATCATTGATTCAGGTTTTTTTTCAAGCGTAAGCGCCTTACGATATCCAATCACTTTAACGCCATCCTGAGGCAAATTAGGTAATTCACGGCTTCTGGCTCCTGTAGCCAGTAAGATATTTTTTGCGGATACCTGTTCAACACTGCCATCTTCCTTTGTCACAGCTAATGTTTTATTATCCACCAACTTACCAAAACCATTAATAATATCAATTTTATTCTTCTTAAATAAAAACTGAATTCCCTTACTCATTCCATCTGCAACATCACGACTACGCTTTACCATAGCCTCAAAATCAGCCTTAACCTCTCCGTTTATTTTTATTCCATAAGAATCAGCATGCTGTAAATATTCAAATACAGAAGCACTTTTTAATAATGATTTGGTGGGGATACAACCCCAGTTCAAACAGATACCTCCCAATTCTGCTCTTTCAACAACTGCTACTTTTAAACCTAACTGAGAAGCACGGATAGCCCCAACATAGCCCCCAGGGCCACTTCCTAAAACAACTAAATCGTATTGCATATGTATTAAATTTATATTTTATGTAAGCTAAAATCTAAGTCTAGCACTTAATAAACAAGATTATCTTTAAAAGGTTGGCTGAAGGTTAAAAAAAAATAATGTAATTTAAAAAAACAATTCCCCTTGCCTTAAAACAAAGATATCATTTATACAAGTAACTTTTTTTATTTAATTTCGTTTAAATACTATATTATGGCTAAAAAAAATCAGATTAAGCGTTAATGAATTGTTAATGTCTTTGATTTTTTCTCAAAGAACCATCCGTTTTATTAGCTTTGCATAGCTATATGCAGCAAATTCAATCAAAACAAAATAACTCAATAAAAATGAAGAAAGTAGTTATAGGCTTGATCGCCCTCCTTTGCATTGTCAGCATGAAGGCACAGCACACTAAACCAACATTCTCCTTTGAAGAAACAATACATAACTTTGGAGAAATCAAAGAAGAAAAAGGAAAAGTTGTTCACGAATTTAGTTTTACCAATACTGGTCAACAACCTTTGGTTATTCACAATGTAAGAGCTTCCTGTGGATGCACATCTCCTGAATGGAGCAAGCAACCTATCGCTCCGGGAGGCAAAGGCTATGTAAAAGCAACATTTGACCCACAAAACCGTCCGGGAAATTTTAACAAAACAATTACTGTTACTGCAAACACAGAACAGCCCAATACGATACTACGAATTACAGGTACCGTTACCCCAAAGCCGGAAACTATTGAGGATGTATATCCAAGAGCAGTGGGTAATATCAGATTGAAAACTACGCACATCAGCTTTACCAGCATTGCTCCTGATGAGAATAAAACAGAAGAAATAGAGGTAATTAACACATCCAATGAAGCGGTGACAATTTCTTTCGATAGGGTTCCTTCGCATATCACCATTAAAGCGGAGCCTGAGACCTTAAAAGCTGGAGCTACCGGCAAATTTATTGCTACATATGATGCTTCTAAGAAAAATGACTGGGGTTTTGTTTACGACCAGATATTTATTTCATTTAACGGCAAACTGAATTATAAAAACAGATTAAGTGTCAATGCCAATATTCAGGAAGACTTTAATAAATGGAGCCAGGATCAAAAAAATAATGCAGCTAAGATTACTATTGATAATAAGATTTTTGATTTCGGAACAATAAAACAAGGAGAAAAGGCTAAACATACCTTTTATATTACCAACACCGGAAAATCGAATCTGATCATCAGAAAAGTAAAGGCCTCTTGTGGTTGTACAGCTATCAAACCTGCAAAAACAGTTATTGCGCCAGGAGAAAAAACTTCTATACAAGCAGAGTTTAATTCTGCAGGAAAACAAGGACGTCAGAACAAATCAGTTACTGTGATCACAAATGATCCATTGGCAAGCAATGTCTTACTCAGGGTTCAAGGAACAGTTGAAGCAGAACATTCAGGTATATCAAGTAAATAAGATAATACTTTTTACATAATGATAAAATAAATAACAAAACGGAGTGTTTTTAAGCACTCCGTTCTTGTTTAAAATATTTTAGCGACTATTCTAATTATTAATAGAGATTAAAGTAAATTCGCAACATTATAAAATTACATACCCGCATGCATCACAAAGACCATATAGAAAATGACGGTACCTACAAAAACCTGGTAGTTAACAAAGGTGTTGAGCAAGTTCAAACAGTAAACCAGGCTGCTGCCAAACGATTTTTAAAGAAAAAAAGAAAATTACCTTCGGTAGATGAATTTTTCACTGGTATCAGAAATGGGGATATCACCTTACTTAGTCAGGCTGTTACCTTAATTGAGAGTGCACGTCCCGATCACCAGAAAATAGCACAGGAAGTAATAGAACGTTGTCTTCCCTTTGCAGGAAATTCAATACGCCTGGGTATCACAGGTGTTCCCGGAGCAGGCAAAAGCACCCTTATTGAGACTCTAGGCATGCACATCATTAAGCAGGGAGGAAAACTGGCCGTTTTAGCTATCGACCCCAGCAGCGAACGCTCAAAGGGAAGTATCTTAGGAGATAAAACCCGGATGGAAGAACTTGCTGCCGAAGCAAATGCCTATATACGCCCCTCTCCTTCTGCCGGTTCTCTTGGTGGAGTAGCCCGTAAAACCAGAGAAACCATTATCCTATGTGAGGCTGCAGGATTTGATACTATATTTATTGAAACAGTTGGTGTTGGGCAATCTGAGACTGCGGTTCATTCTATGGTAGACTTTTTTTTACTTATCATGTTGGCAGGAGCTGGTGATGAATTGCAAGGCATTAAACGAGGCATTATGGAAATGGCGGATGCCATAGCCATTAACAAAGCAGATGGTAATAATATTAAAAAAGCCACCATGGCAAAAGCTGAATATACCAGTGCCTTACACCTATTCCCCCCTACTAAATCAGGATGGATACCCAGAGTAGAAACTTGTTCCGCACTTGAAAAACAAGGCATCGCTGAAATATGGAATATGGTAATGGAGTATGTAGACAAAACCAATAAAAATAAGTATTTTGCAAAACGTCGTAACGAACAGTCCAAATATTGGATGTTTGAATCGATAAACGAAGCGCTAAAATCAAACTTTTATCATAACCCTGAGATTTCTGCATCTATTAAAAAATTTAAGGAACAGGTTACCAACAATGAGATCAGTTCCTTTACTGCAGCTCAGGAATTATTAAACATGTATTTTATCAAAACAATTAAATAATACAGAATGAAAAATTTTTTACTGGCAACGTTCGTTGCAATTTCTTTTATGGCATGCCAACAAAAGAACTATACTATTGAAGGAACCATAGAAGGAGTTACCGAAGGACAAGCCATACTACAAAAAATTATAGATGGAAAACCTACTCCTATAGATACTGCCGTAATTACTGAAGGTAAATTTAGTTTTACCGGTAGTGAAGAAGAGCCTCAGATCTACTTGATTTTTGTTGACCAGAACAAGACTCCTATTATGTTTTTTGGCGAAAACAAGCATATCACCATTACTGCTGATGACGTGAATAAACTTAACGATGCCATAATTGAGGGCTCCCCTATTACTGATATTCTAACCAAATTTACAGAGGAAGTTCCTGAACAAGGAAGAATGAAAGAATTAAATGAAGAATATCAAAAAGCCAGAATGACCTCAGATAAGGAAAAGATGGAAGCTCTTTCAACTGAAGGCAAGGAATTAATGCAGGAACAAAAGGCTTACTTCATTCAATTTATTAAAGATAATACCGATAATGTTGTTGGAGCAAATATGGCTTTACGTGCTATGCGCGAATTTGAATTAGATGAATTTAAAGAGCTGGTGTCTCAATTCGAAGCTAACCTGGGTGAACATCAGTATGTGACGAAGCTTAAAGAAGCATTAGAACAGATGGAAAAAGCTGAGGAAATGCAAAAAGAAGCTGCTGAAAAAAAGGCTGCTGCTGAAAAGGCTACATCAATTGGTGCCATTGCACCTGATTTTACTTTGGAAACAGTTGATGGCGAACAGCTATCTCTTTCTTCACTTAAAGGAAAATATGTATTGGTTGACTTTTGGGCCTCATGGTGTAAGCCTTGTCGCAACGAGAATCCTAACGTTGTAAAAGCCTATAAAAAATTCAATGCCAAAGGTTTTGATGTACTAAGTGTATCTCTTGACAAAGACTCAGTAAAATGGAAAGAAGCCATTAAAGCTGATGGTTTAGTATGGAACCAGGTGATTGATTCCAAAGGAGATATTGCTCAGGTTTATGGTGTTCAAGGAATTCCTTTTACCTTATTATTGGATAAAGAAGGTAAAATAGTTGAAAAAAACCTTCGCGGAGAAGCCCTTGAGGAAAAACTTACTGAACTATTGAATTAAGCATTTTTCTAAAATATTTTTTTAATGGCACCTCAAAAGGGTGCCATTTTTTGTTTACATCAATAATCATAACTTTGTTCGCATAAACTTACCATAACACTTCCTTAAACTGTAAGAATACAAAATAAGTTCGGATATCATCATAAGCTTGATGGGTATATCATACAATATTTTAACACAAGTAAATTAACAATCTCAATTTTAATAAGCCGATAAAACACAATGAAGAAACACATCATTATTTTAGCCCTTATTTTTACTCACCTGAGTCTGTTTGGACAGGTTAAATATTATATCTCAGAGAATGGCAATGACAATAACAACGGAAGTAGTGATCAGCCTTTTGCTTCATTAAGTGCAGCTCGAAATGCTATTCGTGATTACAAAAAAACACATACAGAAGATGTCTCATTTACCGTAACTATTACTGATGGAACCTATTATTTAACCGAACCCTTTATCTTAAGTGCTCAAGACAGCGGAACTCCCGAACATCCCATTATCTATAAAGCCGATAAAGACGCTTCTCCTGTTTTTAGCGGTGGCAAAAATATAAAAGACTTTCAGATTCAGGAGAATGGCATATGGAAAGTAAAAATCCCGGAATGCAGTTATTACAATTGGCGGTTCGATCAGTTATATGTAAATGATGCAAGAGCCGTTATGGCAAGAACGCCCAATTCCGGTTTTCTGTATATTGACAATATCAGGGAAAATATTTGGTCTCAAGGCAGTGGCAAAGTAGCCGAACGCGCTCAACAAGAAATCATGTTTAACGATAGTGCTTTTACATCTGTAAAAAACACTTCCGAAGAAGAGATAAATCTGATGCGCATAAAAGCCTATCATAAGTGGGATTTTACCCTAAAATATATAGATAAGGCAGACAAAGATAGCTCTACCCTGTTTACATCGGGACGAGGAATGAAACCCTGGAATCCCTTGACAAAAAACGGTCGTGTTGTACTGGAAAACTATCAGGCTGCACTCGATACAGCAGGGGAATGGTTTTTAAGCAAAAATGGGACATTGTATTACTTTCCTTTACCCGGACAAACACCTGACAATACAGAAATTATAGCTCCTGGTCTTGAAAATCTGGTACTCTTTGATGGAAACAGTTCAAATGACACCTTTGTAGAGAATATTAAATTTGAAGGACTAACCTTTAAATACTGCCATTACCGTATACCCCAATCAGGTTTTGAACCCAACCAGGCAGCCACAGCGCTTAATGCAGCTATCATGTTAAAAGGAGCTAAAAATATTACGCTCTCAGAATGTGAAATTTCTCATACCGGACAACATGCACTTTGGTTTGCTAAGGGTTGTAGTAATGCAAATGTTGAACATTGCTACCTGCACAATCTGGGAGGAGGAGGAATTTATCTGGGCGACAGACATCCTTTAAACGACAAGGAACACACACATCATATCTCACTAAACAACAACATCATACAATCCGGAGGCAGAGAATTCCCTCCTGCCGTTGGTATATGGGTAGGACATAGTTCTGATTGTAAGGTTAGCCATAACGATATTGGCGATTTTTATTATACAGGCATTTCTATAGGATGGACATGGGGATATAATCCCAGTCAGGCAAAAAGAAACATCATCAGCTACAACCACATACATCATATTGGCTGGGACTTACTGAGTGATATGGCTGCAGTATACACCTTAGGAGAATCAGAGGGTACAATTATTCGCAACAATATTATTCACCATGTTCATGCCTATTCCTATGGAGGATGGGGCATGTATTGCGACGAAGGATCATCGGGTATTGTGCTTGAGAACAATCTGGTATACAGTACCAAAACAGGGGGATTTCAACAGCACTACGGGAAAAATAACATAGTAAAAAACAATATACTGGCCTACTCAAAACTTTATCAGGCTCAATGTGCCAGAGCCGAAGATCACCGCTCTTTCGACTTTACCAACAATATTATTGTATTCAACAAAGGGCTTGTATTAAAAGGGGTTTGGGATAAGGCTGATATTTATATAGACAACAATATATATTGGAATACCCAAGACAGCTCTTATAATTTTGTAGATTTATCATTTGAAGAATGGCAAAATCTGGGACATGATAAAAATAGTTATATCGAAAATCCCGATTTTAAAAATGCAGCTGCTTTTAATTTCCAATTCAAAAGTAAAAAAGTGTATCAAAAAATAGGATTCAAACCATTTAAAACCTCTGAAGCAGGAGTGTATGGAAACAAGGATTGGAAGAAGAAAGCTTGCTTAGCTAATTATATTACAGAAGAATTTGATAAAAGAGTGGAAAACAATTTGAAAAATGAGGCCTTAATCAAATCAAGATTATAACTTGCTTATTGATTTTATTTTTACTTTATCACCAAATACAAACAACTATCTATCATGCTATTGAGCAAAACATCTACTATTTAAGCATAGGATTTATGATTAATTTTTTTTGAAACTTAAAAATTATCTTATTTTTACAAAATCTTCTACAAACTTCGGCGATACGTATTGTAATTCATTTGAAAATGAGGTAAATTTATCTCAAAGGCAATTACGTATTTATTTTTTCACAATTATAATTTTTATAAAATGGCAACATTGAATATCAAACCGGCATCGGAGTGTGCTTATGATTGCATTTCATTAGGAGAAGTAATGCTTAGGTTAGATCCGGGTGAAGGAAGAATCAGAACCGCACGTCAGTTCCGTGCCTGGGAAGGCGGTGGTGAATATAATGTATCACGCGGACTTAAAAGATGTTTTGGAAAAAAAACAGCAATAATAACAGCATTGGCCGACAATGAGGTAGGTGCTTTAGTAGAAGATTTTATGCTTCAGGGTGGATTAGATACTCAGTTTGTAAAATGGGTACCTTATGATGGCTGTGGACGTAATGTTCGTAATGGCTTAAATTTCACGGAAAGAGGATTTGGTATCCGTGGAGCAAAAGGGGTTTCTGATCGTGGTAATACAGCTGCTTCGCAATTGAAGCCAGGAGATATAGACTGGGAGCATATTTTTGGTACCTTAGGCGTACGTTGGATACATACCGGAGGTATTTTTGCTGCTCTTTCTGAAACTGCAGCAGAAACAGTGATTGAAGCTGTTAAAGTGGCAAAAAAATACGGAACAATAGTTTCATATGACTTAAACTACCGTCCTTCACTATGGAAAGCCATCGGTGGCGAAGCCAAAGCTCAGGAAGTAAACCGTGAAATTGCCAAGTATGTAGATGTAATGATCGGTAATGAGGAAGATTTCACAGCTTGTCTGGGTCTTGAAGTAGAAGGAAATGATGAAAATCTGAAAGAACTGGATTTGTCAGGCTACAAAAGCATGATTAACAATGCCATTAAAGAATTTCCTAACTTTAAAGTGATTGCGACAACTCTACGTACTGTTAAATCAGCTACTGTTAATTCATGGGGTGCCATTTGTTATGCCGATGGAGAAATTCATGAGGCTTTACACAGAGAAGACCTTGAAATCATGGATCGTGTAGGTGGAGGAGACAGCTTTGCTTCCGGTTTGATTTATGGATTCCTGGAGTTTAACAATGGTGCAAAAGCTGTTGAATATGGTGCTGCTCATGGTGCACTAGCTATGACAACCCCTGGTGATACTTCTATGGCTACTTTATCTGAAGTAGAAAAAATTATCGGTGGCGGAAGTGCCCGTGTTGACAGATAAAAATAACAGTAGTTTTTTTTAAGTATTTTAGAATCTGTCAGCTCCATGCTGTTGGTAATGCTAATTAACTTCAAAGCTCAGAGTTTTTACTCAGACTTTTGAAATACAACATTATTGGAAAACTACCTATAGAATACAACGATAAATTCTGAGTGAACATATCCCGTTTGTGCAACACAAACGGGATTTTTTCATGAGCCTAAGCCCTCGTTAAATTGTAAACTATTTCAAATGTACCCTTATTTTTAACGGCTCATCTACGGCCAGCCTGTCAATACCCTTTGATGGGCTCACCGCTCCAATATAAAGCGTATAATCCCCCTTGGGCAGAACAGTTTGACCATTCATATCTATCTGATACAACATCTCCTTATTCAGGTTAAATTTCACTACTGTTCTATCCCCTGCTCCCACCGTTACGTTGGCAAAATCTTTTAAAGCATAAAGAGGGGTAATAAAACCAGCGTCTTCTTTGCTAACATAAAGCTGTATAGCTTCATTCTGCATCATTTTTCCCTTGTTGTATACCTCCAGTTCTATTTCAGCTGATTCTTCAGATGTGATTTCCACAAGCGAATCAGTTAATAAACTATAACTCATATCATTATAACTCAAGCCATATCCAAAGGGATACAAGGGTTCATCCTTAAAATAACGATAAGTCCATCCTCCTTCAGAAATATTATAATCCTCAAAATCGCCTAACTGATCTGTAGACTTATAAATGGTAATAGGTAATTTACCCGAAGGAGAATAATCACCAAATAACACATCGGCTACAGCATTACCCCCTTGTTGTCCGGGATACCAACACCAAACAATAGCATCGGCCAACTCCTCAACCTCAGGCATAGCCAGGGAGCTTCCCGACATTACCACTACAACAAGCGGCTTATCGTTAATTTTAGTACGCAGGTCTTTTAATAGCTTCACCTGATTAGCAGGTAATTCAATTTTTTCTCTATCACCTCCTGTTTTAGAGAAGGGTGTATCGCCATTTTCACCTTCAAATAAAGGAGAGATCCCAACAACTGCAATGGTCACATCAGCAAACTGAGCATTCCAAACCTGTCCGGTATTTACCTGATCCAATTCCTGATCTAACAATACAGTTTGATTATACTGCACGATAGAAGTTGGAGACACCGCGTTGGCAATGCCCTCCAATACGGTTACATATTCCTTACCTACGCCATAATAGTTCCCCATTAAAGCATTTACATCAGCCGCATTATTACCCGTTACATAAATCTGAGACAAATCCCTTTTCAGAGGCAAAATATGGTTTTTATTTTTCAATAAAACGATCGATTTACGAGCCACATCACGCGTTAAGTCCCTGTGTGCTTTGTTTCCCACAACGGAAATAGGAATGCTGGCATATGGATTATCCTCTACCGGATCAAACATGCCTAATTTAAAACGTATTTTTAATTGTTTGGCCAATGCAGCGTCCAACTCCTCTTCTGTCATTAAGCCCTTATCTATTGCGGACTGTAGATGACGATAAACGCTTCCACAATTTACATTTACATCGGCATGAATAGCCATGGCTGCAGATTCTTCATTATTAGCTGTTACCTTATGAAAGGAATGTAAATCGTCTAAAGCACCACAATCAGAAACTACATAGCCTTCAAATCCCCATTCTTTTCGTAACACATCCAGCAGTAAATCAGGACTACCACAACAAGCTTCCGAATTGGTTCTATTATAAGCACACATCACACCTGCCACATCCTGGTCTACCAGATATTTAAAAGCGGGTAAATAGGTTTCATATAAATCCTTTTTATTGCTTATCGCATTAAAATAATGACGTTTAGCCTCAGGACCATTATGCACAGCAAAATGCTTTGCACAAGCAGCTATTTTTAAGTATTTATCATTATTTCCTTGTAATCCACGCACAAATGCAGCTCCCATTCTACCCGAAAGAAAAGGATCTTCCCCATAGGTCTCCTGCCCTCTTCCCCATCGTGGATCACGAAAAATATTAACATTGGGCGACCAATAGGTTAAGCCCATATACCACTTATGAATCCCCTTACGCAGTGCTTCATGATACAAAGCACGTCCTTCATCTGAAATTGCAGTGCTTACCTGCTCAATAAGGTCAGGATTAAAGGTAGCAGCCATTCCAATAGCCTGCGGAAAGACAGTAGCAGGAGCTGAGCGGGCAACACCATGAAGACCTTCATTCCACCAATCATAAGCCGGAATTCCTAAACGCTCCACAGCTTTAGATTTATTTTCCATCAGGCCAACCTTTTCCTCTAAGGTAAGCTCTTTGATCAAAGCATCCACCCTTTTATCAATTGAAAGGGCGGTATTTTGAAATGCATATGCAAATGACTCAATAGGTTCCTGATCCGATTTAACAGCAGGAGTACATTGCGTTAAAGCCACAAAAGCCGCGACAATACAAGGTAGAATAAGTTTTTTCATGTGTTTATAATTTTCTTTCAATGGTCATATAGCCTGTCCCGCGAAATGCGGGAGAACTCGCCAGAATTAATCATCCTTTTGTGTGCGAAACAATTCCCATGGCTCGTTTCATGTGTTTATAATTTTATTATTTACTGACATAGAGTTTGTTGTAAAAAATAAGTTGTTAACGCCAAGAAATTAAATTTTCATGTACATGCTCTAGGCAATAGTCCTGTGTGCTTAGCGTTTGAAGTCAGTTTCATA
>JBFHEL010000075.1:0-12743 GCA_041584155.1 Saccharicrinis sp.
CCATCTTTAACTGCATCGCGTAAGCTTTCACCAATGAGTTTTATAGCGTAAATAGCTAAGTTATCAGACCAATGAAAAGCTCCTACAGATACATATGCTTCAACAGCATGTGTAAGTGCATCCATTCCTGTGGCAGCGGTTAGAGGAGCAGGTTTATTAAGCATTAATTCAGGATCGTTAACAGCAATAGATACCAGGCAGTTTTTATCCACCATCACCATTTTTACCTTACGTTCTTCGTCGGTAATTACATAATTGATGGTTACTTCACTGGCTGTTCCCGCTGTGGTATTAATGGCTGCTATAGGTGCAGCTTTCTTTTTAGATACATGAATTCCTTCGTAATTTTTAATATCTCCACCATTGGTGGCTAAGATACCAATCGCTTTACCACAATCCTGAGGAGATCCACCGCCAATTGTCAGGATGTAATCGCAGTTGTTTTCCTTAAAAATAGACAGACCTTTATGAACATTGGCACAGGTTGGATTAGGTTGTACTTCGTCGAAAACCATATAATCAATGGATTGGGCATCCATTAAGTCGGTTACTTTTTTAACAACACCTAATTTATTTAATATTTGATCTGTTACAATAAATACCTTTTTGCACTCCAGGTCTTTTAATTCGTCAACTAAATCTGAAATTACGCCAGGACCAACTAAACTCAAGGGGGGTAAATAGATTCTTCTTTTTTCTAACATGATGATTTAAATATACTTTGGTTAATAAAAAGAGGAGCTGTCTCAAAAGTAAAAAATGATAATGAACTAGTTTTTAGAAGTATGGTATACTCTTGAGACAAGTTCTCCTACTAAAAATATTATTAAATAAATGTTTCCAGTTCTTTTAACTCGTCATCATTTAATCCCAGAGGTTCAAAACCTGCACTCCAGGCAGTTAATAATAACTTAGCTCCTTTATTGGCAACATCCAGGTAATCAAACGCTGTTTCTGCATTTTCACCAGTGGCAAGTGCCCCATGTTTTTCCCAAAGAACCACATCTCTGTTTACCAGACCTTTGATGGTTACATCAGCTAGTGCTTCTGTGCCTGACAAAGCATATGGAGTACAATCAACACCTTTAGGAACAAAAACGCGTATTTCAGGGCACATTTTCCATAAACTATGATTGAATTTTTCTTCATCCTGAAAATAAGGATGGTGACTCATTACAATGAGTTCAATGGGGTGAGTATGTACAATGGTTGTATGCGTTGGTTTATGCTCGGCATTAAATAAGTGGATTTTCACATGCGATATAAGCTCAGATGTGGGACGGAAGTTTTCTTTTGTACCTCCCCAAATCATATCATATGCATTGGCTTGCTCGTTAATGGCAATGATACAAGCCACTTCTTCTACCCGGTTGCGTAGGTGTCTTAGGTGGCATCCGGTGCCACTAACAAAAATAACTAATCCTGCAGCTTCTTTTGGGAAATCAAAAGAAACAGTTCTGTCCGGATTAGCTAATTTTTGGCCTTTGTAGTGTTGTGTTAAGTTAATAGAAATATTTCCCGCATTTCTTTCAGCCCATTCTCTTTCCCATAAGTACCCGGCAACTTCCGATACTTTCTCGATTTCACTTTGAACTTGAATTGGTAAGTTTTTCATAGCTTTTATTTAATATTGTTTTATTTATTTTTTTACTACGTTTAATTGTGTTTGATAGGCTCTATAGCCATATATAGCAATAACTATAAAGCAAATAAAGGGTAGGATAAATGATACATTAACAGCCGGTAAAAAGCCAATTTGCCCCATGTCTATAATGCTTCCTTGAATGGGAGGCATTAAAGCACCACCAACAATTGCCATAACCAGTCCTGCAGCCCCTAATGTAGCATCCTGCCCAACACCTTCAAGGGCAATACCATAAATAGTAGGGAACATAAGCGACATAAAGGCTGAAGTAGTGATCAGACAATATAATCCAGGCATTCCTTCAATTAAAATGGTTCCTGAGGTTGTGATGATTCCTCCAATAGCAAAAAACATCAATAATCTGCGCGAATTAACGTATTTCATCAGGAAGGTACTTATGAAACGGCTTCCCAAAAATATACCCATAGCAAAAATATTGTACATCTGTGCGCTTGCCTTGTCAATACCCAAATTATCGGCATACTGAATAATAAAAGTCCAGCACATAATTTGCGCAGCCACATAGAACACTTGAGCTATAACACCTTCGCGATAGGTTTTGTTTTTAATTAGGTTGCGAAATGACTGTAGCGGGTGGATGTGTGAAGCATGACCCGTTTGGGGCATCTTAACCACAGCAATCACCACAAACATTATTATCACCACAATTCCTAATGCCACGTAAGGATTACGAATTATCATTAAATCATGAGATCGCATTGCCGCTTTGGTAGCTTCCGGCAGAGCAGAAAATATTAACTCGCCAGCTGCATTGCGTTGTTTGTCAGATTCCAGAGCAGCTAAAACAACTCTGGAAGCCACAAACATACCCAGTAACGAACCCATAGGGTTAAATGCTTGAGCCAGGTTTAATCTTCGTGTAGAAGTTTCTTCACTTCCCAAAGAAAGAATAAAAGGATTGGCTGTAGTTTCTAAAAAAGCTAATCCAAAAGTTAGGATATACAAGGATATTAAGAAAAATCCGAAAGCCTGATTATGTGCAGCAGGCCAAAATAATAAGGCGCCTGTGGCATATAAAGCTAATCCTAATAATATTCCTTTTTTATAGCTGAATTTTTGTACAAAAAGCGCGGCCGGTATCGCCATAGTGGTATATCCACCATAAAAGGCAAATTGAACCAATGATGCCTTGGCATTGGATATTTCCATAATTGTTTTAAAGGCAGCCACCATGGGATTGGTAATATCGTTGGCAAAGCCCCATAAGGCAAAAAGACTGGTGATCAGTATAAATGTAACGAGATATTTTTTTTCAACAACTTTCGATTGATTATTCACAATATGTAGATTTTAAGGTTCAACAGGAGTAACTCCCTTTTTCAATATTATATTTCCATATTTGGCTGTTTCGCCGGTAACCAGCACTGCAAATGCCTTCTTGGCTCTTTCGTAAAAAGCAAAGCGTTCGATTCTTTCAATTGCAGGCACATTGGGATTGGTTATATGAATGCTTTGTAAATAGCGAAGTTCTACCTTCGGATCCAACTGATCGCCTTCTACAGCCGACATCATTATCAAAGGATGAGCAACATATTCATCCAACTCAAATAAAGGTAAGATGGCTGATAGTAATTCCGGTATATGTATACCATCTGCTCTTAAAACCCGGCCGTTAAAACTTTCAGCTGGAAAGTGTGCATCTGCCAGTATGATTTCATCACCATGTCCCATTCTGTATAGTACAGCTAATAATTCGGGACTTAAGAGGGGGGATATTCCTTTTAACATGATTTTTTTAAACTTAAAAAATGATTACTTCTTGAAGTTGAGATAATTCTGGTATAATTGCTCGTAAACATTACGGTTATCTGATGGATAAATGACCTGTGGGTTATAAGTAATTTTTTTACAGGCTTCATTGGCCGATTTGTATATTCCGGCTCCAGCAAACACAAACATTGATGCGCCCAGTACGGTTGTTTCTTTTTGGTCGATCAATTGAATAGGTATGTTACATACATCCGCTCTTAATTGATTCCATAGTCTGTTTTTTGATCCTCCTCCCACACATATAATTCGTTCGGCTTTAAAGTTACCTGCAGATTCTAATGCTTCTAAGCCTTCGCGTAAACGGTATGCCAGACTTTCTAAAAAAGCACGGTATAGCTGACTTCTGCTTGTGCTAATGGTTAAGCCTGTTATGGTTCCGCTGTTGATGCTTGAACCATCATCGTAAAAGGCAGGATCAACTGTAATGCCATGTGAACCGGGAACTTCAAGTTCTGCATCCTTGATCATCGTGCTATAAAGTTCATTGCCACTTAATTCAGCATAGAAATTACGTGAGAACCATTCTAGCACACCCGAAGCTAACCAGTTTTGACCTATGTTATATACTCCTGGAATGGCATCCAGTTCTGTTGTTAGATTCTTCTCCAGCTCTACCATTGAGGAGGAGAAGGCATGGCTTCGTGTCATTAGTATTTCCCAGGTTCCAGAGCTTAGTACTGGTTGATTTAATCGGGCTCCTGAGCCAAAGATAGCAAATTGGGTATCATGGCCGCTTAAAAATGCAGGTGTGCCTTCTGGAATTCCTGTTATTTCGGAAGCTTGTGCATGTACATTTCCGGCTTGTTCGCCAGGATCCAGTACCTGACCAAATAGCTCAGCGGAAAGTCCTAATGTGCTTAGTATTTGATCAGAGAATCCACGCTGACCTAAATCGGCCATCATAGTTGTTCCCATCATGGTTGAATCATTCTGCAGCGCTCCGGATAGCTTATTAATGATAAGCGAGGGAATAAATAAAAAACGATGTGCTTTTTCTAGAATGTCAGGTCTGTTCTCCTTAAACCAAATCATTTTATTGATTGTATTAAAGGCATAAGGATAAACACCACTAATCTTATATAGTTTTTTTAAAGGAATATACTGCTCAATATTATTCATTATTGGCGCTGTACGCTGACACTGCCAAGAGATGACAGGATAAATAATTTCTCCTTTTTCATCGGTAAAAGCTCCGTCAACACCAAAAGTAGTTACGGTAGTGCCCGCAATACGGCGGGGATCAATATGAGCAGTAACCTCAGTGGCAGCCTTGCATAATTTACCCCATAGCTTGTCTATGTCCCAAATTCTTCCTCCGGGGAAATAAGGGTCTTCATCGGTTTCATTGGGCATTGCATGTGAAGCTAAAATCTGCCCTGTTTTATCCATGGCAATCACCCTTACATTGGTAGCTCCGCAGTCGAAAACAATAGCTATATCTTTCTGAGTCATTTTGTTTCTTTTTTCACTTCTATAACAGAATCAAGTATTCTGCTATTGTTAGCAAGATGGATTGGCAGACAGAAGTAAATACCTTTTCTTCTGCCTGCCTATAATTTTAATCTATGATGTTATAATCAACTGTTTTTTCCATACAGCGGTCCGTAAGTAGCACATGCTCTGTAGTCAGATCCTTCTTTGTCTTCGCCAAATGCAGACCATGCACTTGGGCGGAAAATATCATCCTCACTAACATTATGCATGTTAACAGGAATACGTAACATTGATGCTAAAGTAATTAAGTCGGCTCCTATATGTCCGTAACTTATTGCACCGTGGTTAGCACCCCAATTGGCCATTACGCTGTAAACATCTTTAAAAGCACCTTTGCCTGATATTTTAGGTACAAACCAGGTTGTTGGCCATGTTGGATCGGTTCTGTCATCCAGTATGCTATGAATATCTTCAGGTAACTCAACAGTCCATCCCTCAGCAATTTGTAATACAGGTCCCATTCCTTTTACCATATTTACACGACACATGGTTACTGGCATTTCGCCATTTGTTTTAAAGTGAGAAGAGAAACCACCACCACGGAAATACTCGCTGTTAGCAGGAGGCCAGTCTGTATGGTCTAAACATTTTTGAGCCTCTTCCTTGCTGATTTCCCAGAATGGTTTCATGGCTGGTTTACCTTCTGCGTTTTTTTGTTGTGCTGTAGCATCCAGTGTGGTCGATCCTGAATTAATTAAGTGAATGATACCGTTTTTAGCTAATCCAGAAAGGTCTTTACCGGTAACGCGCTTAACAGCGTCAGGACTCCAATAGGTTCTTACGTCAGAAAATATCTGTGAGGTGTTGCTTAATAAATGTCCGAATAACATGGAAACACTATTCAAGCTGTCGTTTTCTGTAGCGAAAACAAAAGCCTGACGAATACCGTTCCAATCAAATGATGAGTTTAAAATAGCCTCGGTGAAATCGGCGTTTGGCTTATAGTCAGTCCATTGACGTTGGCCTTGAAATCCTCCTAAAATAGCATTTCTTCCCAATCCTTCTTCACGGTATCCTTTAGCAATTAACTTTGGGTTGCCTATCATCATATCACGACAAATCAAAGTCATTTTAATAACGGTTTCCCATTCGGCTGATTTGCGTTGAGCATCTGCTTGGTTTTCAGGTTTGTTTCTGTCGGTTCCTTCTTTACAGTTTGCTTTAGTCCAGGCTAACGCTTTTTGAAATTCTTCTTCATCGTAAATGCCTTCGTCTATTCTGCGTAATATTTCTACTGACTCAACAAACTCAGTACGAATACCTAAATAATCCTGAAAAAAGTTAGAATCAACCATAGATCCGGCAATACCCATTGAGCTGTATCCAATTGATAAGTAAGATTTACCGTTCATTTGAGCAACAGCAAGGGCTGATTTTACAAAACGTAATAATTTCTCTTGAACATCGGCTGGTATTGAAGTGTCACCGGCATCCTGAACGTCGCGACCATAAATGCCAAACGTAGGTAATCCTTTTTGAGTATATCCGGCTAAAGCGGCAGCAAGGTATACCGCACCAGGGCGCTCTGTACCGTTAAAACCCCAAACAGCCTTTGGCATTAAGGGATCGGTATCCATTACTTCGGTTCCATAACACCAGCAAGGAGTAACTGTTAAAGATACACCAACACCCTCTTTTTTAAATTTATTAGCACACATAGCAGCCTCCGCAACTCCTCCGATGCATGTGTCGGCAATCACACATTCTACCTTTTCTCCACTAGGAAAACGTAAGTTCTCACCTATGAATTTAGCTGCTGCTTTGGCAAGATCCATTACCTGATCTTCTAATGATTCTCTCACTCCATTTTCTCTACCATCGATTACCGGTCTGATTCCTACCTTTGGTAAATCTCCAATTAACCTGTTAGCCATTTTATTATTATTTAATATAGATTGATTGATAAAATTTGATTTTTACTTTGTTACAAATTTGTACATACTTTAACGTTTAAAAAATGTTTAGTTTTTGTAAATTTGTATCTGTTTTAAACATGGTACCTATGCTATCCGATTACAAAGTGCCTGATAAAGGCGATCCCTCTGATGTACGCCAGCTTTTTCCCAGCTATAATTTACAGCTACATTGTTGTCGTTACTGGTGGTTGCAGCAATGGGAATTTAAAGAGCTTTCGTTTCCTTATTGGCGCATATATCATAATAGTTATCAAGGTGCTGTTATTCTGTATGAAGGGACTGAGTATTCATTAACACCGGATAAAATTGTGATGATCGCTCCTAATACCTCTTTTGCTACCAGGCTTCACGACCATATTATACCCGAAACAGGTTATATATTAAAGGGTGGGAGAGTGAATTCGGGAGTTTCAGAAGAGAAACTGGTCATTGATCAATGTATACTGCACTTATTTATCCATTTTAATATTGGAATGCCCTATGATAATATAGCACCAGGTGTCTTTATATATAATTTAACAGATCATTTAAAGGAAAAGTTGTTGGTTATTAAACGGCATCTTAATTACGAAAATACCCGTTTTAGCTTTCATTGTAGTTTAACCATTCAATCCTTGATTAGTGATTTGCTGACAGAACTCCCTGAAAAAAGCTGGAATAATATCTCGAAGGATTATCGGATTCTTGAGGTATTGACTTATGTGGAAAATAATTTGGATGGCGATTTGGAAAACCCAGTTCTCGCTGGTGTGGCGCGTATGGCTACCAATGCATTTACCCGTCTTTTTTCTGAAGAAATAAAAATGTCACCTCAAAAATATGTAAAAACAAAAAGGATTGATCAGGCTTGTGTTTTATTGCATCACTCAAACTTATCTATTGATGAAGTAGCCTCGCTAACAGGTTTCGCCGACAGATATCATTTTTCCAGAATATTTAAACAAATAACCAATGTTACTCCTGCCAGATATAAAAAAGAATTTGGTATGAAATAAGTGGGTATGTAACTTTGTTATAGACCTAATGGTAAAGTCAAATAGTACTTTATTAATTATAATTACCTTTAAGTGAATGTTTTTAGAATAAATTTGATTAAATAATTTCTAATTTAATAACTGGTAGTTATGTAAATTTCTAATAAAGTTCGACATAATTGATAAATTTTTACATTTTCTTTTGTGAATTTATTATATTTGTAAAGTAATGTTAATTGAGGAGATATAGGAAAAATTTGTGTAAATAATGTTTAACCCATTAAACAAAGAGGTTAGTAGTGAATTGTTGAGCTACACAAACCGTCCTGCCTAAGAGAGAGGAGTGCTATTCATTTTGGTGAGTTCTCATGATAAATTTTGACCAGGTTATATGGTAATTGAAAAATAAATTATAAACATATGAAAATAAAAGAGTTAATTTGGGTCTGCTGTTTGTTGATTACGGCATTTACATCTTGTCAGGATGTAAAAAAAACAGATCAGAAGGAGAAGCCAAATATTATTATGGTGATCACCGATGATCAGGGAATGGGCGACTTGGGTTGCATGGGTAATCCATATATTAAAACACCCAATATTGATCAATTTTATTCCGATGCAGTAAGGTTTACTGATTATCACGTTTCAACAACCTGTGCTCCTTCTCGTGGAGCTATCATGACAGGAAGACACTCTAATCGTTTGAATGTTTACCATACCATTACAGGTCGCTCTATTTTATTTGATGATGAAGTGACATTACCTGAAATATTAGTTGAGAATGGATATACCAATGGTATGTTTGGAAAATGGCATTTGGGTGATAATTATCCCAATCGCCCTGAAGACAGGGGGTTTGATGAGGTTGTTCGTCATGGTGGCGGCGGTATTACTCAAGGGCCTGATTATTGGATGAATGATTATTTTGATGATACATACTGGCATAATGGAGAAACACAGAAGTACGAAGGTTATTGTACCGATGTGTTTTTTGGTGAGGCCTTAAACTTTATTGAGGCTAATAAAGACAAGCCTTTCTTTTGTTATATCTCAAGTAATGCGCCTCATGGCCCTCGTAATGTTCCGAAAGAGTATTTTGATCAGTATGTAAATAATGATCAGCTTTCAGAAAAGGTGCAGCGTTTTTATGGTATGATCACCAATATTGATGATAATTTTAAATTATTGGAGGATAAACTCGATGATTTAGGTATTGCCGACAATACCATCCTTATTTTTACTACCGATAATGGAACAGCCAATGGAAGAGCTACCTTTGATGCCGGTTTGCGAGGACAAAAAGGAAGTATTTATGAAGGTGGTCACCGTGTTCCATTCTTTATTCGTTGGCCTAATGGTAAGCTTACTGGAGGGAAGGATATTAATAAGTTGGTTGCTCATTACGACTTATTACCTACGTTTATGGATTTATTAAATATCGATTATCAATCAGAAAAACCACTCGATGGCAAAAGTCTGAAACCTTTATTGTATAATGATAATGCAGAATGGGAAGACCGTATATTGTATATGGATACCCAAAGAATGCAAAATCTTATCAAATATCGTAATTACACAGTTATGAATCAGGACTGGCGTTTGGTCAATGGTAAAGAGTTGTATCATATGACTGAAGATCTTAGTCAAAAAAACAATGTGATAGAGCAATATCCTGAAGAGGCTAAACTATTGGCAGAAGGTTACGAGAAATGGTGGGAGTCAATAATGGCTGAAGGTGTTGATGAAAGGTATTCATATATTAAAGTGGGTTCTGCTGACGAAAATCCAAGTCGAATTTCTGCTCATGATATGTTAACGGGTAAGTTTGGCCGTGTATGGCATCAATATGGAGCTGCTGAAGCTTCACAAGGAACGGGTCGGTGGAAAATTGAATTTATTGAGGATGGGGAATATAAAATTAGTCTTCGTAGATTTCCCCGAGAGAGTGGTTTGGCTATAAATGAAACATTCCCAGAGCAGGAACAAACGCTCGAATTGGAGGCTGTTATGCCTGCGTCAACAAAAACCGATTTTCAGCAGGCTTATCTTTATGTGGCCAATATGTCCAGATCGCTACCTATTGAAGAAGGACAGGATGAAGTGTCGTTTACAGGTAATGTGCCTGCCGGAAAATATGATATGGAAGCTCAGTTGATAGATTCGGAAGGCCGTGTATATCCTGCTTACTATATTTATATTGAAAAATTGTAATCAAGAGAAGGTAAAATTATAATGCAATGAATATATTAAAAAAGATATTTTTTGCTTCCTTGTTGCTAGCTGTAATTACAGGATGTAAAACAAAGAAGTCGGAAGCTGAAAAACCCAATATCGTTATTATCTATACCGACGATCAGGGATATGGCGATGTGAGTGCTTTAAATCCTGAGGCTAAGTTTCAAACGCCTAATATGGATAAAATAGCAAACGAAGGTATTGTTTTTACGGATGGACACAGTAGTGATGCTGTTTGTACCCCATCCAGATATTCCCTCTTAACGGGTCGCTATAGTTGGCGTACTGCTTTAAAAGAGGGTGTTTTGGAAGCAGATGGCCCTTGTTTGATTGAGAAAGACCGTATGACCATTGCTTCAGTATTAAAAGAGAAGGGTTATAATACCGCGATGGTGGGTAAATGGCACCTTCAAATGGATTTTGTGGGTACACCGGGTGAAAATAGAGATTGGTCGAAGCCCTTTATTGATGGTCCTATTGAAAAAGGATTTGATTACTATTTTGGGATAGCGGCTTCTATGAATTATGGTGTGTTAACCTTTTTAGAAAATGATAGAGTACTGGAAGCGCCTGTGAAATGGACTGCAAAGAACTGGACGATCACTCCACGTACCTATAGAATGACACCTCCTTATTTTGATACGCCCGATAGTTTAAAGCAAAAACATAAGGTGGAGGTAGCACCATCTTTTAATGATGAATTGGTATTGGAGACGTTTGCAGCTAAAGCCGTAAATTATATCAATCAGGCCGCAGAAGATGCTAAAAATGGTAAACCTTTCTTTTTATATTTCCCTTTGACAAGTCCCCATTTACCACATTGTACACATCCTGATTTTCAGGGTAAAACAGAATGTGGAAATTATGGTGATTTTATGGCAGAGACTGATTTTCGTGTCGGACAGGTATTGGATGCACTTGAGGCAAATGGTTTGACCGAAAATACCTTGGTTATTTTTTCTTCGGATAATGGTGCTGAAACCAATTACAAATATCAGCGTGATACCTATGGTCATTTTAGCTGTATGAATTTTAAGGGTGGCAAAAGAGATATTTATGAAGGAGGGCATCGTGTGCCATTTTTAATGCGCTGGCCACAGGTGATTAAACCAGGCAGGAAAGCCGATATTCCGGTTTGTCAAACAGATTATATGGCTACAATAGCCGATATTGTAGGGGCTGAAATACAAGATAATGCCGCAGAAGATAGTTACTCGTTATTGCCAGTTCTCAAAGGAGAGAATTATAGTAAAACGCTGCGTGGACCGGTTATTCATCATTCGTGCGATGGGTATTTAGCCATTCGCGATGGAAAATGGAAATTAAATATGTTAAGAGGTTCAGGTGGTTCTTTAAAACCAAGATGGATAGAGCCTAAGGAAGGTGAGGCTCCCTATGAGCTTTATAATATAGAGGATGATCCGGGCGAAACTACAAACCTTTATTTTGAATATCCTGAAATAGTAGAAAAATTAACTAAAGAAATATCGGAGATTGTGAAAAACGGACGATCAACTGCCGGTGAGCCACAAGCATATATAAAAGAGAACTGGAAGCAGGTGAACTGGATGGATTTGAATTAATATTTATTCCATATTTACCAGTTTTCATTAATAAAGTTTAATTTATAAATTTCCCTAACGTAATCAGATATACGTTAGGGATTTTTTTGTCAAAAAAAATTATAGGCCTTTAAATTAGATTACAATAATTATTAAAATAGCTGTATTTCTTTATTGATGATAAAAAGGAAATAAGAGAGATAAAAAAACAAAAGCAAGGTAGCTTCCCAACGATCTAATTTCTTGCGTATGCCTGTAAACATGGCAATAAATAAAAATACTGAGCCGGAAAGTAACACTATTAGATCGGTATTGAAATTCTGCTTGAAATCAATGGGGTTTATCAGGGAACTGATTGATACCACAAGTAAGAGATTGAAAATATTTGAACCAATAACATTTCCAATGGCAATGTCACTTTTCTTTTTAAAAGCAGCTACCACTGAGGTAACAAGTTCCGGCAAAGAAGTTCCAGCGGCTATTATGGTAAGTCCAATCATTTTCTCGCTTACGCCCAGTTGACTTGCAATGTTTACGCTGTTATCAACAACTAATTTGCCACCTATAATTAATCCTGCCAAACCAAAAAACAGTAAGGTCAGTATCTTAATGTTTGAGGATGAGATCGGTTCATTGTATTCGGTGCTTTGCTGCTGCTCTTTTTTCATCTGTCTGAATACATAATAAAGAAAGGCTATAAAAGATAGAAGTAATAATGATCCATCTAATCTACTGATTAATAGATTATCTGATTTAATAAAAAAATTATTGGCCAATAATAATATCAATACCACAGCTAATAAAGAGAGTGGAATTTCTTTCCAAGCAGTTGATGATTGAACCTGAATGGGATAGATGATTCCTGCCATGCCTAGGATAATAAATAAATTGAAATTATTACTCCCAATAACATTGCCTAAAACAATATCTGAATATCCGTTAAAAGAAGCAACCGAGTTAACCACAATTTCAGGAGCAGATGTTACAAAAGCAACAATAGTAAGACCAATAACCAAATCGGAGACATGATATTTTCTTGCCAGAGTGGATGCACCATCAATTAACCAATTTGCCCCAAATATTAAACAGGCAAAGCCTATTGTAATAAAGAATATCAACAATAACA
>JBFHEL010000076.1:0-12652 GCA_041584155.1 Saccharicrinis sp.
CCTTGCCGGTGTTTATGTACCAGCCGATATTTACGTAAGGTACCTGCGAATGAAAGGTGAAGATGTATTATTGATTGGAGGTTCTGATGAGCATGGTGTTCCCATTACTCTAAAAGCAAAAAACGAAGGAGTAACACCACAGGATATTGTGGACCGTTACCATGGTATCATCAAAAAATCGTTTGAAGATTTTGGGATCTCCTTTGATATTTACTCCCGAACAACCAATAAAACACATTACGATACTGCTTCAGAATTTTTTAAAACCCTTTACGAAAAAGGAGAGTTTATAGAAAAAGAATCAGATCAGTATTACGATGAAGAAGCCAACCAATTTTTAGCCGACAGATATATAACAGGTACCTGCCCCAGCTGTGGTAGTGAAGGAGCCTATGGCGACCAATGTGAGAGTTGTGGTTCTTCATTAAATGCCACTGACCTGATCAATCCCGTTTCGATGATCTCAGGAAGTGTACCTGTAATTAAAAAAACCAAGCACTGGTATTTACCGCTGGATAAACATGAACCATTCCTGAGGAAATGGATCTTAGAAGATCATAAAGAATGGAAAGCCAATGTCTACGGACAATGTAAATCATGGATAGACCAGGGCTTACAACCTCGTGCCGTGAGCCGCGACTTGGACTGGGGTGTTCCCGTTCCTGTAGAAGGAGCCGATGGTAAGGTATTATACGTATGGTTCGATGCCCCTATTGGCTATATCTCAGCCACAAAAGAATTAACACCCGAATGGGAAAAATACTGGAAAGATAAAGACACCCGCATGTTACACTTTATCGGTAAAGATAATATTGTATTCCACTGTATTGTATTTCCGTCGATGCTGAAAGCGGAGGGAACCTATAATTTACCGGAGAATGTACCTGCCAATGAATTTTTAAATCTCGAAGGAGATAAAATTTCAACCTCACGTAACTGGGCAGTCTGGCTGCACGAGTATCTGGAAGAATTTAAGGATCAGCAGGATGTATTAAGATATACACTGGCTGCCAATGCTCCCGAAACAAAAGACAATGACTTTACCTGGAAAGACTTTCAGGCCCGTAACAACAACGAACTGGTTGCTATCTTAGGTAACTTTGTGAATCGTGCTATTGTTCTTACGCACAAATACTACAATGGTAAAACCCCTGAGATGGGTACTGCGGTGGAAGAGTTTGACAAGAACAGCCTTGCAGAGATTGATGTGATCGTAAAAAAAGTAGAGACCAGTCTGGATAGCTTTCGGTTCCGCGAAGCCATTAAAGAAATGATGAACCTGGCTCGCCTGGGTAATAAATACCTGGCCGACACAGAACCGTGGAAATTAATCAAAACCGACGAAGAAAGAGTGAAAACCATCATGTATATCTCACTGCAGATTACGGCCAATCTATCGGTATTGATGGAACCATTCTTGCCTTTTAGTGCCATTAAACTTCAAACCATGTTAAACCTATCCGGTTTAAAATGGACCGATCTGGGAAAAACAGATTTATTAACTCCAGGACATATCATCAATAAACCCGAACTGCTATTCGCTAAAATTGAAGATGAAACCATTCAGGTTCAACTCGACAAGCTGGAAGCTACAAAAAGCGCTAATATTGTTGCTGCAAAAACAGCAGCTCCAGCAAAAGAAAACATCAGTTTCGATGATTTTACAAAGATGGATATTCGCATAGGAACCATACTGGAAGCAGAGAAAGTGGCAAAAACCAAAAAGCTATTGAAGCTAACGGTTGATACCGGTATTGATAAAAGAACCGTGGTTTCAGGTATTGCAGAGTTTTTTAACCCTGATGAGATTATTGGTAAACAAGTAAGCATATTAGTCAATCTCGCTCCTCGAAAAATACGCGGTATAGAATCACAGGGAATGATTTTAATGGGTGAAGATGCAAATGGGGATCTTGTTTTTATTCAACCTTCAAAACAAGTAAAAGCAGGATCTGAAGTACGATAACTTAGGTAGAGAGATTCAATATACTAAAAAAGGCTGCTCACAGAGCAGCCTTTTGTTTTTGTATACCATTTATCAGTCAAAATATCATTTGATATTATTGCTTATTATACTCATGGATATGCACTGTTAAATCTCTCCACTTAGGGCTTACGCCATAAGTTTCAACCAGTGATGCACAATTAGACCAGAACATAGGAAACTGTTTCTGATATTCTTTTTTGGTTAACTTATAAGCAGCTTTATCTGTATCTTTTTTGATGTAATACGATTTAGCAATACCTCCGGCAACATCAATACCACCAACCCCTACACCAAATGTTTCTTTGGCTTTAGGATCATGGTAAACACATATTTTAGAACAAAAACTAGGATTTAATAATTGCACCAGTAATGTTTCTGTTTTTTTCTTGATTTTAACATCCGTTTGCTCAAAATAAACATACCCTTGATTAATCAGATCTTCCTGAATTTTTTGACTTGTCCATCTCCTTGCATCAAAAATAGTCTTACCAGCATTATTCAACTTATCAAACCCACTAGGTGGCAAATACATATACTTAACTTCCTCTGGCTTTAATTTATGTTTTTTACCATTACCATCTTTGATTTTAATCAAGTCAATAAGCCCTTTTTCCCTATCAACATCAGATAAATTACCTTTAATTTCTGTTCCATCCATTAAAGTAATATAAGCTATCTTGTTATGAGAAAAGGTAAGCGATGGTGTTAATAGTTCCTCCATCGTTTCAGTTTTTTGTTCTGATTCCTCTTCCTGAGCTCTTAACCCCCCCACAATTAACGATAACACAAGGGTTGTAAATACAATTTTTTTCATTCTAATAAGTTAAAGTTTGCTTACTCTTACGATTTTCGGCATACTCGTCAATTTGACTTTTATTAAAGAAAAATCCAAAATGAGCGTTAAAAATATAATGTTTTTTTAAATAACAACAATTACAAACTAAGCTATTTGATGAATAAAAAAAGGTTGCTCAACAATTGAACAACCTTTTTTTATTTTATAAATAATAGTTTTATTGCTGGCTTAACAACCATGCCGATGTCAATCCGTGTTTCTTTCTAAACTTATCTAAAGCTTCAACTGCCTCTTGCTTGTCCACAAACCCGGCCAACGACACTCTGAATCGTCCATTTGAACTACTCAATACATCAGCTCCATTCACTCCTTTGCTGGTAAGTTTACTAATAAACTCATCGGCCTGCTTTCTGTATTTAAAGCTTCCTCCAATAATAAAATATGTATTTCTCACCGGTGCCACTACCACTTCTGCCTGCTCTATTTCTGCTTCGATAATTGAGGGTTCTTCCACAATAGATTTTTGAACAGTTTCTGTAGCTGCTGTCTGATCAATTCCTAACACCATTTCAAACTCAGGTAAAACATTAGAATAGGAATTGTGCATCATCCCATTATCCAGCTCCGGGGAAACGAAAATCAAACCCAGCATGATAGCCACACTGGCGGCAACCTGTCGCACACTCCTCGACTGAAACGTTCTGCGTACCAAACGACGAGTACTCTCTTTCTGCTGTTTCTCCTGATCCAGCGTATTAAAATGAAAGGTCCCTAAGCCAAAGGATTCCAGGGATAAAAACCGCTCCTCACCTGGGATAAAAACAGTATTACCAATAGAGTCAGTCTTTAGTTTACCCACACTATCAATCTGCAGCACCTCTCCTTGCGATAACTGAAACTTTAAGGCCTTGATATGCATCAATAAACGACTATGACAATCCTCATAAGAAATGCCCTCACACTTAGCGATATGATTTATTAACAAACCATCGTTATGACACAAGCTCCTGTTAAACCCTATTTCTCGCGAAGGCGGAGAGAACACCCCTGTTTTCTCATTAATTTGTGCACTTACATTATTGGCCACAAATCCACCAAGATTAGGTACAATAACGCAATCGTATTGACTGAGCAACTCTGATATATGTTTTTCTAGATTAAGCATAATGCAAAATTAATAAAAAAATCATTGTTTGTATAAACGTATTTTTAACAGATGTTGATAAGATGTTGATAACTAAACAAATCCTACCAGTACCCACCTGTTTATTTAATTTATTAACAGTCGATTAAGAACTTTTATTGCAAGATAATAGCAATAAAACACAAGTATTTTATTACTTTTACGCATTCAACAGACTGAAGTTATAATTATTTAAAGACATGAGCAAACAAATCTTAGTAACAGGCGGAACTGGTTACATTGGTTCTCACACCGTAGTAGAATTACAGAATTCAGGCTTCGATGTGATTATTATTGACAATTTATCTAATTCTCAGATAGAAGTACTGGATAATATTGAAAAGATTACCGGAATACGCCCTTCATTTGAGAAATTTGATTTGTCAGACAGCAAACTGACCGACGCGTTTTTTCAAAAATATAATGATATTGAGGCAATTATTCACTTTGCAGCCTTTAAAGCAGTTGGAGAATCGGTTCAAAAACCTCTGGAATATTACCGTAACAATATCAATTCCTTATTAAACCTGCTAACAGGCATGAAAAAATATGGTGTACAACACATGGTATTCTCATCCTCCTGCACTGTTTATGGTCAACCCGATCAATTACCCGTAACCGAATCAACACCTCGCAAAGAAGCCGAATCTCCCTATGGTAATACCAAAGCCATCTGTGAAGATATTATGCGTGACTTCTGCAAGGCCAATGAGGAAATTAACTGTATTGCCTTACGCTACTTCAACCCTATAGGCGCCCATGAATCGGCCCTTATTGGAGAATTTCCGCTGGGTGTTCCCAATAATCTGGTGCCCTTTATCACGCAAACAGCCGCTGGCCTGAGAGAGGAACTTAGCATTTTTGGCGACGACTACAACACACCCGACGGAACAGCTATCAGAGACTATATTAACGTTGTGGATCTTTCAAAAGCACATGTGGTAGCAATTAACCGCTTACTTAAGGATAAAAAGAAAAGCAATTACGAATTTTTTAATATTGGTACCGGAGAAGGCTATTCGGTTATGCAACTGGTAAAGGCATTTATAAAGGTAACTGGTGTCAACTTAAAATACAAGATTGTAGCCCGACGAAGCGGAGACATTGAAAAAATTTGGGCAGATACTTCGTATGCCAACACCGAACTAGGCTGGAAATCAGAAAAAACAATAGAAGAAACCTTGGCATCATCGTGGAAGTGGGAAAAAAACGTAAGGAGTATTCAATAAGCACTTAGAAGCCTTATTTACATACAAAAAAAGATTACTCATCTCCGGGTAATCTTTTTTTATATACACATATAATGATATATTGCAATTAATTAAAAAATACTTTTCGCAATAAAACATCTGTCATGACAAAGATATTGATTACCGGAGGAGCCGGTTTTATAGGTTCACATGTTGTACGCTTATTTGTAAAGCAATATCCTCAGGATCATATTTATAATCTGGACGCCCTTACCTATGCAGGGAATCTGGAAAATTTGAAAGACATTGAAAATGCACCCAACTACACCTTTATAAAGGGCGATATTGTTGATGAAAATTTTATTCAAAAGCTTTTTGAGCAACACCGTTTTGACGGAGTTATTCATCTGGCAGCCGAATCTCATGTTGATCGTTCTATTTCAGATCCCTTATCTTTCATTAAAACAAATATTCTGGGAACAGTTAATCTGCTAAATGCAGCGCGCAATGTGTGGAAGGAAAACATGGAAGGAAAACTTTTCTATCATATCTCTACCGACGAGGTTTATGGTTCATTAGGTGAAACCGGATTATTTACCGAAACCACAGCATATGATCCCCGGAGTCCTTATTCCTCCTCAAAAGCCAGTAGCGATCATCTGGTGAGGGCTTATCATCATACCTATGGCATGCCTATCGTGGTGTCAAACTGCTCAAATAACTACGGACCCAATCAATTTCCCGAAAAATTGATTCCTTTAGCCATCAATAATATCAAAAAAATGAAACCAATACCTATCTATGGTAAAGGACTGAATATAAGAGACTGGCTTTACGTAATTGACCACGCCCGTGCAATTGACACCATTTATCATCAGGGCACTATTGGCGAAACCTATAATATTGGAGGCATCAACGAATGGACCAATATTGACCTTATTCACAAGATGTGTGAAATCATGGATGAAAAACTTGATAGAAAACCCGGGACCTCTGCAGGATTAATCACTTTTGTTAAAGATCGCGCTGGTCATGACCTACGTTATGCCATTGACGCATCAAAACTCATGAGGCAACTGGGATGGAAACCTTCTCTTCAATTTGAACAAGGCCTGGAAAAAACAATAGACTGGTATCTGGCAAATGAAGAATGGATGAACCGGATTACTGATGGTTCCTATGAAAAATATTATAACGACCAGTACGTAAAACGATAAATAAAAAAGGAGTACTTTCAATGAAAGCACTCCTTTTTTAAACCTAAGCTATATACTAATATTTATTACTCTTCTTTTTTTTAATTTCATAAGTTAGTATAAAAATAATCGGAACACTAAGTGTTCCGATTAAAACTTAAACCCTAACCTAATTTATGAAAAACTCTTTTGCTCTTCGTAGAATGATACAACAAAGTGCATGCCACTTTTTGATAAACCCAATACTAAATTCAAAAAAAATCAAACACTCTTTAACCCATCTCATTACATCCGTTATCCAGCAACACCACCGAATCAATACCCTATCAACCCTGTTTGATTAATCAGCAAATAACATACGAGCAATATGACCAAGCTGCACTACCTATGTTATAATGAAATAAGCTTAACTTCCTTTTCCTTATAAACTTCAATCATTAGTGCATCTGCATCGTTATAATGTGGCAGTGAAAAAAGTATAAAAACGGTAAATAAAAAAAGGAACGTATTTGTTTAATGCGCTCCTTTTTATTTAATCTATATATAATGATCGTTACTCGCCTTATCTTCTGATAGTTAGTTGATGAAAAAATAATCGGGACACTATGTGTCCCGATTAAAACTTAAACCCTAACCTAATCTATGAAAAACTCTTTTGCTCTTCGTACAATGATATAACAAAGTGCATGCCATCTATTATTGTTGTATGTTTTTTAATATTTGTTAACCTTTTGTGTTCAGAAGTTATTCCTTGTTGCTGCTTTCCCATTCTCAATCCATTTAACAATTTTAACAAGATAGCAATATAGTAATTGCAGGGTCAGCTCTTTTTATCTATTTTTAGCACTTCAAAAAAGATAACACTATGATTAACAAACTAAAATCATTGCTTCCATACTTCGGAACGCTTGTTCTGTTTATAGCATTAAGTTTTACCTATTTTAGCCCGGTGCTGAAAAATAAGGAACTCATTCAAATGGATGAAACCCATGCTATTGGAATGGCTAAGGAATTAAGGACTTTTGAGGCGGAGACAGGAGAGAAATCTCAGTGGACCAACAGCATGTTTAGCGGTATGCCTGCATACCAAATAAGAGGAGATGCCTCTAAAAATATATTTTCCTATCTCAACCGCACATTTCGTCTGGGCTTACCTTATAAAACAGTAGCCATTTTATTTCTTTATCTTTTGGGCTTTTACATCTTCTTACTCAGTTTAAAACTGGATAAATGGATGAGCCTCATCGGTGCCATAGCCTTTGCTTTTGGCTCTTACAACCTGATTATTATTATTGCCGGACATATTACCAAAGCATATACCATAGCACTCATGGGGCCTGTAATTGCTGGTATCCTCTTCACCTATAACCGAAATATATGGGGCGGGGGACTTTTTACCACCCTTGCTCTTGGTTTACAAATAGCCTATAATCATGTACAAATCACCTATTATCTGGCTTTGTTAACCATGGTCATTGTGCTAACACGATTTATTTATGCGCTTATCCATAAAACAATTCCACAATTCACTAAAGCTACTGTCGTATTGATATTTGCAGCCTTTCTGGCTATCTTACCTAATGTCTCAAACCTATGGACAACCTATGAATATGGTAAATACAGTATCAGAGGCAAATCTGATCTTAAAACAGAAGTGGGTGAAAAAAGCCATAGTGGCCTGGATAAGGAATATGCCTTATCCTGGAGTCTTGAGCCCAAAGGAACCTGGACTTTATTGATCCCTAATGTAGTAGGTGGTGCCTCTGAAGCGATAGGCAATAACAAAGCCGCATTAGAAAAGGTAGAAAGTCAATTTAAGGAGAGCATTGCGCAACAAAGTCAATACTGGGGTGGCAGACCCTTTACCTCAGGACCTGTTTATGCAGGAGCCATTGTTTGCTTTTTATTTTTACTGGGTGCATTCTATTACCAAGGACCCGATAAGTGGTGGCTGATTGTGGGAACCCTGTTCTCCTTTTTCTTAGCTTGGGGAAAGCATTTTTCGGGCTTTACTGATCTTATGTTTTATCATTTCCCGCTGTACAATAAGTTCCGGACGGTGGAAATGGCCATGGTCATTGCCTCTCTCACCATCCCTGCCTTAGGTTTCTTAGGTCTGAGAGAAATATATAACAACCCCGATTTAATCAAAGAGAATACCTGGAAATTCCTGACTGCGTTTGGATTAACAGGAGGAATAAGCCTGTTGTTTTACTTATCTCCCAACACCTTTTTCGAGTTTATTAACAATAACGAGCTCAACAGTATTATTCAACAGAAGCAACAATACATACAACAAAATGCAGCTCAGGCAGCACAGGTTAACGCTTATTTTGATGGCTTACTGGCAAACCTAAGGATTGCCCGTGCCACTTTATTACAGACAGATGCTTTCCGTAGTTTTGCTTTTATTCTGATTGCTTCCGGATCAATATGGTTTTATGCAACCAAGAAACTACCCGGCAAATATTTAATCTGGGGACTGGGTCTATTGATTTTAATTGATTTATGGAGTGTTGATAAACGCTACCTGAATAATGATCATTTTCAGAGCAAAAGAAAAGTAAATCAGGAATTCGAATTAACAAAGTCTGATTTGGCCATCAACCAAATGAAAGATAATGGCGATAGGGTATTTAGCATCTATAGAAATCCCTTTAACGAGGTAGTCACATCCTATCATCATCAATCCATTGGTGGTTTTCACGGAGCAAAACTACGCAGGTATCAGGATATTATTGAGCATTACCTTGACAAAGACTGGCAAACACTGGTAACTACTCTTCAACAACAAAGTGGACAGATCTCTATACAGGAACTGCTGGCAGATATGCCTGCTTTAAATATGCTGAACGGGAAATTCATCGTATACAGTCCAAATGCAGAGCCTATTGTTAATCAAAACGCCTTGGGTGAATCCTGGTTTGTTAAAGGAATTTACTCTGTTGACTCCCCCGATGACGCCATTGACGCCATTGATCATATTAACCTGAAAGATAAGGCCATTATAAATAGCTCAGAATTTAAAGGACTGGAAGGTTATCAGTTAGATTCTATAGCCGGAGAAATAAAATTAAACGATTACAAGCCCAACCACCTTACCTATAATTATACGACCCATCAGGATCAGCTGGCTGTGTTTTCGCAAATTTATTATCCCAAAGGGTGGAATGCCTATCTGGATGGAGAGCCTATTGCTATATACAGAGCTAACTATATTTTAAGAGCAGCTATGCTACCCGGCGGATCACATCAACTGGAATTTAAATTTGAACCTAAATCATATCAGGCAGGGCAGCTAATCGCCTTAATTAGTTCCTTACTTGTTCTGGCACTCATTTTCTTTGCCGCCTTTACGTATTGGAAAAAAAGAAAACAGGCCTGATTTGAAAAACCGGCCTGTAGATAGATAGTAATAAAAAAAGGAGTTAATCATAACTCCTTTTTTATTATATTATTTAAACTGAATAGCTGCTATGGAAATATCGTCAAAAACAGAACCTATTTCAAGCTGTTCATTGATGAGCTCTTTGAGTTCTTCCATATTACGTTCCACATCATGTTTATTGCAGATAATATCTTCAACCGACTTCATTCCCGACTCTATCTCTTCGCCGCTTTCCAACTCCACCAAGCCATCGGTAAAGGCTAAAAACTTAGCTTGCCGGGGAACACTTGTCTTGCCTACCTCAACAGCAGGAATTTCATCGAGCATTCCTAAGCCAATACATCCCACATCTAAACTTGATAAAACCCGTTTTTTAGGATCGAATAACATGGGAGGCAAATGCCCTGCATTAATATAAGTTAGTTTACGAGTCAGGGTATTGTACTTTCCCAGAAACATAGTAATAAACTTCTCACTATTGGCGCTTTGATTAACCTTTTGGTTGAGCAAATGCACCAGTTTTTTCATGTTGATATTCGGTGTAAAGAGAGCTCTGAAAACCGCCTGAAAATTAGACATAAGCATGGCTGCAGAAATTCCCTTTCCTGATACATCGGCAATACAAAAACCCAATACATTCTTTGACAGCCTGATAAAATCATAATAATCGCCCCCAACCTCGAACTGAGGATGATAAAATGTATGAATAGAATACCGCGTACTTATGGGCAGGTTTTTGTCGGCAGGAACCAGTTGTGACTGAATCCTGGATGCCAACTCCATCTCCTTGCGCATAGCTTCCTGCTCAAGAATCTCTTCCTGCATTCTTTTGTTCTCAATAAAAACAATAATGAGGTTCGAAATAATCTGGATTAACTTAAGATGCTTGATGGTTGGACTGATGCCTTGATGCTCCTCTTCCACATCTCCTATTAAAACAAAACCTATGGCCTTAAAACGGTGAAATAGGGGAATAACAGCATCGAACCCTTTTAATTGAGGCGGATGAGAAATAGTGATATTCTCAATATTCTTATACTGAATAAGATCTGTTTCTACATCAATGTCTGCCAACTCGGATTTAGTAACACCTGAGTTTAACAAGTTTTTCCACCTTCCTTTTATATAAGTAAACACCAATATCTTACCCACCTCCAGCTCTTCGCGCAACAAAATTTCGAACTCAGAAAGCAAGTCGTCAATGCTATGATCCTCATTAATTGTTTGCGCGATATCAAGAAGGATATTCAAGCGATCCTTAAAAAGTCTTAGTCTCTTTTTTTGAAGTTGGGTAACCATCTGTATTTCTAAAAACTGTTCGAATGGTAAGTTATTAATTTTTTGACCAAAATCAGCTATTTGCCCAAAATAAAAAAAGCCCTGATAGAATAACAGGGCCTTTTTTATAACTATTAAACTTATTTTTTTACTCTTTCAACATATGATCTGTCGCGGGTATCTACTTTAATCCAATCTTCAGTATTAACAAATAAAGGTACCATGATCTGCGCTCCGGTATCAATAGTAGCAGGTTTCAAAGAGTTTGTAGAAGAAGTGTCTCCTCTTACTCCCGGCTCGGTATAAGTCACCTCAAACTCAATATGCATAGGCAAATCAACCAATAATGGAGTTTCAGTATCCGCATGATAAACTACTTCGCAAGCCAAACCATCTTTTAATAAATCATAATTGTTTATTAATTTTTCATCGATGCTTACCTGCTCAAAATTTTCATTATTCATAAAAACATAACCATGTTCTTCTTTATATAGATATTGATATGAACGACGTTCAACACGTTGTTCTTCAATTTTGTGACCTGCAGAGAAAGTATTATCAATCACTTTTCCGGTTGATATATTTTTTAACTTTGTTCTTACAAAAGCAGGTCCTTTTCCTGGTTTCACATGCTGAAACTGCACAACTGCATATAAATCATTTTTAAATTTAATGCACATCCCGTTTCTAATATCAGCTGTAGTTGCCATAGTGTTATAAATTAAATCTTTGTATAAATAAAATGCTGCAAAAATATATCAAAAAGTTTAAAATAACTAATATCGGATGCAGCTAAAGGAATTGCGTAATCCTTTAAATTCATCCAGCTCACAGGTAAAAGATCCTACCTTCAGGTTTACCTTGACCTTCACAGGGATACGATTATTATCTCTTGATATCCATACCTTCAGATCTTCTTCTGTTTTAAACATTCTACCAACCTCTGTTACCGGATGAAACAGATAGCATTCCATTTGTCCAAAGTTGGTATTTATAATATCGAGTCCCATATATTTTATTCTCAGGGTAAATAGCTCATCACCGAAATAACAAACATAGCTCAACACCTCTCCGGCTTTCATATCGTCGTTAAAATCAAAACGCCGTGCGTAATAAAAGGCCGAGAGAATATCCTGAATATAAACAGGCACCTTAACCACACCCGATTTCTGGCTATAAATTTGAATAGAATCTTCAACTACATTAACATAATTATATGTTACCTCATTGTAATAACGATACCCTCCTTCTCTAATATCCCTGACTGATTTAACCGGTTGATGGATTGCCGTATCAATGATACTTGTATAGCGATCGCGTAACTTAAAAACCACATCTACAAAACCCGATGTACTGGCCTGCAATACAACTTCATTGGCACTTATACCATTCCAGAGTGTATCAGAAACAGAGAAACTCACATACCCCCCTGTGATAAAACCATAATTAAGTGTGTATTTTAAATACTCTCCGGATTGATAGGCGGCTGTATATAAGGACGATGAACCCTGAGAAAAACCCGTATTAGAGAGGACATAAAACAGTCCGAAGGCTATCCTCATTATCTTAAAATCCATACACAACTATTTAATAAGCTAAAGTTACAACAAGAAACCCTTTCCCCTCTTATCATA
>JBFHEL010000077.1:0-12624 GCA_041584155.1 Saccharicrinis sp.
GATTAAAAAAAGTAAAGGCATATAAGTCTTCCCGTTTTAAATGTATCCCATGTATATCAGTAGTTAAAGATAGAAGTGAAAAGTTTGTATTGCGAATCTCTTTTTTGATGCTTTGATGAGTAATGTTTGGAACCGTAACATATCCATAACTTTCGTCTACAGGTTGAGTACCATGATTAATAGATGCTGTAAAAATTGTTGCTGAAACTGTTGTATCTGGTAACCAGGTAACCACATTATTCCATTTCCCTTTTTTATTTAGGATTGTGCTTTCTATCGGCTGATCAGTTAGACTAATATAAGCTATGCTATCGTGCCATATGCCTTTTCCATTATATTTTTGGGCTGGTTTATAATTTTTGTCAAAAACATACACTTCGTCTTTTAAGTAACATTGATTGAGTGTTGTTGTTACCGGAAAGGGTTTTTTACAATTAATGCCAGAGCCCAGAGCAATTATCTTATCATTAAAAAAATACCATGATTTATTGGCTTGTAGCCCATCTCTACGATATTTTATAGCGGTAACCCCTATTTTATCAGTAGTTAGGCCTCCTGTAAAATCAGATTGATTGTGGTAGCCTTCCCAGCCTAAAACAGGGAGTCTGACACTGTCTTGTAGGAGGGTTGTTCCGGGTAGTTTTTTCCAATCCCAAAGAGGGTAGATGTCGTGATATTCATCTCCACGACGATAGATGAGGTTGGATCCATCGCCAAGGTAATAACCCAGCTGGTTTTCGCCGTTTCCGGCTTCAGCTCCTATTGTTCTGTTTGAACACATTCGAACTGAGGTATAAAAATCAGAGGTTCTGTATACTCCAAAATCAGAATGAGGATAATACTTGAAGCCCTGAAGCAATGAGCCTGTATCGTCGGTAAAGCTTGCAGGTAGTTCATTGTGATAAATTTCAGCAAACAATTTGGTGTTCATTTTATGTTTGTCAGCTTTCTTGATGATAGAGTGAAAATATATATCACCATCAACCATATGAGGAAACAGCTGTCGTCCTGCAGCCAGTATATCGTAGCGATTTTTATAAGCAACCCAGTTCTGACCCTCTTGTAATGCGTTTTTCATGAGTTCCATTTTCTCAGAAGAAAAAGATAGTGGTGTATTGTTTAAAATATATATCCACATCACTAAATCCTCAGAAAAATGCAGGCCGTAATTGCCAAATTGCAGTTGGGAACCATGTTGATGAAAAGAAAAATCTGGTTGTATACCTTCGCTGTTTCCATCCGTCATTACCAGGGTTTGTTTTATTTCATTGGCTGCATCTTCGCAGGCATTAAGGTTGCCGCGCATCAACTCTCGCATCAATACATTTCCACTTAACCATATTCTGTTTTGACCTGTTTTACCAATCAAAGAAGCATCCATTTTTTCCAGCGCCTTTGTTTTTGTTTCATCTGATATCTCTTTGTCCATTAAAATAAGTATGGGGCCTATGTTTTGAGGGATGCCTATTTCACCCAGCCACCAATTGTCGCTTTTGAAATTGTTATTGCACCAGTAATTAAACCCAGAAAGGATTGCATTTTTAAGTTCTGTTTGCTGATAGAGTGCTGAAGAAGGATTTGCATAGGCAATGGCCATTGTTTTTAGCCTTTTCAGATGAAAAAGGGGAGGCCAATTGCTCCTTCGGGTGCTCTCATAATCCAAATCAGGCCAAGATTCTTTCTTAACCATAGTATTAATCAGGTGAGTAACTTCTGTTGAGTCAATGTGTTGGTGGGCGTAAAATTGGAGAAAGTTGGCTTTAATACTTTCGGCAACGTTTTGTGCCGGCAGGCTTATGGTACAAATCAGGCATGCAAATACAATTAGTTTTTCTAGGCTCATGGAAAATATTTTTGCTATTAAATGTACTGATTATTATTCACTACTTATTGGTTTGTACACTCTAAAATAAATTATTGTAAGCAATACGCAGCTCATTGCTATTCCTATCCATATTTGCATCACTTTTACCATTCCATAACTGTCAATAATTAAAGCGATTAATAAATTGCCGATAGTCTGTCCCAATCCGGTGTAGCTTCCCCAAATTATTGATTGCCCGGTGGCATGCTGTTCGGGGGGAATTAACTGTTTCATATAGTCAACCGTGCCTACTAAAAAGAAAGCCAGAGAAACACCTTGTAATAAGCCGGTGGATAGAGCAACAATGACATCCGGAAAGGAACCATACAGGAGGTAACGTAATGCCATTGAGCACATGGCCATTAACAGGATTGTACGGGAACCAAATTTTTTAAGTAGTCTATTGCCAATAATAAAGAGGGGGAGTTCACTAAAAGCCATAATGGCATAGGCTAATCCAACTATATTGTTGTCAGGTTTTAATTCGGTAAAATATAAATTGAGGTAAGTAAATACCGGAGAACACACAATGCCATAAAGACTAATGACTAAGATAAAAAGTAACAGAGGCTTATTTTTCAGAAGCTCTTTTAAAGTGATCATTTTAAATTTGGCCGTATAGGTGTGTTTCTTTTTACGTGTTGAGAGTAATGGAATGAGCATTAAAAACAATAGGGTTGACAGGGGGAAAATATATTTTATTGAAAAATGAGAGAAGAGGTAGCCTCCTGTTATGGATGCAATAGCCCATCCTAATGATCCCCATAGTCTGAATGTACCAAAAGAGTGTTTTTTTTCAATGTTTGAAAACTGTGTAGCCAATGCGTCATTCAATGCTCCTAAAGGATGATAAAAAAAAGTGAGAAAGGGAATGTAGAATACGAGTATCCAGAAGTTGTTTACATAGGACAATATAAACATACAAATAGCTGTGATCCCAACGCCAATTCGTAAGGTTGGCCGGATGCCACGTTTATCTGCATAGGTACCCCATATAACAACTGTAATAAAAATGGTGGCCTGAAAGATTGTGTTAATAGTGCCAATCTCAGATCCTTTTAACCCAATGTCTTCCAGGTAAATATTATAGAATACGCGCCAAAAAGCAAAAGCCATATACATGATAAGATATATGGTGCGAATCTTAACTGCTGTCATCATAATAAATGGCTTTTAATTTTGTGCAAAGGTACTATTCTACATCAATTATTTTTTAAGGATAGAAGTTCTATTGATTATAAATAAAATAAAGAAGCTGCTTCTGCGTTTTCATTCCAGACTATTTTAAACTATTTTTACAGATAATTTTCTATTGAAAGCATGAAGTTACTCGTATATACTCTATATTTTTCATTGTTAATTCTTTTGCTTTCGGCCTGTGCCGGAGGGAAGAGGGTGTCACAGGCTCAAATGGCATTTGAGATAGGTGAATATGCCAGGTCTGCAGGATTGTATAAGAAAGCCTATTCCCGTGAGAAGAATCGTTATCTTAAGGGTGAATATTCGTATTATATGGGCGAGTGCTATCGTATCATCAATATGCCCACCAAGGCTGCTTCAGCATATTCAAAGGCGGTGAGGTATAAATATCCCGAACGTCAAGGAAGGTTTTATTTGGCCGAGAGTTATCGAAAGTCCGGTAAGCTGGAAAAGGCACTTACCGAATACGAAATCTATTTGGAAGAGGTTCCAACCGATGTGCGCGCACAACGAGGTCTGGCTTCATGTATGATGTTGCAAAAAGAACCTCAACCCAACAGGTATCAGATAAGCAAGGTAAAGAAACTCAGTAGTAAGTTCAGTGATTTTTCTCCTGCTTATGTAGGTGAGTCATATGATTATGTGGTGTTTTCTTCGATGCGTACAGAGAGTAAAGCCAAACGCAGAAACAGAATCACCGGACAGGGAACGTCGTTGCTTTATTATTCCAAGTTGGATGCTAAGGGAGAGTGGTCTGAGCCAGAGGCTTTTGAAGAACCAATTAATATTGAAAGCGTGGATAATGGTGCTCCCTCGATAAGTATGGATGGAAAATCTCTTTTCTATACCCGTTGTATGTATAATGATTCCATTTCCATGGGCGCCGAAATATTGAGCTGTACACGTACAGGAGGCAAATGGAGTGAACCAGCTGCTATTCAAATAGGATTAGACAGCGTTGTAGTAGCTCATCCAGCCATTGCTCCAGATGGTACAACCTTGTATTTTGTGAGCGATCGTGAAGGTGGTTTTGGCGGCAAAGATATCTGGCAAACCACCAAAAGAGGCGACGCATGGGGCGAGCCTGTTAATATGGGCTCTGTTATTAATACCCCCGGTGATGAAATGTTTCCTTATGTGCGTATGGATGGCACATTGTATTTTAGCTCCAATACGCATGTTGGTTTCGGAGGACTTGATATATTTAAGGCCACACAGGATGAAGAGGGGTTGTGGCATATTAAAAATATGGGTGAACCCATTAATAGTACAGGAGACGATTTTGGCATTGCATTTAAAGGCAAAACTGAGGAAGGTTTGTTTTCTTCTTCGCGAGGAAGCACTAAAGGTATTGATAATTTATACAGTTTTGTGCTACCTATTCTTCAGTTTACACTTCATGGTACGATTGTGAATAAAAATAAAGAACTGGTGCAGGGAGCATATTTGCGTTTAATAGGTAGCGATGGAACTACTTTAAAAATGAATGCTGCCGAAGATGGGCAATTCAAGGTTAAACTAAAGCCTGATACCGATTATGTATTTATGGTAGCAGCTAAAGGGTATCTGAATAACAAAGTAAAGTTTACTACAGCAGGTGAGGATGATGATAGAGATTTTGAATTTAATGTGGTAATGGAAAAGCCAATGCAGAAAGTCAATGAGTAGAGCGTGAGCAACTACACAGGATTGTGTGCTTACTGGTATGAAATTTTGGTTGCCAGTAAAATTTATTTTGAGTGATTTAGATACTTTGATGAAACTTTCTGATGAGTAATTATCATTGCTTTTTGCATCTTTTGCTAACCTGCAATAGCCTAAAGCCACCCGAAAACCAAAAGCAAAAAACTAAAGTATACCGTTGGTATTGATATTCCCTATTTTATTGCAGGTAAATGACTTCTGACAAATAGCTGTAGTTTGCTAAAATTATACTACTTTTGTCTCCCGAAAATTCTAAATCATTTTTCCAGTGGATTCAGCATCAAGGTACAATCAAAGAGGGGTTTCTGCATCTAAAGAAGATGTGCATAACGCCATAAAAAATATTGATAAAGGTTTATTTCCAAACGCTTTTTGTAAAATCATTCCTGACATCTTATGTGGCGATGATGATTTTTGCAATATCATGCATGCCGATGGTGCTGGCACAAAGTCATCTCTGGCTTATTTATACTGGAGAGAGACCGGAGATATGTCTGTATGGAAAGGTATTGCTCAGGATGCGCTGATCATGAATCTCGACGATTTGCTTTGTGTGGGTGCTACCGATAATATTTTAGTGTCATCAACCATAGGAAGAAATAAAAATCTGGTTCCAGGAGAGGTTATTTCAGCTATTATTAATGGTACAGAAGAGTTGTTGGCAGAGTTAAGGGAAATGGGTGTTTCCATTTATTCCACAGGTGGAGAAACTGCTGATGTGGGTGATGTAGTGCGCACCATTATTGTCGATTCTACGGTGACATGCCGTATGAAACGGGAGGATGTAATTGATAATAAAAACATACAGGCTGGTGATGTGATTGTAGGCCTTTCTTCTTCGGGAAAAGCTAGCTATGAAAAGGAATATAATGGCGGTATGGGGAGCAACGGTTTAACTTCGGCTCGCCATGATGTGTTTGCCAATTATCTGGCACAAAAATATCCGGAGAGTTTTGACCCTGAGGTTCCTGCTGATTTAGTGTATTCCGGCGGCTTAAAATTAACCGATAAAGTGGAAGGAGTCGATATAGATGCAGGTAAATTGGTATTGTCGGCAACACGTACCTATGCCCCAGTGATTAAAAAGATGTTGGATCAATATCGTTCTCAAATTCATGGGATGGTGCATTGCTCAGGAGGAGCACAAACCAAAGTGCTTCACTTTATTGATCAGCTTCATGTAATTAAAGATAATTTATTTCCTGTGCCTCCTTTGTTTAAAACAATTCAGGAACAATCGGGTACTGCCTGGGACGAAATGTATAAGGTGTTTAATATGGGGCACCGCATGGAGCTTTATGTTTCTGAAGAGATAGCAGCTGATTTAATAGAGATCAGTCAGTCCTTTGGTGTTGAAGCTCAGATAGTAGGACGCTGTGAAGCAAGTAATAGCAAAGAGCTGACGATAAAAGGTGAGTTTGGAACGTTTAAATACTAATTTTTAATTCAGAAAATGCTATTATCCGGTTTTATATAAGTTTGACGGTTGTTAGTGCAATGTTGTGCTTAGTGATCTTACTATCTTAATGATAGAACAGAAATAAAACATAGAATAATAGTATAAAAATTATATAATGAGCGAGAATAGATTGTTAGAAATGTTGGGTGGAGTAGTCATCCGCTTTCAGGAAGTTTCGGAACAAATTACTGATCCGGGAGTGATTGCAGATACAAAAAAATATATCAAGCTGAATAAAGAGTATAGAGAACTGGAAAAGGTTGTAGGTGCTCATGATAAATATAAATCAGCTTTGGATACCATCAAAGAGGCTAAAGCCATTTTGAAAGAAGAGGAAGATGCAGAGATGAGAGAGATGGCTAAGATGGAGCTGGAAGAACTGGAGGAAAAACTGCCGGATATGGAAGAGGAAATTAAATTGCTTTTAATTCCAGCTGACCCTGAAGATGGTAAAAACTGTGTGGTGGAGCTACGTGCTGGTTCCGGTGGAGATGAGGCCAGTATCTTTGCAGGTGATTTATTTCGTATGTACAACAAGTTTTGTGAGAAAAAAGGTTGGAAGGTAGAAGTAACTCATCAGAGTGAAGGAACATCCGGAGGGTTTAAAGAAATTGTATTTAATGTGACGGGGGATGGTGTTTATGGAATCTTAAAATATGAATCAGGGGTGCATCGTGTTCAACGCGTGCCACAGACTGAAACGCAGGGAAGAGTGCATACCTCGGCTGCTTCGGTTGCTGTTTTGCCTGAGGCTGAGGAATTTGATATTGAGTTGCGTACCGAAGATATACGTAAGGATACCTACTGTTCGTCTGGTCCTGGAGGTCAGTCGGTGAATACTACTTATTCAGCTATCCGATTAACACATATTCCATCTGGTATCGTAGTGACTTGTCAGGATCAAAAATCGCAGTTGAAAAACCTCGATAAGGCAATGATTGAATTACGTACTCGTTTGTATAACCTGGAGTACCAAAAATATCTCGATGTAATATCGTCTAAACGTAAAACATTGGTTTCAACAGGCGACCGTTCTGCAAAAATCAGAACCTACAATTATCCGCAAGGAAGAGTAACTGACCATCGTGTTAATTTTACCCTCTATAACCTACCTGCAGTAATGGATGGTGATATTCAGGCTGTTATTGATCGCTTAATTGTTGAGGAAAATGCCGAGCGTTTAAAAGCCAGTGAGCTGTAATTAGTTAGAAAGTTTTTAAAGTAATAAAGCTTATAAGTGATTAGTTTGTAATGTTTACATGTTAAAAAAAATAATGAGTTTAAAGATATTTTAGCATGGGAAAAGCAAAAAAACTAACGGCAGTAATCTATAGCAAATTTGAAACTATAACGGTTTAGTTATTAATAAGAGCAATTTAAAGTACATTGGTTTCAATACCGAATAATATTTCAGCGGGGTTTGTAAGGCTGGGTAATAAAGAATTAAAACATTCTTTATATGTCGCAAAAGAAGGGTGAGCTAAAGTTTATTCAATGCTATTTTTAATGTAGGAGCTTAATTTTCTTGCAGAAGATAAAATCGACGAATTGAGATTAAGGTATCTTGAAATATCTAAGATGCTTTAGGTTTTATTAAAACACTTTAGAAACAAATTACTTTGAGCCTGTACAAATTTTCAACTTTATAAACTAAAAGGAATGACATCTCAGGAACTATTTGAAAACATTAAGAAAAAGGGGAGTTTTTTATGCGTGGGTTTAGATACCGATATCAATAAGATTCCTCGTTTTTTACTTGAAACAACAGATCCTATTTTTGCATTCAATAAGGAGATTATTGATGCAACGCAAGCGTTTACTGTGGCTTATAAGCCTAATCTGGCTTTCTACGAGAGTATGGGCGTTTCAGGTTGGAACAGTTTGGAGAAAACGGTGAACTACATCCGTTATAATTATCCTGATATTTTTATTATTGCCGATGCCAAGCGCGGAGATATTGGTAATACCTCGAATATGTATGCAAAGGCATTCTTCGATACTATGGACTTTGATTCAGTTACTGTAGCCCCTTATATGGGAGAGGATTCGGTAAAACCATTTATGACTTATGTTGATAAATGGGTGATCCTACTGGCTTTAACCTCTAATAAAGGAGCTGCTGATTTTCAGTATATGACAGAAAATGATGAAAAGCTTTTTGAAAAGGTGATCAAAACATCAAAACAATGGGGTACCGAAGAAAATCTGATGTATGTGGTTGGAGCTACTAAAGCTGAAAAGCTAAAAGAGATCAGAGATATCATTCCCAATCATTTCTTATTGGTTCCTGGAGTTGGTGCTCAGGGTGGTAGCCTGCAGGAAGTAGCTGAAAACGGATTAAATGATAAATGTGGTTTGTTGGTGAATTCGTCCCGTGGAATTATTTACGCTAGTACCGAAAAAAACTTTGCCGAAAAAGCAGGGCTGGCAGCCAAGGAAGTGCAACAGCAAATGGCTGTATTACTAAAAGAAAAAGGATTGATATAATCAATTGATGCGATAAAATATAATTTGAAAGCCTCCAATAAGCCTGGAGGTTTTTTTGTTTGCGTTATTTATTGTGTAGTTTTTTTTAATTGTTTGCGTTTAAATAATAATTCAAAAAATCGTAAATTAAGGTGTTAATTATGCTAAGCGATAACACCATGACAGAGGAGTTTCTTCAATATGTATGGCAGTACAAAATGTATAGTTCCATAAATTTATTAACTCAATGTAAAAAAGCTATTGAGGTTATTCATCCCGGAGAGATCAATCACGATGCAGGACCCGATTTTTTCAATGCTAAAATTAAGATAGAAGGTACCCTTTGGGTAGGTAATGTAGAAGTGCATATGAATTCCTCTGAATGGAATTTGCATGGTCATCATAACGATAAAGCCTATGATAATGTGATTCTGCATGTGGTAGAGAATGATGATGCACCAACCTATAGAAGCAATGGAGAGCTTATACCTATACTAAAGCTGCCTTGCCCTGATTATTTGTACCGGCACTATTGCGAGTTGAAAAACAGCATTCAATGGCTGGCCTGTTCCAATAAGCTTCATTTGATTAGTTCTTTTGATGTCTCTATTTGGTTACAACGTGTTTTGGTGGAGCGTCTGGAGCAAAAGGCAGCAACTATTCAGCAGATGTTAGAGATGACTACTTCGGATTGGGATGAGACTTTTTATCGTTTGTTATTCAGAAGCTTTGGGTTTGGAGTGAATGGGGAACCCTTTGAAAGACTGGCCCGATCTATTCCTCTTACCGTGATGCTGAAATATAGCGACAATATTCAATTGACAGAGGCGCTTTTGTTTGGTCAGGCAGGTTTTTTAAAAGAGAGTCATCATGATTCTTATTTAAAGAATTTATATCGTGATTATTGTTTTTTACAGCAAAAGCATCATCTAAAGGGGGTTGATAATCATTTATGGAAGTTTTTACGATTAAGGCCATCTAATTTCCCAACTATTCGCCTATCGCAGTTGGCAAATTTGCTGCTTAAATTAAAAGGTGTGTTTGGAAAAATAGTTAATGAGCCTGATATTAAGACTGTACAGTCGTATCTGGAGGTCGAGGTTAGCGCGTATTGGCAGACACATTATCTTCCGGGTAAAAAATCAGAAAAAAGAATGAAGAAGCTAGGTGAAAGTTCAAAAAATCTGATTATCATTAATACGGTAATTCCAATGGTGTTTGCCTATGGTAAGTCAATTGCTAATCAGCAACTTCAGGATAGAGTGCTTGATTGGTTAGCCAGGCTTAAGCCAGAGGAAAATAAGGTATTGAACGAATGGAAGGCACACAAAATCTCAATTAATAATGCCGGAGATTCACAGGCTTTAATATATTTGTCGAATAATTATTGTAAACAAAAAAAATGTCTGCGCTGTCGCATAGGACATCAAGTACTGACTATAAATAACAAGTGAGTGAATAAAAGAATGCCATATCTTCAAAATTTCAGAATCATATTGTATGGAGTGGCAGCTTTGTTCTTTATTCTTCTGATTGGTGGCATCGGTTACGGAATAATTGAAGGGTATTCTTTTATTGATGCGGTTTATATGACTACTATTACAGTGTCTACTGTAGGTTTCAGAGAAGTGTATCCTTTGTCGGAAGGAGGGAAGATTTTTACAGTATTTCTTATTATATTTAGCTTCGGAATTTTTGGTTATGTTATTACCTCTATTACTCGTTTGGTAGTGGAAGGGGCATTACAGCAATCCTATAAACTTTATCAGGTGAAAAAAAAGATTGTAAAACTGGAAGATCATATTATTGTATGTGGATATGGTAGGAACGGTTATCAGGCGTGTGAGGAGCTTAAGGAGTATGGCGAGAAATTTGTTATCCTCGAAAAACGCGACAATGTAGTGGCTCGTATATTGGAAGATCCTAGTTTATTATATGTTCAGGGTGATGCCAGCTCAGAAGAAGTGTTGGATGTAGCTCAGATACGTAAGGCAAAGGCTTTAATTACCGCCTTGCCCAATGATGCAGATAATGTTTTTGTAGTGCTTACTGCCAGAGAAATGAATCCTAAGCTGAAGATTATTAGTCGGGCAAGTGATTTTAGATCTGACGTAAAGCTTCGACATGCCGGAGCTACCAATGTGATTATGCCCGATAGGATTGGAGGGCAAAGAATGGCTAAGTTGGTGGTGCAACCTGATGTAGTTGAGTTTGTTGAGAATATTTTATTGCAAAAAAGCAGGGAGGTTAAATTAACAGAAGTGGGATGTAGTGGTATTACCGATGAAAATACAACTAAAACAATTCAGGAACTTAACTTGCGTAAGAAAACAGGAGCCAATTTAATGGGACTGAAAACATCGCAGGGAACGTATATCTTTAATCCTTCTCCGCAGATAAAAATATCCCGTGATGATAAACTTTTTGTATTGGGAACGGATGAACAGATTAAACAATTTAAGGAAATTTTAAAGGAATAATTATCGGATTTTTATTTTGGCTTGTTTTTTGAACAAGTTTTATAATTGTGTTTTACTAACCAAATATATTCATTATGAATTTAAAACAAACATTAGGACTTGGCGCTATTGCTCTTTGCCTTGTTTTTGGCGCTTATAGTTGTAAATCGAAAGAAAAAGTTGCTACAAACACAGAAGTAGGCCAAATATTGGAAGATATGCCTTGTGAGAAAGATGGAAGGTCAGATAAAAACTATTTTAGGGCATTTTCAATGGCTACCAGTAGTGACCTAAGTTTATCCAAAGAAAAAGCCTTGTTGTTAGCTAAGCAAAGATTGGTAACGCTTATTCAGTCTAATACAAAATCTGTGACTGATCGTTATGTAAATGAGCGTGAGGTTGGTTCTGCTTCAGAATTTGAACAGAAATTCGAAAATCTTACCCGTGAAGTGGCAGATCAAACAATTAGTAATATTGTTGTTGCTTGTGAAAAATCAAGTGTAATGCCCGATAAGAAGTATCGCTCATTTATTGCCATTGAAGTAAGCAAAGAGGATCTTTTAAATGGGATGAATGACCGTATTTCTAAAGATGCCAAATTACAGGTTGACTACGATAAAAAGAAATACGAAGAGATTTTTAATCAGGAAATGGATAAAATGGCCGAAGAAAGAGGTTATTAAATATTAATGTTCGAACAGAAGAATAAAACCCTGCCTTTGGTGGGGTTTTTTATTGTATAGACTTAAGTGGTGACCTCTATTTACTGGTAGAATCTTCGTTTGCTGTATCATTCTGCTTTCATTGTTTTACAATTTACCCAAGCCATCGTACTTATTTGTTATTCAGGAAATATAAATTATACAATTTTGTAGGGTGTGTGTTTTTATTATCTTGATATACAGAGGTTTAAAATTGTGGTATTTTATTTGTTTTACATCCTCATCATAGAAATATTAAATAAGTGGGGGAGAAGTTTTGGAATATGCATCAATATTTTTTATTTCAAAAATGTAAAAAAACGCAGGAGATTTGATATGCTGATTATGACAGTGATTTGATAAGCTCCATTTTAAATAAAATGTAACCAAGTAAAATGAGTATGCCTTATGAACACCGAAGAAATTAAAGAATTAGAAAAACAAGTGAATAAATTAAAGTTTATTGCCTCGCAAAGAGGAGGTGAACTTCATGATTTAGTGGAAGATCGTTTGTTAGCCGATTTTGAAGATTTAATCCCCTATGCTGAAAAAACTTTTGCAGCCTGTAAGGCTTGGAGCGATATGAATAAAAAATTGCAGGAAGTGAAAGAGTAGCTATTTTAAAAACTTAGTGCGATGTGTTGTATAGTGTAAATTATTGATTATCTTTGCACCGCAATTTTTAATATATACTTTTATGTACTTGACAGCAGAAAAGAAACAAGAAATCTTCGAGAAGTACGGAAAGTCGAATACTGATACTGGTTCAGC